>JACMKU010000001.1 GCA_014379965.1 Chitinophagaceae bacterium
AGAACGTTAAACGTTAAACCCTTAAACGTTAAACACATTTAGACCAGGTACCCAAATAAGGTATCGTTCTTATTCAACTCAGTAAAATCAATTTTAAATGACTGCATCTTCAACAGCAGCAATTCGTAGTCATCTCTTGACTGTAGCTCGACACCAACGAGTGCAGGACCATTTTCCTTATTCGTCTTCTGCATGTACTCGAATCGGGTGATATCATCTGTCGGCCCAAGCACATTTGTCACGAACTCTTTTAATGCTCCAGGACGCTGCGCAAAATTGATCAGTAAATAATGTTTCAAACCTTCGTACTGCAGAGAGCGTTCCTTGATCTCCTGCATCCTGTCAATGTCGTTATTGCTTCCGCTGACGATACATACGATCGTCTTTCCTTTGATCTCTTCCCTGAAATCGTCCAAGGCCGCGATCGAGAGTGCACCAGCCGGCTCCACTACTATCGCGTCCTCATTATACAACTTCAGGATGGTCGTACATACTTTTCCCTCGGGAACTAGCCTCATGTCGTCGAGCACATCTTTGCAAATGGAGAAGGTAAGGTCGCCTACTCTCTTTACAGCCGCACCGTCAACGAACCTGTCGATAGTTTCGAGGTATACAGGTTCTCCTTTCTTCAAGGCTTCAAACATTGAGGGAGCGCCTTCAGGTTCGAGCCCGATGATTTTTGTTTTCGGTGAAAACAATTTGAAATAGGAACCCACACCAGCACTTAGTCCGCCACCACCAACGGGGACGAATACATAATCGATATTCTGAAGGTCTTCGAGAATCTCGACAGCTACAGTACCCTGACCCTCGATAATACGATGATCATCGAAAGGCGGGATGAATGTCAATTCATGCTGCTCTGTGTACTGCTTCGCGGCTACGGCACACTCGTCGAAATTGTCGCCGATGAGTTTTATCTCAATCTTATCCTCTCCAAACATCTTGGTCTGGTTGACTTTCTGCTTCGGAGTAATCGTAGGCATGAAGACAACGCCTTTTATCCCCAGCTTCTTACAACTATATGCGAAACCCTGGGCATGATTGCCCGCGCTTGCACATACCACACCTTTCATCACCTGCTCCCTGGGCAAGCTGCTGATCATGTTATAGGCTCCCCGGAGTTTGTAGGATCTCACTACCTGCAAATCCTCTCTCTTCAAATAAACATTACATTGATATTTCCTCGAAAGATTCAAATTCAATTGCAGGGGCGTATGATGCACGATCGGTCTCAATCGCTCTGTAGCCTCGGCAAATTTCAACTCAGCCCATGGTCCACTTTTATTGGCTGATACACTAGCCGTAATTTCCTTATGTCCCTGCTGGTTCATTTTATAATCATTATTGAAATTTCAAATCACAGAACGTTCAACGTTACACTCTTAAACGTTAAACGTCATCATCCAATCTTTTCCCCTTTCAGTGTTTGTTTCCTAAACACCTCCTTTGTAGATGAACTTCCTTCACTAACGACCGCTGATTTCTGATTTTCAGGGCGAAGACTTCTCACGGTCTTGCCGGCTTGCCATAATTCACTTTCGCGGAGTTCTTTCAGTTCAACTTCCAGTTTCTCGCGATAGTCGGCCTGAGAATTCGAATCGATCGAACGCTGTGATTCTTTCCCTGAAGCAACGCTCTCATACAAATCATTGAATACTGGAAGTGTAGCATCACGGAATTTCTTCCACCAGTCGAGTGCACCGCGTTGGGCTGTAGTGGAACAGTTTCCATACATCCAGTCCATTCCGTTCTCAGCGACAAGAGGCATCAACGACTGGGTGAGTTCCTCAACCGTTTCGTTGAATGCTTCTGAGGGAGTATGACCTTTGGATCTAAGCACCTCATATTGCGCTGCGAATATTCCCTGGATCGCTCCCATCAATGTTCCTCTTTCACCAGTGAGGTCAGAGTACACTTCTTTCCTGAAATCCGTTTCGAATAGATATCCGCTTCCGACGGCGATGCCAAGCGCCACTACGCGATCGAAAGCGTTGCCGGTTGCATCCTGGAATATTGCGTAGGAACTGTTGAGGCCACGTCCCTGCAAGAACATCCTTCTAAGTGAAGTGCCTGATCCTTTCGGAGCGACCAGGAATACGTCAACATCTTTTGGAGGAATAATTCCTGTTTGTTCGTTGAACGTAATACCGAATCCGTGTGAAAAATATAGAGCCTTGCCTGGTGTGAGATGTTTCTTCACCGTTGGCCATAGTGCAATCTGCGCGGCATCGCTAAGTAGATAACAGATGATTGTTCCTCTTTCTAAAGCCTCTTCGATCTCAAACAGCGTCTCACCGGGTACGAATCCATCCCGAATGGCTTTGTCCCAGGTTTTAGAATTTTTACGTTGGCCTACGATTACATTGATGCCATTGTCTTTTTGGTTCAATGCCTGGCCGGGGCCCTGCACACCGTAACCTATCACAGCCACCGTTTCGTTTTTCAACACCTGTTGTGCTTTGCTTAGTGGGAATTCTTCCCGTGTCACAACGTTTTCTTCCACGCCGCCGAAGTTGAGCTTTGCCATGTTATTTGTTTTTGTTTTTGGTTATTATTATTTTTTGCAGTCGGGATATATGACCTGGGACTTATGTTACCGATCTACATGCTAAATACTTTTTCATTTTCGTTCAAATATTCGTTCTCCGATGCGTCTTCCCCAGGTTCCCGGTATTCAAATTCCTTCAGTTTTTCATGGAAGCCGTCGCTGTCCTTGATGATGGCAACGCGTGCACTCCTCACGAACTCGATCAGCCCATAGGGTTCGAGTACTTTGATGAGATTGTCGGTCTCCTCGCGGTGACCCGTCACCTCGAACACGGTGTAGTCCTTCCTTATCACTATCGCCTTTGCACCGTATTCACGGAGTAATCTTTCTACTTTCACTTCTTCCGCGATGATGTCTGTCGGCACTTTGTAAAGTGCTAATTCCTGCCATACGATTTCGTCCAGCGTATTGTAATATGCTTTTAATACCTCAACTTGTTTCTCAATCTGGCGGCAGAGTTTTCTAACTACTTCCTCGGTCTCGTTGATCACTATCGTAAACCTGTGAACGCTGTCCACCTCGGAAGGGGATGTGTTTAGACTTTCAATGTTTATCTTACGCCTGGAAAAAATGATCGCTATGCGGTTGAGCAAACCAATCTGATTTTCGGTGTATACCGTTATCGTATATTCTTGTTTTAGCATGTCGACATTTTTACTTTTTAGATTCTACATTCTATACATCTTCTCTACACAAAACGATCTCTGCTACCCCTCGTCCCTGCGGAACCATTGGGAAAACGTTATTTTCCTTACCAACCATCACCTCGAGAAGGAAACTGCCCGGCTCATTGAGCATCGCCGCGAGAGTCGGTTTAAGATCTTCTCTTTTCGAAATGCTTTTTCCTGGAATACCGAATCCTTTCGCCACTTGTACAAAGTCGGGACTTGTAATATCGACGAATGAATATCTCTTCTCATGAAATAGCTGTTGCCATTGTCTTACCATTCCAAGGAATTGGTTATTCAGGATAATGATCTTTACATGTGGTTTGAATTGCATAATGGTTCCTAGTTCCTGGAGCGTCATCTGGAATCCGCCGTCACCGATGATTGCAACTGTGGGTCGTGAAGGATCTCCGAAGGCGGCGCCTATTGCTGCTGGAAGCGCGTATCCCATGGTGCCAAGACCCCCACTTGTAACATTACTTTTCGACTGGTTGAATTTTGCATAGCGGCAAGCCACCATCTGGTGTTGACCAACATCGGTAACTACTATTGCATCACCATTTGTTAAGGCGTTCAATTCCTTGATGACCTCACCCATGGTCAGTATATCAGTGGAAGGATTCAATTCTTCGTGTATGACCTGGTCTTCTTCTTTCTGCTGGAAGTCGCGAAACCGCTGTATCCATTGGGGATAAAGCTTCTGTTCCACGAGCGCGGTGAGCATCGGCAGTGTCTCCTTGCAATCACCCCAAACAGGTACTGTAGCTTTCACATTTTTGTCGATTTCCGATGGATCGATATCGAGATGGATGACTTTGGCCTGCTTGGCATATTTATCCAGTCGCCCAGTAACACGATCGTCGAATCTCATCCCCACTGCAATCAATACATCGCATTCGTTAGTTAATACATTAGGGCCATAGTTTCCATGCATGCCCAACATTCCAACACCAAGTGGATGGTCAGTGGGAATAGCGCTCATGCCCATGATGGTCCATGCTGAGGGAATGCCCGCCTTCTCTATAAATTTCCTGAATTCAACTTCGGCGTTTCCAAGAATAACCCCCTGACCAAAGATCACGAATGGTCTTTCGGCCTCATTAATAAGTTTTGCCGCCTCTTCGACATATTTCTTACGCACGATAGGCTTGGGTCGGTAACTGCGTATATGATCGCATTTCTGGTAACCGGCATATGAGAATTTCTGAATTTGCGCATTCTTCGTAATGTCTATTACCACTGGTCCTGGTCTACCACTGCGAGCGATGTAGAATGCCTTCGCTAACACCGAAGGGATCTCGCTGGCATCGGTCACCTGGTAGTTCCACTTGGTGATTGGAGTAGTGATATTAATCACGTCTGTTTCCTGGAAGGCATCTGTACCCAGGAGATGCGCGAATACCTGCCCGGTGACGCAGACAAGTGGTGTAGAGTCGATCATGGCATCAGCCAAACCAGTTACAAGGTTTGTAGCACCCGGGCCGCTGGTAGCGAATACTACCCCCACATTGCGTGAAACTCTCGCGAAACCCTGCGCAGCATGAATCGCACCTTGCTCATGTCTCACGAGGATATGGTTTAGTTTCTCACGATAGTCATACAATGCATCATAAATAGGCATGATGGCACCGCCGGGGTAGCCGAAGATGGTCTCTACGCCTTCTGCCAACAACGCTTCGAGCACTGCCACCGAACCTGAAACCTCTCTCACTTCCTTTGCTGGAGTGGCGGGGTGCTCTTTGCCTGGAGTCTTTATTTCTTGAACTGTATCCATAAAATGTTTTTAATCCAACCTGCTACTGTTTATAAAGTTTCACTGTCACATTCATTCGTCGGTGACACAACCTTCATTTGCGGGTTTTACACTGCGGGCATATTTATACAATACTCCTTTCGTCGCTTTTAGTTTTGGTTTCTTCCATTCCTTCTTCCTCTTCTTGATTTCTCTGGCGGACACTTTTAGGCTTAGCTTATTTTTCTTGATATCGATCCTGATGATATCGTCATCTTCGACGAGAGCTATCAATCCACCCTCAAATGCTTCGGGAGTGATGTGGCCCACAACGAACCCATGGGTACCTCCACTGAATCGTCCGTCGGTTATGAGCGCGACAGATTTTCCAAGACCAGCACCTATGATGGCCGAGGTAGGCTTGAGCATCTCTGGCATGCCGGGAGCTCCCCTTGGTCCTACATGTCGTATCACCACTACATCGCCTGGTTGGATCTTACCTGAATTTATGCCGGCGATGAGTTCAAACTCACCATCAAATACTCGTGCAGGGCCTTCGAATTTTTCACCTTCTTTACCGCTGATCTTTGCTACACTTCCTTTCTTCGCTAGATTCCCGTAGAGAATCTGGAGGTGTCCCGTCTTTTTCAGTGGGCGGTCAATTGGGTAAATTATCTTCTGTGTATTGAAATCCAGGTCGGGGATGGCTTCGAGATTTTCCGCGATTGTCTTTCCAGTTACCGTCATGCACTCACCATGGAGCAATCCATTTCTCAACAAGTATTTCATCACTGCCGGCACTCCACCATGCGCATGGAGGTCTTGCATGAGATATTTTCCAGATGGCTTGAAGTCGGCAAGCACAGGAACGCGGTCGCTAATCTCCTGGAAATCGTCCTGGTCTAGTTTTACATCGACGCTCTTGGCCATGGCAATCAGGTGAAGAACTGCATTTGTACTACCGCCGAGGACCATGATGATCGTTATGGCATTTTCAAATGCCTTCCTCGTCATGATGTCCGAAGGCTTTATGTCTTTTTCCAATAAAAGCCGAATGGCCTTGCCGGCAGCGGCACATTCCTTTTGTTTTTCATCGCTTAACGCAGGATTCGAAGAAGAGTAGGGGAGACTCATTCCGAGTGCTTCGATTGCTGCGGCCATTGTGTTTGCGGTATACATGCCGCCACAGGCTCCTGCGCCAGGACAACTATTCATCACTATGCCTTTGAAATCTTCTTCATTGAGTTCGCCCGCCATCTTCCTGCCAAGAGCTTCAAATGAGGATATGATATTCAGATCCTCCCCTTTGAATTTCCCTGGTGCAATGGTACCTCCGTAGACCATGATGGCAGGACGGTCCAATCGACCCATCGCTATCACGGAGCCTGGCATGTTCTTGTCGCATCCAGGTACTGCTATTAGTGCGTCGTAGTATTGCGCTCCGCAAACGGCTTCTATCGAATCTGCAATGATATCGCGACTAACAAGTGAATATCGCATACCCTCGGTTCCATTGCTGATGCCATCGCTTACGCCAATAGTATTAAATATCAAACCCACGAGCTCATTGTCCCATACTCCTTGTTTGATTACTCTTGCGAGTTCATTGAGGTGCATATTGCAGGTGTTGCCATCATATCCCATGCTCACCACCCCTACCTGGGCTTTCTTCAGATCTTCTTCGGTCAGTCCTATGCCATACAACATTGCCTGTGCAGCGGGTTGCGTAGGGTCCTGCGTTATCGTCTTACTATATTTATTTAATTCGCTCATGAAGTTTGTAATGAGTAAGTGTATTCTTTTTCGATTACTTTATGCTTGTATGCATCCTGGATCACTTTGCTTACGGTCTCATCCCATGGTTTTGGGAATACAGTATCGTCAAGCCGTTCCCATCCGATCACTTCTGCGGCCGTGCCACAGTAAAAGGCCGCATCTGCATTCTTCAATTCGTCCGAGGTGAAGAGACTTTGCGTTGCAGGGATTCCGATTTCTTCGCAGATCTCCAATACAGTGGCACGGGTGATCCCTGGAAGAATATTTCCTACTGCAGGAGTGAATATTTTTCCATCCTTTTCATAGAAAACATTTGCGCCGGGTCCCTCGGCTACGAATCCATTTATGTCGAGTAGTAACGCCTCGTCGAAGCCGCAGGCTTTTGCTTCCTGGCTGGCGAGGATGCTGTTCACATAGTGACCCGTCGCCTTGGCCTGTATCCTAAACGCCTGTGGATTTGGTCTTTGAAAAGAACTCGTCATCACCCGCAATAATTTATCTCCAAGAAAAGGCTTCATTTCCCAGGTTTCAATCACTACAAACGACTCCGCATTTTTTGTGAAACTCATGTTCGCAGGTGCGTAAATAACCGGACGGATGTATGCGTCCGATAATCCATTTTTCGAGAGAAGTTCGTAAGTGGCGTCGATCAACTCCTGTCGTGCCCACGTATAGGGCATATTCAATGCCCTCGCGGATCGTTCCAGCCTGTCAAAATGTTCGATGGCCTTGAATATCCTCGTCTGACCCGAGGCCGTCTTGTACGAACGAATGCCTTCGAATACAGAGTAGCCATAGTGAAAAGATTGGCTGTACAGGTCGATCTTGGCGTCCGTCGCCTTAACGAACTGGCCATTGAGAAAAACAATTGTATGGTCGTTATAGTAAGGAGTCATTTCTATTTGATTATGGTTTCAGTTTTTACATGGCGGTCTATAGGTCAAAAAAAAGCGACCCGCCTTTAGGAGGCGGGTCGCTGTATATTGAGTTTTTAATTCTATTACCATGCACCACCTCTTAGTGAAGAAGAAATAATAATGACCACCACAATAATAACTGAGGTAATAGGACTGATCACATTATATACTTTGTTCTTCGACATAAGAGTGTATGCTTCGTAAATATACACCCGCCATTGTAAAAAAAGAACTGGGCAAGCAATTTTATTTTTGAATTTTCAGCAGGTTTCGGACGTAATCGTTTAAGAGTTTAAGGGTTTAAAAGTTTAAGAGTTCTTGAATATTGAAAATTCCCTAGCATAATGCAGATGCGAATTAAACAACCTTTAAACTTTTAAACCCTTAAACTTTTAAACTATTAACTTGTAAACTCTCAAACTCCCAGCCCGCACCCCGTCCTCAAATGATAGTCGATTTTCTCAACTCGATATTCTCCTTTTTCAGCGATCCAGGTACTTTCCCAGCCACATAATCTATAATTAACTCACCGATAGTCGAGGTGAAGTAAAAGTTCACAGGATCGATGTCTTTAGTAACGAAGCTATTTTGCAGTGTCCACTCAACTGCCTCTCTCACAAGCGCCGCCTCTTTAACGAGGCCGAAATGCTCAAGCAGCATTGCCGCCGATAAGATGGAGCCGAGAGGATTAGCAATGTCCTTGCCTGTCGCCTGGGGATATGAGCCATGGATGGGTTCAAACAATGCATTCCCTTTTCCTACCGATGCGGAAGGCAACAGCCCAAGCGATCCGCTTATCACACTTGCCTCATCACTGAGAATATCGCCAAACATATTCTCCGTAAGTATCACATCGAACTGCCTTGGGTTGAGAATGATCTGCATGGCAGCATTGTCGACAAATAAAAAATCTACTTTCACGTCGGGGTATTGTCCTGAAATCTCCTGAACCACCTTCCTCCATAGTCTCGAGGTCTCTAGTACATTGGCCTTGTCGACCAGTGTTAATTTTTTTCTTCTGGTACGTGCCGATTGGAAAGCCAGGTGGCTTACCCGTTCGATTTCTTCGCGTGTATAGACACAATCATCTGAAGCTTGTGTGGCCTCGGCGTTCACTTCTTTCTTGCCGAAATAAATGCCTCCAGTAAGTTCCCGGAAGATGATGAAATCCACGTCTTCGATGTTTTTAGTCTTCAACGGGGAAAGATGATGAAGGGCCGGATAGGTGGTCACCGGCCGTATGTTGGCAAACAATTGCAATGATTTCCGGAGTTTGAGAAGGCCCTGCTCAGGTCTTACCTTGGCAGAAGGATCGTTGTCGTATTTGGGGTGACCTATCGCACCAAACAAGATTGCATCGCTGTTAAGACAGGATTCAATTGTCTCATCCGGCAGCGGATTGCCTGTCTTGTCGATGGCATCCGCACCCATTAAGCAATAGGTATAGGTAAACTCGTGACCGAAAGTCTCTGCGATAGCATCAAGCACGAGCACTGATTGCCTCGTTACTTCAGGTCCTATTCCATCGCCTTCTATTATTGTAATGTTCTTTGTCATATCCTGTCCCGTGGCGGGGGTATTATTTAGTTATATCGCCCTTTCTGTTTCGTATCGTTGAATGTCGTCTTTTACACTCAATAGATAATCTATATCGTCGTATCCATTAAGAAGACAAGTCTTCTTATAATCACTGATCTCGAATTTTTCTGCCTCCGAATGTTCGTATCCTGGTCCAACGAGTCTGATAGTCTGTGATGGCAAATCGACCTCGAGTTCTGTCTTTGGATCGGTCTCGATCGCATTGAAAACCGTTTGGAGGAATTTTTCACCCACAGTTACTGGGAGCAGGAAATTATTCAGCGAATTATTCTTAAAGATGTCTGCGAAGAAACTGCTTACGACCACATCGAAGCCTGCATCTTTGATCGCCCAGGCTGCATGTTCGCGAGATGAGCCACAACCAAAATTCTTCGCAGCAACCAATATTTTTCCTCCATAGGTCGGATCGTTCAATCGAAACCCGGGCTTTGGTCTGTTATCATCATCATTCTCGAATCTCCAGTCGCGGAACAGGTTCTTGCCAAACCCCTCGCGGCTCGTAGCCTTGAGGAAACGTGCAGGTATGATCTGATCCGTGTCTACATTCTCGATATTGAGTGGAACGGCCGATGATCTTACTATGTTAATCTGTCTGCTCATTGTTATTGATCAATTTTCCTGGCCAGCAATTAGTAATTCCCTGTTCTTGTAATATTCTCTTACATCACCCACCTTTCCCGTAATCGCTGCCAACGCGGCTGTCAATGGACTCGCCAGAAACGTACGGGCATTTGGTCCCTGCCTTCCTTCGAAATTGCGGTTGCTTGTAGAGATACAATACTTACCCGCAGGTATCTTGTCTTCATTCATACCGAGGCATGCGCTGCAGCCTGGCTGTCGAAGCATGAAGCCTGCAGCTTCGAACACCTTATCGATTCCTTCCTCTATGGCTTGCTTTTCTACCTGCTTGCTACCAGGTACAACCCAGACCTCTACGTCATTCGCCTTGTGTTTTCCTTTGACGAAAGAAGCCACCATACGCAAATCCTCGATTCGGCTATTTGTACAACTGCCAATGAATACATAGTCAACTTTCTTTCCCCTGATATTGACCCCAGGTTGAAGACCCATATAGGCGAGAGATTTTTCGAAAGAGGGCTTCTCCTTTTCTTCTATTTCGCTGAGGTTGGGAACATGTCCTGTCACTCCTACGCCCATGCCGGGGTTGGTACCATAGGTAATCATCGGCTCAATTTCTTCCGCGCGTATTTCGATCTCTTTATCGAACACCACATCTTTATCGCTGTATAATTCCTTCCAGTATTTTAGTTTCTCAATCCAGGCATCGCCTGTTGGAGCGAATTTTCTTCCTTTCATATATTCGATCGTAGTCTCATCTGGAGCGATCATCCCGCAACGTGCACCCATCTCGATGCTCATGTTGCAGATCGTCATCCTCGCTTCCATTGAAAGCGCACGAATTGCCGATCCGGCAAATTCTACCGCATACCCCGTTGCGCCGCTGGCCGTAATTTTCGCAAGGATGTACAGCACGATATCCTTGCTCACCACGCCGGCGTTTAGTGTGCCATCAATATTTATCCGCATCAGCTTTGGTCGCGTCTGCATTAGGCATTGAGTTGCCAATACCATTTCTACTTCACTCGTACCGATACCGAATGCAATGTTTCCAAAAGCTCCATGCGTGGAGGTGTGACTGTCGCCGCAGACGATGGTCATGCCTGGCTGCGTGATTCCAAGTTCGGGCCCTATTACGTGCACAATCCCCTGGTAGGGATGACCAAGACCATATAGTTCGATTCCGTGTTCGGAACAATTCTTTTTGAGCCTGTCTACCTGCAACCTGGACAACTCTTCGCGGATGGGCAGGTGCTGATCGATAGTTGGTACGTTGTGATCTGCAGTGGCTACTACCTGCTCAGGCCGGAGAACCCTGATCCCTCTTTTATCTAAACCCGCGAATGCCTGGGGGCTCGTTACTTCATGAATAAAATGTTTGTCGATATATAGTACGGAAGGCCCGCCGTCGATTGTCCTGACGACGTGTTTCTCCCATATCTTATCAAATAATGTCTTTCCCATTGTTGTGTTTTAAAAATTGGCATGGTGTAGAAACACCATGCCTTCCAAAACTATCTGCTTAAGAGAAAATCTTATGAGGTAATAGTTGCCGGCTCGAAATTCGAAGCGAGCAACTGGAGGTCTGCATCCTCCACCTCTTTTTTCTTATCGGCAATCTTTAAGAAAGCCACATATAGAACGTCAATATCGTTACGATTGTACTGGTGTCCGAGTTTCTGAAAACGATGTGCAAGCGCCGAGCGTCCGCTTCTCGCTGTCAACACAATCCTGGATCCATCCGCACCGACCTCTTCGGGAGTGATGATCTCGTACGTCTGCGCATCCTTGAGAAATCCATCCTGGTGAATTCCTGATGAATGTGAAAATGCATTGCTTCCAACTATGGCCTTATTCGCCTGGACGGGCATAC
The DNA here is from genome assembly GCA_014379965.1 of Chitinophagaceae bacterium. Taxonomy (GTDB): domain Bacteria; phylum Bacteroidota; class Bacteroidia; order Chitinophagales; family Chitinophagaceae; genus VBAT01. The sequence goes on from JACMKU010000001.1 coordinate 11,696, forward strand.
GCATCGTATCGGAGACGAGGCGGCTCATCGGATTCAATTGCTGTGTCTTTATGTCTGTATGATATCCCAGTGCGAAATGTTGTTTTAGGATCATCACCACTTCTTCGAGAGAAGTATTGCCGGCACGCTCCCCAAGACCATTAATAGTACACTCTATCTGACGGGCACCATTGAGGACACCGGAGATAGAATTGGCCGTTGCAAGTCCGAGATCGTTGTGGCAATGACAGCTGATGATTGCTTTATCGATATTGGGAACATTATTGACGAGGTAGGCGATTTTCTCCCCGTATTGGTGCGGAAGACAGTAACCTGTAGTATCGGGAATGTTTACAACCGTAGCTCCAGCCTTGATGACTGCCTCGATTACTCTTGCGAGGTATTCATTTTCGGTACGACCGGCATCCTCTGCGTAAAACTCAACGTCATCAACGAAGTTCTTAGCCCACTTGACGCATTGAATAGCCCTCTCTAAAATGTCCTCGCGGTTTGAATTAAATTTTGCTTTGATGTGATAGTCGGATGTTCCTATACCAGTGTGAATTCGTGGGCGAGCAGCGCCTTTTAATGCATCGGCGGCTACTTCGATATCTTTTTGGACAGCGCGACTAAGGCCGCAGACTGTTGCATTGCGGATTACCTTACTGATCTCTCTAACGGATGAGAAATCGCCTGGTGATGAAATGGGAAATCCTGCCTCGATGATGTCAACCCCCAGTTCTTCAAGCGCCAACGCGAGCTCAATCTTCTCCCGCGAATTGAGTTTACAACCCGGCACCTGTTCGCCGTCGCGAAGGGTAGTATCGAAGATGTGGATTTTTCCGTCGGACATAATTAATTGATATATTGTAGTGATAAGTAGCTGGCTGCTTACTTTTGTATTACTTGCTATGGAAAAGGATGTATAAACGACCTGCTCACCCAAGTTACCGGACTTATCAAGGCTAGTGAAACCAAAATGATCATGATTTTACACAGTTGAAATCGGCCAGAATCAGCAGAAAGCATTGATAGTTAAGGAGTTTAAACCACGAGAATTACGATGCCCAACCGTTCAACAGATGCGTTGTTTCAGCTAATAAAGTCGCTGGAAAAGTCGGAGAAGCGCAATTTCAAGCTTTTTGCCCGGCGAAACTCTGCCACCGAGGACCTCAAGGTGATCCAGCTCTTTGATGCACTTGACAAAATGGGTGACTACGACGAGGCGGCATTATTGAGGAAAAACAAGACCATCAGCAAGCAGCAACTATCCAACCTCAAGTCGAACCTATACAAGCAGATACTCTCCAGTCTCCGAATAATCAAGGATGAGAATAATATCGACATCCAGTTGCACGAACAGATGGACCATGCCCGGATCCTGTACAATAAGGGCCTGTACCACCAAAGCCTGAAGGTACTCGACCGAATGAGGGAGACCGCTAGAGCATATAACCAGCTTACATATCTGCAGCAGGTGTTATTTTTTGAGAAGAAGATCGAAGCGTTGTTTATCACTCGCAGCATGCAGAACAGGGCCGATCAACTTTCCCTTGATTCTAATGCTGTCAACGCACAACTGTCGCTGGTAAACAAGCTGTCCAATCTGTCTCTCCAGCTTTACAGCTGGTATATTCAACATGGGCATGCCCGAAACAGGAAGGATGAGAATGAGTTGAAGGAATATCTGGCTAACCACCTGCCCGAGGAGGCGAAAGCGGCTACTGGGTTCTATGAGCGATTGTATCTCTACCAGTCGTATTGCTGGTACTCGTTCATTCGCCAGGATTTTATCCAATACTATCGGAATACTCAACGATGGGTAGATCTCTTCAACCAGCAACCTGAGATGATCGAGGTGGAAACGGGAAACTATATCAAAGGAATGCACAACCTGATGGGGGCGCACTTCGATCTCCTCAACCCGAAGAAGCTGGCGGAAACTATTGAGCAGTTTGAGCGGTTCGCACATCGAAAGCTGGTGACGCAGAATGAGAACAACCGCATTCTCGTTTTCATCTATTTATATACGTCGAAGATCAACTTGTGCTTCCTGGAGGGGAGGTTCACCGACGGGCTCAAGTTGGTGCCACATATAGAAGAGAAATTGAAGGAGTTCGAATTGTACCTTGACAGGCACCGGGTGCTTGTTTTTTATTATAAGATCGCATGTCTCTATTTCGGAAGTGGGAACAATGAAAAAGCAGTCCTCTACCTAAGTAAGATCATTCACCAGAAGACAAGTCTTCGAACAGACTTGCAATGTTATGCCCGGCTTCTCCATCTGATCGCCCATTACGAGCTTGGAAACTTTGAATTGCTGGAGTATCTCACAAAGTCGGTCTATCGCTTCATGGCCCGGATGGATAGTCTGAGCCATGTTGAGGAGGAGATGTTCAAGTTTCTTCGCCGGTCATTTGCAGTGGGTGCTCGTACGTTGAAACCCGAATTCCAAAAACTTCTTAGCACCCTCCGTCAATACGAAGGAAATCCTCTCGAGACAAGGGCATTTGCGTACCTCGACGTGATCTCATGGCTGGAGAGTAAGATTAATGGGGTGAATGTTCAAGACGTCATTCGCACGAAGTACAATCAGCGGAGGAAAGTTTAATAGTTTAATGGTTTAAAGGTTTAATCGTTCTTGGAATTGAGGATTCCCAACATTAAAGAGCCCTCGAATTAAGAACCGTTAAACTGTTAAACCCTTAAACCTTTAAACGGCTATTCCTCCTTCGAGTTTAATGAGATTTCACTACTTTTGCGCAATTTGTTTTTAATAAGAAAACTGAAGTTTACACTATGAATGAAAAACAAAAGCCAGCAGTACTTCTATTAGCCGATGGTACGGTTTGCCATGGCAGGGCATTTGGAGCCATTGGCACTACTTCAGGAGAGATATGTTTCAACACGGGCATGACGGGTTACCAGGAGGTGTTCACCGATCCGAGTTATTTTGGCCAGGTGTTAATCATGAATACGGTTCACGTGGGCAACTATGGAGTGAAGGATGAGGATATCGAATCTGATGGCGTTAAGATCCGCGGGCTGATCGGAAGAAATTTAGAAGACCAATACTCAAGGAAACTCGCCCAGGGATCATTGCAAGAATATTTGAAAACGAGCAAGATTGTATCCATCGAAGGGGTAGACACGAGGGCGTTGGTGGCCCATATTCGCACGAAAGGGGCGATGAATTGCATCATCTCCTCGGAGATCAACGACCTCGAAGAGTTGAAGAAGTTATTGGCGAAGACGCCCGATATGAATGGCCTCGAACTCGCATCGCAGGTGAGCACGACCCAACCATACGAGCGAGGAAACAAAGATTCCGCTACGAGGATTGCCGTGATGGACTACGGTGTGAAGCAACACATCGTAGATTGCATGGTGGAGAGAGGTGCATTTGTGAAAGTATTTCCTGCCAAGACAAGCCTGGAGGAAGTGAAGGCTTTCAAGCCGGGCGGTTATTTCATTTCTAACGGTCCTGGCGATCCTGCGGCGATGCCGTATGCGGTCGAAACGCTGAAGAAAATTTTGAAAGAGGAGAAGCCCGTGTTCGGCATATGCCTCGGGCATCAATTGCTCGCCCTGGCGAATGATATTGCTACATTCAAGATGCATCATGGTCACCGCGGATTGAATCACCCGGTGAAGAATCTTGTAACGGGAAGATGCGAGATCACGACGCAGAACCATGGTTTCGGTGTAGATCCGGAAGCAGTGAAGAAGGCGGATCATATTGAAGTGACGCACGTTAATCTAAATGACCATTCTATAGAGGGAATCAAGGTGAAGGGCAAGCCTGCGTTTTCGGTGCAATACCATCCGGAGAGTACACCGGGTCCACATGATAGCAGATACCTTTTCGATGAGTTTATCGCAATGGTGAATGAGGGTAAGTAATCTCTTTAGTATTAACTTTCTGCCATGAAAATAGCCATCATCAACGGCCCCAATCTCAATCTACTCGGCAAAAGGGAAACCGATATCTATGGAAATATGTCTTTCGATAATTTCCTGGATCTCCTCAAGACAAAGTATCCGAAGATTATCTTCTCCTACTTTCAAAGCAATGTTGAAGGAGAGCTGGTGAATGAGATCCAGCGCGCGGGCTTCGAACAGGATGGCATTATATTAAACCCTGCAGGTTATACTCATACTTCTGTATCAATCGGGGATGCAGTTGCTGCTGTACCGGCACCTGTGGTGGAGGTGCACATCTCGAACGTGCATGCGCGCGAGGATTTCAGGAAGCTTTCACACGTCTCAGGTAAGTCTGCCGGAAGCATATTCGGGCTTGGTCTAAAGGGCTATGAATTGGCGGTTGAGTACCTGGCTTCGGTAAGCGAGAAAGAGGGTAAGGGGTAATTAATCGTTATCGCGAGCGAAGCAAATGGGGTTTGAGTCGCCATTGCGAGCGTAGCGAAGCAAATGAGTTACGTGCTACTCAAGGTCAAGCCTTCATTAATAATTCTAGATTTTGATATTCGAAGTCAT
>JACMKU010000219.1 GCA_014379965.1 Chitinophagaceae bacterium
ATGTTTAATTAGTTGATTCCCACCGGTTTTCATTTTTAATCAAATGAAAGCCTGTGAATGATTTGTTACGTCCTGATCTTTTTAAAACCGGTTTTACGCATATGTCTTCAACAAAAATGAATCACAGGATTGATTTCGGAAAAATCAAACACCTGGCCGAAACCCCTGACCTACTCGAAGTACAGATCCAGTCTTTCAAAGAGTTCTTCCAATTGGAAACAACTCCTGACAAGCGGAACATCGAGGGTTTGTTCAGGGTGTTCAAAGACAATTTTCCAATAACCGATACCCGTAACATTTTCGTTCTCGAATTCCTTGATTATTTTATTGACCCGCCCCGCTACACTATCGAAGAGTGTATGGAGCGTGGTTTGACTTATGCCGTTCCACTCAAAGCAAAACTTCGTTTGAGTTGTAATGACGAAGAGCACGTCGATTTCCAAACTATTGTCCAGGACGTTTTCCTTGGCAATATTCCCTATATGACTCCACGCGGCACATTCGTGATAAACGGCGCAGAGCGCGTAGTCGTTTCACAGTTGCATCGTTCACCCGGTGTATTCTTCGGACAATCAGTTCACCCGAACGGTACGAAGATCTATTCTGCCCGTGTGATACCGTTCAAGGGAGCATGGATGGAATTCGCAACTGACATCAACAACGTGATGTACGCGTACATCGATCGTAAGAAAAAATTCCCGGTCACTACGCTGTTGCGTTCTATCGGCTACGAAACAGACAAGGACATCCTTGAACTGTTCGGCATGGCTGATGAAGTAAAGACAGACAAGAAGACATTGCAGAAATACATCGGCAAGAGACTCGCTGCCCGCGTTCTTAGAACATGGGTTGAGGATTTCGTCGATGAGGATACCGGTGAAGTAGTTTCTATCGAAAGAAATGAAATCGTTCTCGAGCGTGATACTGTACTCGACGAAGAGGCTATCGATATGATCGCCGAAATGGACGTGAAGGGTGTATTCATCCAGCGTGAAGATGTGGGTGGCGATTATGCGATCATCTACAACACGCTTAACAAGGATACTTCCAACAGTGAGCTCGAAGCGGTTCAATTTATCTACCGCCAGCTTCGTGGTGCAGATGCTCCCGATAACGAAACTGCCCGTGGTATCATCGATAAATTATTCTTCAGCGACAAACGTTATGATCTCGGTGAAGTAGGACGTTACAAGATCAACCGCAAGTTGAACCTCGACGCACCTCTCGACCAGAAGACGCTTACTCGTGAAGACATCATCCTTATCATCAAGTATCTCGTAAGACTTACCAATGGTAAGGCCGAAATCGACGATATCGATCACCTCAGCAACCGTCGCGTACGTACAGTAGGCGAGCAGTTGTATGCACAATTTGGTGTTGGTCTCGCCCGTATGGCTCGTACTATCCGTGAAAGGATGAACGTGCGTGACAATGAAGTATTCACCCCGGTTGACCTTATCAATGCGAGAACGCTTTCATCAGTGATCAATTCGTTCTTCGGTACATCACAGCTCTCACAGTTCCTCGACCAGACCAATCCGTTGTCCGAGATCACGCACAAGCGTCGTATCTCTGCCCTCGGGCCAGGCGGTCTAAGCCGTGAGCGTGCAGGCTTTGAAGTTCGTGACGTACACTACTCACACTACGGAAGGCTTTGTACGATCGAAACTCCGGAAGGACCAAACATCGGTTTGATATCTACTCTTTGCGTGCATGCGAAGATCAACGACATGGGCTTCATCGAAACGCCGTATCGTAAGGTCGACAACGGCAAGGTAGATATGAAGAAGCTTTCTTTCCTGAGTGCGGAAGAAGAAGACCTCGCGAAGATCGCGCAGGCAAACTCGCCATTGAATGACAAAGGTGAGTTCATCGACGAAAAAATTGTAAGCCGCCAGACTGGTGACTTCCCTATACTCGAGAAGACTGAAGTGGAATTTATGGACGTAGCCCCTAACCAGATCGTTGGTTTGAGTGCATCACTGATTCCCTTCCTCGAGCATGATGATGCTAACCGTGCCCTGATGGGATCGAACATGCAACGCCAGGCCGTGCCACTCATTCGCCCCGATGTACCTGTAGTTGGTACCGGTCTCGAAGGAAAGGCCGCTCGTGATGCAAGGATCCAGATTCACTCTGAAGGCAACGGTATCGTTGAATTCGTTGACGCTAACGAAATACATGTTCGTTACGATCGCGATGAGCAGGAAAAACTGGTAAGCTTCGAGGATGACCTCAGGGTTTATCGCCTGACTAAATTCATCAAGACAAACCAGGAAACCTGTATCAACCTAAAGCCTGCCGTTAGGAAAGGCCAAAAGGTGAAGAAAGGCGACTTCCTGACTGAAGGATACGCAACACAGGATGGTGAACTGGCACTTGGAAAGAATCTTAAAGTCGCATTCATGCCATGGAAAGGTTACAACTTCGAGGATGCCATCGTTATCAGTGAGAGAGTAGTTCGTGAGGACCTGTTCACTTCCGTTCACATTTCTGAATATGAACTCGAAGTACGTGATACAAAACTCGGTGAAGAAGAGCTGACTCCTGATATTCCTAACGTTTCTGAAGAAGCTACAAAGGACCTCGATGAGAATGGTATTATCCGCATCGGAGCTCAGATAAAGGAAGGCGATATCCTCATCGGAAAGATCACACCGAAAGGTGAGAGCGATCCTACTCCAGAGGAGAAACTTCTCCGCGCCATCTTCGGTGATAAGGCCGGCGATGCAAAGGATGCTTCATTGAAAGCGCCAAACGGCGTTGAAGGAATCGTCATCGGTAAGAAGCTTTTCCAAAGAGCAAAGAAGGATAAGAATGCGAAGGTGAGAGAGAAAGCATCTATCGAGAAGCTGGAAAGAATGCACGAAAAGAACGAAGCTGATTTGATGCAGGTACTGCTCGATAAGCTTACTACTCTTCTTCGCGAGCATACATCAGCTGGTGTGAGCAACAACTTCGGTGAAGTACAGATCGGTAAAGGCGCGAAGTTCACTGCGAAGAACCTTACAGGTCTGGATTATGCAAACATCAATCCTTTGGGTTGGACTAGCGATAAGAAAGTAGACGATCAGATCAATACATTATTGCACAATTATAATATCAAATTCAACGAGGAACTTGGTCGATATAAGAGAGAGAAGTTCAACATTTCGATAGGTGATGAGTTACCAGCGGGTGTATTGAAGCTTGCGAAAGTATATCTCGCCGTGAAGCGTAAGTTGAAAGTGGGAGATAAGATGGCCGGTCGTCACGGTAACAAGGGTATCGTAGCAAAGATTGTTCGTGCCGAGGATATGCCATTCCTTGAAGATGGTACACCGGTAGACGTTGTATTGAATCCATTGGGCGTGCCTAGCCGTATGAACCTTGGTCAGATCTATGAGACCGTACTTGGTTGGGCTGGTCAAAAGCTTGGTATCAAATTCTCGACTCCCATCTTCGACGGTGCCTCTACAGAGGAGATCGCCGAATTCTGTGAGAAGGCGGAATTACCAAAGTTCGGTCACACCTATCTCTATGATGGTGAGACAGGCGAGCGTTTCCACCAGAAAGCTACCGTTGGTATCATCTATATCATCAAGCTTCACCACATGGTTGACGACAAGATGCACGCCCGTTCGATCGGACCATACAGTCTCATTACCCAGCAGCCGCTGGGAGGTAAGGCGCAGTTCGGTGGTCAGCGTTTCGGGGAAATGGAAGTTTGGGCACTCGAGGCCTATGGAGCTTCTAACATCCTGCAGGAATTATTGACCATTAAATCGGATGATATCATTGGCCGTGCGAAGACTTACGAGTCTATTGTGAAGGGTGATAATGTGCCAAGGGCAGGTATTCCTGAGTCGTTCAATGTACTCGTACATGAATTGCGTGGATTGGGTCTTGACCTCAAGTTCGAATAACTATATAAAGTTTCCAGCCGGCGGTTCAACCCGCCAGCTGGAAATCTTTCTTCGATAAAACATTTTCTTAAAAAAATGCCTTCGGCTACATCTGAGAAGGCTTAAAGTAAAAAGCTCATACCAATATGGCTATCAAAAAAGAAAATCGTCCCAGGCCTAGTTTTTCCAAGATTACTATCGGCTTAGCTTCACCGGACACCATCCTGGAAAGAAGCTATGGCGAAGTACTCAAGCCCGAAACAATCAACTACCGTACTTACAAACCCGAGCGTGATGGTTTGTTTTGCGAGAGGATCTTCGGTCCAGTGAAAGACTATGAGTGTGCCTGCGGAAAGTACAAGCGTATCCGTTATAAGGGTATCGTTTGCGACCGTTGTGGTGTTGAAGTAACTGAGAAGAAAGTACGTCGCGAAAGAATGGGTCACATCAAACTGGTTGTACCCGTTGTTCACATTTGGTATTTCAAATCATTGCCTAATAAGATCGGTTACCTTCTTGGCGTAAGCTCGAAGAAACTCGAGACGATCGTCTATTATGAAAGGTTCGTAGTCATCCAGCCTGGTATCCGGGTTGACAAAGGACAGAACTATGGCGACCTCCTTACTGAAGAAGAATACCTCGACATCCTCGATACTCTTCCAAAGGATAACCAATACCTGCCCGACGATGATCCAAATAAGTTCATCGCGAAGATGGGTGCGGAAGCAGTGCATGATATGCTTCAGCGTATCGATCTCGACCAGTTGTCATTCGATCTTCGTAACACAGCTGCTACCGAGACTTCACAGCAACGTAAGGCCGATGCCCTCAAGCGTCTTAGCGTAGTAGAGGCTTTCCGTGATGCAAATACAAGAATCACCAACCGTCCTGAGTGGATGGTTATGCAATACATTCCAGTTATTCCACCAGAACTACGTCCGCTTGTGCCGTTGGATGGTGGTCGTTTTGCCTCTTCTGACCTGAATGACCTGTATCGTCGTGTGATCATCCGTAACAATCGTCTTAAGAGGTTGTTGGAGATCAAAGCGCCTGAGGTCATCCTACGTAATGAAAAACGTATGTTACAGGAAGCGATCGACAGCTTGTTCGACAACTCAAGGAAGTCAAACGCGGTGAAAGCCGAAGGTGGACGTGCCTTGAAATCATTGTCAGATGTATTGAAAGGTAAGCAAGGTCGTTTCCGTCAGAACCTTCTCGGTAAGCGTGTTGACTATTCAGGTCGTTCGGTTATCGTTGTAGGACCAGAATTGAAACTGCATGAGTGTGGTCTTCCTAAAGACATGGCTGCTGAATTGTTCAAGCCATTTATCATCCGTAAGTTGATTGAAAGAGGTATCGTCAAGACAGTGAAGTCTGCCAGGAAATTGGTGGATAAGAAGGAAGCTGTAGTTTGGGATATCCTCGAAAATATATTGAAAGGACACCCGATCCTCCTTAACCGTGCCCCAACGCTTCACAGGTTATCAATCCAGGCATTCCAGCCGAAGTTGATCGAAGGAAAGGCGATCCAGTTGCACCCACTCGTAACCACAGCCTTCAACGCCGACTTTGACGGTGACCAGATGGCCGTGCACGTTCCATTGAGCAATGCTGCGGTTCTCGAGGCGCAATTGCTGATGCTTGCTTCGCACAACATCCTCAATCCGCAGAACGGTACGCCAATCACCCTTCCTTCACAGGACATGGTACTTGGTCTGTATTATATCACAAAGGGTAAGAAGACCACACCAACGGAGATTGTCCGTGGTGAAGGAAAGGCCTTTTATTCCGTTGAGGAAGTGATCATCGCTTACAACGAAGGCGTGATCGATATGCATGCATGGATTAAAGTAAAATCAAACATCCGCAACGAGGATGGCTTGCTCGTTCATAAATTAATTGAAACAACAGTAGGCCGCGTGATCTTCAACCAGCACGTGCCCGCCGAAGTTGGATTCGTAAATGCTTTGCTGACTAAGAAGAACCTTCGGGAGATCATTGGTGATATCATTCGTATCACCAATATCCCGAAGACTGCAAAGTTCCTCGATGACATCAAGACGCTTGGATTCCGTACGGCATTCCAGGGCGGTCTGTCATTCAGCATCAATGACCTTATCATTCCTGAAATCAAGGAAGAATTGCTTCAGAATGCAAAGGGTGAAGTTGATGAAGTGTGGGACAACTATAACATGGGTCTTATCACAAACAATGAGCGTTACAACCAGATCGTCGACATCTGGAGCCGTGTGGATACACGTATTACTGAAACATTGATTCGTGAATTAGCTAATGATAAGCAAGGATTCAATTCCGTGTTCATGATGCTGGATTCAGGAGCCCGTGGTTCCAAGCAGCAGATCAAGCAGCTTGCAGGTATGAGAGGTTTGATGGCCAAGCCAAGAAAATCAGGTTCTACTGGTTCCGAGATCATTGAGAACCCGATCCTTTCCAACTTCAAGGGTGGTCTAAACGTGTTGGATTACTTCATCTCTACCAACGGTGCCCGTAAAGGTCTTGCGGATACAGCCCTGAAGACGGCCGATGCCGGTTACCTTACCCGTAGGTTGGTTGACGTTGCACAGGACGTGGTCATCACAGAAGAGGATTGCGGAACGCTGCGTGGTATTGCCACATCAGCTTTGAAGGACAATGAAGATGTTATCGAACCGTTGTCTGATCGTATCGCGGGTCGTACATCACTCCATGATGTCTACAATCCATTAAATGAAGAACTACTGGTGGCTGGTGGTGATGGGATCACAGCCGACCTGTCAAGAAAAATAGAAGAAGCAGGTATCGAAACTGTAGAGATCCGTTCAGTATTGACTTGCGAAAGCAAGCGCGGCTGTTGCGTGAAGTGTTACGGTAAGAACCTTGCATCAGGTATCCTTGCACAAAAAGGAGATGCCGTCGGTATCATCGCCGCACAGTCAATCGGTGAGCCTGGTACTCAGTTGACACTTCGTACATTCCACGTGGGTGGTGTCGCTGGTTCCGCAGCCGTTGATTCTACGCTTCTTGCCAAGTTCGATGGAACGATCCAGTTCGATGGATTGCGTTCTGTAACTACGGAGAACAATGAAGGTAACAAGGCACAAGTCGTAATTGGTCGTACTGGTGAGGTGCGTATCATCGATACAAAGAACGATCGTCTGCTTATCACGAACAACATTCCTTATGGTGCTACACTGAACGTCAAGGATGGTCAGAAGGTACACAAGGGAGACATAGTCTGCACGTGGGATCCGTTCAACAACGTCATCATGGCCGAGATCAATGGTAAGGTGAAGTTTGATAACGTAATCGAAGGTGTTACTTATCGTGAAGAGTCAGATGAGCAGACAGGTCACCGTGAGAAAGTTGTTATCGAGACGCGTGATAAGACGAAGATCCCGTCAATTCTTGTAGAAGGAAAAGAAATTAAATCATATAACCTTCCAACCGGTAGCCATATCATCCTCGATGAGGCTGAAGAGGTGAAGGCTGGTCAGGTGATCGTGAAGATCCCGCGTATCCTCGGTAAGCTGAGAGATATCACGGGAGGTCTTCCACGTGTAACTGAATTGTTCGAGGCAAGAAATCCAAGCAATCCTGCGGTGGTTTCGGAGATCGATGGTGTAGTGACGATGGGAGCAATCAAGAGAGGTAACCGTGAGATCATCATCGAAGCAAAAGATGGTGTTCAGAAGAAGTACCTGGTTCCGCTGACAAGGCAGATCCTGGCACAGGATGGTGACTTCGTGAAAGCCGGTTCACCGCTTTCAGATGGTCAGACATCACCACAAGATATTCTTTCTATCCAGGGACCGTTCGCCGTACAGCAGTACGTTGTGAATGAGATCCAGGAGGTTTATCGCTTGCAAGGTGTAAGGATCAATGATAAGCACATCGAGGTGATCGTTCGTCAGATGATGCGCAAGGTCAACATCGTAGACCCAGGTGATACGCGCTTCCTTGAAGATGATTCAGTTGATAAATTCGAGTTCGTTGAAGAGAACGATTATATCTTCGACAAGAAGGTCGTTACCGAGCCTGGCGAATCTGCCAAGCTGCGTGCAGGCCAGATCGTGAGCTTGCGCGAAGTGAGGGAAGAGAATTCCATCCTTCGCCGTAATGATAGCAAACCGGTTGAATTCCGCGATGCTAAGCCTGCTACTTCTGCCCCGACATTGTTGGGTATCACGAAGGCCTCATTGGGTGTTCCGAGCTGGATTTCGGCGGCTTCGATCCAGGAAACAACTAAGGTGTTGTCGTCAGCAGCCATCCATGGCAAGACGGACGATATGCTTGGTCTGAAGGAAAATGTTATCACGGGTCATCCGATCCCGGCTGGTACAGGTCTGCGCGAGTTCGAAAACATGATCGTAGGTAGCAAGGAAGAATATGAATTGCTACAGACAACGCGTGAAGCGATGGCGTTTGACGAAGAGGAATAATACTACCGGTGTCGATATCCGATAGCTGATAAATGTTAATTGAGGAGTAAGGAGTTTTTATTCTTACTCCTTTTTTTATGAATGATTTATTTAATCAAACGATTGATAGTTAAGTGTTTCATAAAGTAACGGCATTGCTTATTTTTGTCGGCTTATTCATCTATATTTTTGTAAAATGGCGAACATGAAAAATGGGTTGTTGATCTGGAACGTGATATTGACAATCGGTATTGGTTATTTATTGTTTGCCCATCTGGGTGGCAAGAAGACCACCGAAAAGACGATGAGCAAGATCACCGGTAAGGACTCCACGTTATCAGGTGGCAATTTCCGCATTGCTTATTTTGAAATGGATTCTGTAGAAAACAATTTCCATGTGGTGAAAGCGGCGAAGGCTGAGATCACTCGCAAGGAAGATGATATCAACTCAGAGATGAATTCGTTGGCGAAGAACCTGCAGCAACGGTATAATTACTTCCAGACGCAGGCACAGGCCGGCGGCTTATCCCAGGCACAATCTGAAGAGGCGAGCCTTGAGTTGAAAACGATGGACGAGAAGATGAAGAACCGCAAGCAGACGCTCGATCAGGAATACAATGAATTTGTGACGCTGCGGATGAATAAGATCAAGACGAACATCGAAGACTTCCTGAAAGTATATAACAAGGACAGGCAATTCTCTTATATCATTGCATATGAACAAGGACTCTTTTACTACAAGGATTCTGCCTACAATATCACGGGAGATGTTATTAAAGGATTGAATGAAATGTATAAGAGCAAGAAGGAATAAAAAATGAATTTGCTTACGGAACGCCCGTCCATTTTGGAGGGGCGTTTTTATTTGGGATAGCTTTAAAATGAAGTGAAATACTTATCTTGAAGTTTAAACCCAATTCCATGGCAGAACAGACTTCTTTTAAACCTACACTCGGATTGTTTGATGGTACAATGATAGTGGCGGGTTCCATGATCGGCTCAGGTATTTTCATAGTTAGCGCGGATATTACTAGAAACGTTGGTAGTGCGGGTTGGTTGATCGCGGTGTGGCTCATCACGGGCTTCATGACCTTGACGGCGGCATTGAGCTACGGAGAGCTTAGTGGTATGTTCCCCAAGGCAGGTGGACAATATGTGTACCTCAAGGAGGCTTATAATCCGCTCGTCGGGTTTTTATATGGATGGAGTTTCTTCGCCGTTATACAGACGGCCACGATCGCGGCAGTAGGTGTGGCATTCTCAAAATTCCTGGCTTACCTGGTGCCTGAACTGGGCAATAACTATTTCCTCTTCGATGCGGGGCTAATTAATGTCTATTCGGGGCAGCTGGTGTCCATCGTTATTATATGCCTTCTAACGTATATTAATTCCCGGGGTATCAAGGAAGGGAAATTCATACAAACACTTTTTACGTCTGCAAAATTGTTAGCCCTGTTCGGGCTAATCGTATTTGGTTTCGTATTGGTGAAGGATAGTTTTTGGGCGGAGAATATGCAGACTGGTTTGGATGCAAAGAAGTACGTGGGTACAGATGCGCAGAATGGTGGATGGCTACCGATCGGTGGCAATGCGCTCCTGGGCGCGATAGCAGCTGCGATGGTGGGCTCGATTTTCAGCAGTGATGCATGGAACAATGTGACGTTCATTGCGGGCGAGATGAAGAATCCGAAGAAGAACATTGGGCTGAGTCTCTTCCTCGGAACATTGATAGTGACTGTCATTTATGTGTGTGCGAACCTCATGTATCTAAACGTTATGCCGCTTAGCGAACTTGCATTCCCGACGGATGACCGTGTGGCGGTGGCTGCGGCAAACAAGATATTTCCATCCTCAGGAACCATCATTATCGCGTTTCTCATCATGATCTCTACCTTTGGATGTAATAATGGATTGATACTCGCGGGGGCGCGGGTTTATTATACCATGGCAAAGGATGGCTTATTCTTCCGTAAGGTGGGTGAGCTCAACAAGAATGCGGTGCCTCAATTCGCACTTTGGATTCAATGTCTCGTAGCCAGCGCATGGAGCTTAAGTGGCAAATATGGTCAGCTGCTCGATATGATCTCATTCGTAGTAGTGTTGTTCTACATCCTTACCATCATCGGCATCTTCATTCTCAGGAAGAAGAGACCGAACGCTGAAAGGCCGTACAAGGCATTCGGTTACCCGGTGTTGCCCATTCTTTACATATTGATGGGATCGGCATTTTGTATGTTGCTGATAGCATACAAGCCTGAATACACCTGGCCGGGTCTCATCATCGTCCTATTGGGAGTTCCCATTTATTACCTGGCGATCGCAGCCAAGAAGGCCAGTCGTGAGTAAGGAGTAGCATCCCAAAGTCAAGAGGAACGGAAGTTCGAAAGACGGTCCTTCTGATAGTAAAATCTGTTTATGGAAGACTTCAAGAAATTATTCGATTCGTTCAAGAGCCTCAAAGCTGGAGTGATTGGGGACGTGATGTTGGATACCTACATATGGGGAACCGTGGAGAGGATATCTCCCGAAGCGCCGGTTCCTGTTGTTACCCTTAACAAGAAGGATTATCGCATCGGCGGCGCCGGAAACGTAGCATTGAATGTTCAGTCACTCGGCGCACAGGTGGCGGTGCTATCAGTAATTGGCAGTGACGAGGATGGCGACAGGTTGGAGAAGTTGTTGTCCGAAAACAAGATACAAACGGGACACCTCGCCAGGAGCAAGTCGAGGATCACTACCAGCAAGACGCGAATCATCAGTCGAAACCAACAAATGATGCGTCTCGATTCTGAAATTACCAAAGATCTAGATGCGGAGGATGCCCGCAATTTGCTTGGCCGCGTTAAGGATTTCCTTGAAACACAGAAGCCGGACATCATCATCTTCGAAGATTATAATAAAGGTGCGCTCTCCGAATCGATCATCAATGAGGTGATCACAATGTGCAGGAAGGCGAATGTCCTGACCGCAGTGGATCCGAAGCGAAAGAATTTCTTTAGCTACAAAGACGTCGATATTTTCAAGCCCAATCTTAAAGAAGTAAAAGAGGGATTGAATCTTCTGCTTGAGGATATCAACACCAACACCTTAAAAGATATTCATGAGAAATTGAAGGATGTACTGCATCATCAGATATCCTTCATCACTCTTTCCGACAAAGGAGTATTCTATCAGCATGGTGAACGAACTGCCATGATCCCCTCTCACCTGCGAAACATCGCCGATGTCTCCGGCGCGGGTGACACCGTTATCGCCGTAGCATCTTTGGTCTATGCCGCCACGAAAAACGTCCAGCTCATGGCCGAGGTCGCCAATATCGCGGGCGGTTTGGTTTGTGAGGAGGTGGGGACGGTGGCGATCAATAAGGAGAAGTTGTTAGGTGAATGCGAGCTGTTGCTTGGTCGGTAGGCTATTGGCTAGTGGCTAGTAGGGAGTGGCTAGTGGGGATTGGGTCGTTTACGGTTGTAGACACAGTCCTCTCCGTAGGCACCGATTCCCGATTCCCAATACCCTATTTGAAATGTAAGTACCACTGCAAACGACCCCATCCCACTAGTCACTCCCCACTATGTACTAGCCAATCAACTATTGCTATCTTCGCATAATGACCTACTCTCTCACACTTCATGGCGGCGCCGGTACCATTCTCAAAAGCAGCATGACGCCTGAATTGGAAGCATCTTACCGATTGGGTTTGGAAGAGGCGCTCGATGCGGGGTACCGTGTATTGACCGGGGGTGGAACAGCGTTGGATGCCGTATTGGCCGCAACGTGTTCGCTCGAGGACAATATCCGGTTCAATGCTGGTCGCGGTTCGGTTTTCGCGAAAGATGGCAGCCAGGAGATGGACGCGTCAATCATGGAAGGGAAATCGATGATGGCCGGTGCGGTGAGTGCTGTAAAGAACATCCGCAATCCCGTAGAGCTGGCCTACCAGGTGATGATGAAAAGCCCTCACGTGATGCTGATCGGGAAAGGAGCCAATGATTTTGCGGCCCTGCATGGCATTCCCCTCGAGCACGATGAATATTTCTTCTCTCAATTCCGATATGATCAATGGAAGCAGATGCAGAATTCAGATGATGTTGCTCTCGACCACAACGTGGCTCTCACAGAACAGAAGAAAGGAACCGTCGGTGCTGCAGCATGCGACGTACACGGCAACATAGCTGCAGCGACGAGCACGGGTGGAATGACCAACAAGCAATGGGGAAGGGTAGGGGACAGTTCCATCATCGGGGCGGGCACGTATGCGAATAATAAGACCTGTGCCATAAGTTGTACAGGCCATGGTGAAATGTTCATCCGCGCAGTGGCCGCCTATGACGTTAGCTGCTTAATGGAATACAAGGGATACTCACTACAGAAAGCGATGGATATCGTCGTCAATGAAAAACTCATGGCCATAGACGGTGAGGGGGGAATGGTTGGCGTTGATGCCATGGGAAATACGGCGATGATCTTCAATAGCGAGGGAATGTATCGCGCAATGCAGAGTAGCAATGGCGAACGGGAGATCGCGATCTATAAGTAGAATCTTCATTATACTATGCGGAAATATGCTGTTATTGTAGCGGGTGGCACAGGCAAAAGAATGGGTGGTACCATTCCAAAGCAGTTCATGATCGTAAAAGATAGACCCGTATTATATTATACTCTCAGGGCATTCCTGGATGCGTACGAAGACATTTATCTCATACTGGTCCTGCCAGTGGATCATACGAATATGGGACAGGAGATTATCGATGCGTATTTTGATAAGGACAAGATTCGCATCACAGCAGGGGGAGACACCCGTTTTCAATCCGTGAAAAACGGCCTCTCGCTCATCGACGAAGAATCCATCATCTTCGTACACGATGGCGTTCGCTGTTTAATTACACCCTCGCTCATCAAACGATGCTATGCATCTGCACTCGAAACGGGCAGCGCCATTCCAGTCATCCCTAGCAAGGATAGCGTACGGGTCCTGATTGAAGATGGCAACGAGGCGATGGACAGGAATAAAGTCATGCTAGTTCAAACGCCGCAGACATTTCACAGTAAGATATTATTACCCGCCTACCAGATCGACTACAAGGACAGATTCACCGACGAGGCCTCCGTAGTCGAGGCCTTCGGACTAAAAGTTTCATTAGTTGAAGGAGAAATTACGAATATCAAGATCACTACGCCGGTCGATTTGTTAGTTGCAACCGAACTTCTAGGCAGGAATTAGCAGTCGGGAAGTCCGGAAGTCGGAAAAGTCCGAAAGACGTTCACGTTTTTCGAACTCGCATACGGTCTGCTACCGATGACCTGGTCTTTCGGACTTTCCGACTTTCGGACTTCCGGACTACCTCTTTAGCCATTTTAAATAGAATGGTAGTCTATTCATCTTTAACGCCGGATAAACCTCCGCATTGGCACCAAAGCTCCCATAGAAATACGCCAGGTTTCGGATGTCCGAGCCTTCAAAATCAAGTGTGAGTTTCTTGCCGGCATGATCTTTAATAAATTCATCGATGAGGGCGTGTGATGCACCAATCGTTCGGCCATCGGGATGATTGCCTACGAGGATATAGTAAGCCCGGCCGTGTGAGTAGAAGAATATGCATGAGGCCAGCAATTCTTTCCTGGACGAAAGGATGCCATATGTTGTCGCCATCCCTTTCTCATGGAGGTAGTGATAAAGCTTGCGGAAGCGTTCCGTATTGTCTGCAGACTCCTTTCCATAGTTTCTCATCTGCGCAATTGCCAGTTGTATTACTTTTTCTGCATCGAAATCCTTGTAGAGTTTGCAACCCGACTGATTTGCCTTCCGCACATTTCTTTTTATGTTGTCCTTGTAGGCTGCCGATAGTTCGTCATAGGACTTGCCCAGGTCGAGTACATAATTTGCCCTTGATATTCCGTCTTTGACTCCGATGTTGCCGCTATTCATCGAGATTTCGATGAGTTTAAATTTTCCGGGAATCGCTTTGACGAATTGATCAACCATCTCTTTATTAAGATTTTTCCCAAACACACCAAGTTGTGCTGCAAGAAATGGCTGATACAAATAGGAGAATCCGTATTTCTTATTCCATGTCAGCGGCATCACGCATTCGTAGTCATTCAACACCAGCGCATCCCAATTAGCCGACATATGATCGAGATAGAAGGAATAGCCATAGATGAGGCCATTGGAGGCAGCTTCGATACATTCATCCCATTTTTTCTTGTCGATTTCATGCTGTGGAAGATATCGTATGTTCGGCGGGGTACTCATTACAAGTCGATGTGCCGATTGATTTTCCGGAAGCTGAAGTTAGAGATATCAATAGAGAAAGAAATTGTCTTCAACAAACGATTCTTCTTAGACAGTGTCGAGAGAATGTAGTCCCTGAATACGCGGCTATAAAGAAGAGGAATGTAGATATTGACTGTCTCTTTCAACAGGGGAAGGTGGATGCCCGCATCGAACAGGAATCTATCTTCCGTGGCATTTTTTCTCCACGGCTCGGCATAGGTGCCAACATCCACGAATATTTTAAGCGGGATCTTCACGGGCAATAAGCTTAGTGGGTTAAGTCCATTCGGAACGGTCGAACTGAAGTTGAGTGCAATGAGCCAGTCATCGGTACGACCGACCTTGTCCGCGAGCAGGTCCGTCCTTACCTTGAAAGCGCCGTCTCTTACCATGATCTGTTGGCTCGCCGCCCCTTCGAACTCATTCCGCCCGACGAAGTAATCGCTGTAAGTATAGTCCTCGTACCCGTTTGGTCCGGTCATATTGAGATGATATCGATCTGTGGCGAACTGTTTGGAGAATGTCTTCGAACTTGTATAAAAGAACTTGCCGGCAAACAGCCTTGCATCAAGTCCACCCCCTTTCGGGTAATTGAAGAAATAATTTCCGGTAAATGCGGTGCGTACGAAATCCTTTCCTTGTTCCACCTTCATTTCTGCACGGTACGGATACAATGCCCTGGCATTTTCTACTACTAACTTCAACTGGTTAAGAGTCCTGTTAACACTAGTAGTTCTATACCTGTCGGTGATGGTGGTATCAATGCCGATGATGACCGTATCTCGGAAAAAGCGTAGACGATCTTCCGAAATGAAGAAGGTCTTGAATTGAATAAAATGCTTTAGAGTGCTACGGGGATCCTTTTCTCTAAATGTTAACCGCAGGCTTGGAACTAACTTCTGAAATCCGAGGAAGATCTTATTTCCGCTATCATCAATGAAGCGATCGGCAGTAAACTTCGATCCAAGTACACCAAGGTCGATCTTTCGGAAAAGACCATCGGGGAAGAAACTTTGATTGACAAATCCGATGCCCACAAATCTTTTCGATCCGGTTGCATACATGGGTGCGAGGAAAAATTGCAATCTATTAAAGGGCAACCGGAGGTTTGTGATAGCCGCTCCGATCATTAATTTGTCGTAGCTATTCAAGCCAATCGCGGGAAGGATCGCTACCTGCGTTTGCTTCATGGCATTCTTCATGGGTGAACCATTGAAGGGTGTCCACACAGCCACTCCTTTCCGTGGTGGGCCCGGCAGGTTTCCTTTCATCGAGAGCACTGAGAATGCTGAATCAAGATCCTTGCCGCTTACATCCTCCATCACTTTCTGCAGGTCCGCCGGTTGTGGATGTTTAAATTGCCATCTCCTGTAGTACTCCTGCATGGCCTGGTTGAATACCGAAGTGCCAAGGTACGACTCCATCCATTTTACCCACTGTGTAGTTTTATAATATCCGATGAGTAGATAGTTCACAACATTGAATTGCTCAGCGGACGTCTCAATGGGTTGGTCTTTTTTCTCCGCAATAAGTGATTCTAGTACCGCCTGTTCGAACCGCTGGTTGTGCTTCGGGTTTCTGGCTACCTCATATTTTTCCTCATAGTAGGAATTGATTCCTTCATCCATCCAGGGATGCGTACGTTCATCGCTGGCCAGCGCACCCTGGAACCAGTTATGTCCGATCTCGTGTGCGATGGTATTGTCAAGTTCGGACTCGGTATCAAGTGGGGAAATTACTGTGACGGTCGGATACTCCATGCCACCCTCGAAACTCTTTGGCCCCTGCACAATGCTTAATGTTGAATAGGGATAATCACCAACCAGGTTAGAGTAGTGCTGAAGTGCACGCTTTCCATGGTCGACGCTCTTTCGCCACATCAGCACTTCCCCTGGCGTATAGAAACTATAAACGTCGACAACTTTGCCGGAGGCGAGTTGGCAGGTGTCATGATTAACGATGAATCGCTTATCGGCGAACCATGCGAAATCATGAACCTTGTCCTGTTTGTAGCGCAGGATCTTGATGTCGGTTGCGGAATTAGGAAATGATTGCGTGACAGTCTTGATGCTCCCACCTTTGGTTTTTATCTTTTGCTTTACTGGTTCCCAGGAAAAGTCTCTCCTTGTTTCGAGCCATTCTTTCTCGGATGCATTTTGAAGTTCACCGGTGGCGGCGACCACGTAATTCTCCGGAACTGTTATAGACACGTCGAAGCTTCCGAAATCGCTATAGAATTCACCCTGGTCGAGGTAAGGCATGGGATGCCAGCCTTTGTTATCGTATACTGCCGGCTTCGGATACCATTGCGTCACCTGGTAGCTCTGTCCGTCATGACCGCCACGTGAAAAATTAAAGGGTAGCTGAACATGAAAAGGCGTGGTGATCTCGGTCCTTGCACCTGGCGCCAGCGGCGTGGGTAGAATTAGTTTGAGTATGTCTATGTGCTCGGGGTGATCTTCCGTTTCGGCAGTGGCTCCATTCACTTTGAAGTCGAGCCGGTTTATATATCCTTTCTGGTCTTTGTCGGAAAAATAAAACCTGGTATTACCATTCTCTAAAAGTTGATCGCTGAATGCGGTCTGGTCATTCTTGTATGCATTGGGCCATATATGAAACCAGATAAATCGAAGCGTGTCGGGCGAGTTGTTGATGTATTCGATTTTTTCAAAACCACGCAACGAATGACTAACATCGTTGAGAGCTACTTCGATAGTATAGTTCACTTCCTGTTGCCAATGCTGCGAGTTGGCCGTTAGCCGGCTAGTAGCGATCAAAACAAGTAGGAGTATTCTTATCACAAGGTGGTTGATTGAGTTGATTGAGTTGATTTGGTTGATTGGGTTGATTGCTTTAATGGTTTAAGAGTTTAAATGTTTAATAGTTTAATGGTTCCTCAAGACAGGAATGAAGCTTCTGGAATCAGAACCTTTAAACTATTAAACCTTTAAACTACTAACATTTAAACTATTGAACCATTAAAGCAATCAGCCCAACTAACATAACACCTTTATTCTTACTGAAACTTGCCTTTCTTATTCAACAATTCGAAAATTCCATCTGCCCGAATATTAAGTTGCTTCTCAAATTCTGCTTTCAGATCCTCCGGGTATGGGTGTCGGAACTTCCAGTCATTATAATACGCCTTTATCACCTTACTGAGTTTTTCTTCTCCCAGACTCATCTCCACGAGATACATCCAGATCGCGGCCTTGAGATAGACTACGAGGCCGTATCGCTCTTTATCAGCAAAATCCGCGGCGGGCGTTTCTATTGCCTCCTCCATAGGGATTTCCGACAACGCCATATATATTGTAGAAAGGAAATCGGGTAATGATTTGGCACGCACCTCTTGCGGAAGCATTTCGCCGAACACACTATTGGCCTTATATTTCATTGCCTCGTACCTAAACTGGTAATAAGTGTTAATGCCCTCATCCATCCACGCATGATCGCGTTCATTGCTTCCAAGAATTCCATAAAACCAGTTGTGACCGACCTCATGCGCGATCACACCGTCGAGGTATGCCTCATCAGCATCGGGGCTCGTGATGAGCGTGATCATCGGGTACTCCATTCCTCCCGACATCACATTCTTCGGGCCCTCTACCGCCTGTGCTACCGGGTATGGATATTCACCGATCCATGTAGAGTAGCTGCGGATAGCATCTTCAACATAGGACGTGCTCTTCTTCCAGTTCTTATTGCCATTTTCATAACTATAGGTAAACACATCGATTATTGTTCCCGATGCTAACTGCGCCGTGTCATATCGTATGATGAAATCCTTGTCCGCAAACCACGCGAAGTCATGAATGTTTTCGCCTTTATACTGTAGGGTCTTGGCGACACCAGCGCGACCGTTTGTATATTTTATAAAACTGCCTTCTTTATTGTTGGCAATACCGATTTCTTTATACTTATCCGATTCCTCTTTACTCTGCAGTGTGCCTGTGGAACCGACGACATATGTCGAGGGCACAGTAATATTAACATCGAAGCTTCCAAACTCGCTATAGAATTCTCCCTGGTCGAGATAGGGGATGGGGTGCCAGCCTTTGCGATCATACACCGCCGGCTTTGGATACCATTGACAGATGATGTATGACTCGCCCATATGTCCCGAGCGCGATGAGTACGTGGGTATCTTGACGAAAAATGGCGTGCGAATCGTCACTTTTTGTCCCGGTGCTAATGAAGACGGCAGCACCAGCTTGGCCACATCAATATTCTCTTTGTCCATCTCAAGTTTCGCCTTCTGACCATTGACGGTAAAGGAGAGGCTGTCGATATATCCTTTGTCTTTCATATCCCTCCATCTCTTCTTCCCGTCCTTGTCGCGGAATACCTGCTTTGCATATGCGGTCGTTTCATTCTTGTAGGCATTTGGCCAGAGGTGAAACCAGATGAAGTCAAGTTTATCGGGAGAGTTGTTGGTGTATTCGATGGTGATGTCGCCTTTAAGAGAATGATTCTTATCATTCAGGGCAACCGCAATCTGGTAGTCTACCTGCTGCTGCCAGTAAGGTTGTTGGGCGAATGAGACTGTATTAAAGGACATGGAAATGAGGACCAGGAAAATGAGTTTCATTGGGAAGCGTTTGTGTTCAAAATTAAGCAAATTCAGTTGATTGAGTTGATTGGGTTGATTGAGTTGATTGAGTTGATTGGGTTGGCCTGCATTTAGGCTGTCCAAACTTAATCAACCTAATCAACCTAATCAACTCAATCAACTACCATCACTTGCCCTTTCCTTTAAAAATAATCCTCAACGTATGTATCATTATCTTAAAATCCAGCGCCAGCGACACATTCTCGATGTATAGCAGATCGAACTTACTTCTTTCAATCATTTCTTCCACATTCTCAGCATACCCGAATTGTACCATGCCCCAACTGGTAAGGCCTGGCTTTACCTTGAGTAAATATTTGTAGTAAGGAAAACGTGCGATGATCTGGTCGATGTAATAACGCCGCTCCGGACGCGGGCCTACCAGGCTGATCTCACCGATGAGGATGTTCCAGAGTTGTGGCAATTCATCGAGACGCCACTTGCGCATAGTCTTACCCCATTTCGTGATGCGAGTATCGTTGTCGGACGAGAGAGCTGGGCCACTCTTCTCCGCATCGTCGATCATCGACCTGAATTTATACATCCGGAATGGTTTCCCTTTATAACCGATTCGTTCCTGCACGAAGAATATGCTGCCCTTCGAAGAATACCTTACTCTGACTGCAACGAAGATCATCAACGGAAGCAATAGAACAAGTCCCGCCAATGCGCAGACAATATCAAGGAGGCGCTTGAAGTTTTGTTGCCAATCGGGCATGAGCCCCGTTTTTAGGTCGATGAGTGGAGCGCCCATCACGCTGCTTGTCTTCACCGACCCGGAGAGGATGTCGAGTGTACTCGGCTGGATCTTTACTTCTACATCTTTTTCGCTTAGGCGGGCGATTATCTTTTCAAGGAGGGTGTGTTCGGATTTCTCCATAGCAAGGACTACCTGGTGGATTTGATGTTGGTCGATGATTGTTTCCAACTGATCGATATATCCAAGCTTGGGTATTAGTTTCTGTATGCCATTCTTCCCATTCGAGTCGGGAGGTACGAATCCAACGTAATGATAACCGCCATCGTGTAGGTTTCGCTCGGTCTTATTGTAGATATCGATCGCATTCTCCTGGCTGCCGATCATCAGCGTATTGAAACTCACTTTACCCGAGAGCAATTGTCGTTTTACTTTGTTTAGGAGTAACCATCTTCCCAGGAAGGTGAGGATGAAATGCACACCGGCCAGAGCGGCGAAGGCGAGGTAACGGAACGAAGGATCTTCATGCGGATCATTCCAAACAAAAACCAGGAAGAAGATAGTGCTACCGATGAGGGTACAAACGAAACTCAGGGTGAACTCGGCGAGTCGTGATTTCTTATAGAGCGAATGGTACGTGCCCGCGAGTGCATACAATATTAGCCAGCCAGCCGGAACGACGAACAAAATATATAGCCACGACTGGTAGCTGATGGGATAGGCTCCCTTGTCGTCAAGCAATTCGGTTCTGATAGCGTAGAAGCATAACCACGATAGAGCCGCTGTGAAATAATCCATCAGGGCATACCATGCGACAGGTATTTTTTTACCGGGGGTCATCAGCGGGTTATAACATTGTTGCCGATCTTTTCCAGGATCTGGTGCGCCACGTCCATAGCGTTCAGTCCATCCATTTCCGAAACGATTGTTTTTGTGTTGTTGAGAATGGCGGACTTGAATTCCTCGAGTTCTTTCTTGATGGCATTGACTTCAGGCACTACCGGGTTATTCACGGCGATGGTTTTCTTGCCTGCTGGTGTGTCTATATCGAAGGCAAAGACGTTCGAATCTCTGGGGCCTTTCAATTTTATAATTTCGGTCTTCTTGTTGAGGAAGTCGATGCCGATGTATGCGTCTTTCTGGAATATTCTCATCTTCCGCATCTTCTTCATGGAGATTCGGCTCGATGTGAGGTTGGCAACGCAACCATTGTGAAACTCGATCCTGACGTTTGCGATATCGGGCGTCTCGGTGATCACACCTACACCACTTGCAGAAATATTCTTCACGTCGCTCTTCACAATGCTAAGGACGATATCGATGTCGTGGATCATCAGGTCGAGGATTACACTCACTTCCGTCCCGCGGGGGTTGAATTGCGCGAGCCTGTGTACTTCAATGAACATGGGGTTGAGGTCGAGTTCCTGCACGGCGAGGAAAGCGGGATTAAACCGCTCGACGTGTCCCACCTGGAACTTGACGCCGGATTCCTGGGTGAGCTTTACAAGTTGTCTCGCTTCTTCCATCGTGTTAGCGAGTGGCTTCTCCACGAAGACGTGTCTACCTTTCTTGATAATCCTTTCACATAATTCGAAATGGTGAGGTGTGGGGGCCACTACATCGAGTGCATCGCAGGCATCGATGAGCGAATCGGCGTCCAGGAAACGAGGAAGCTGGTATTTTTCGGCGACGGACAGAGCCATGTCATCGTCGGGATCATAGAACCCAACGAGTTCAGTATCCGGGATGTCCTTCCAATTGTTCAGGTGAAATTTTCCCAGGTGACCCACCCCGAAAACGCCAATCTTGAGCATAATAATCAATTAATCCTCAAAGATAGGATGGAGACGTTTTGCGGGCATCAAAATCTGGTATTCAGCTAAGTAAATCAGACCTGTTGAGATACGATTGGTCTGGAGTATAGATAAAGAGACAAGTGCCGTTCTTGATCGTATTGATCACAGCCTTATTGATAGATTGTGGAAGCGCAGGGCAACCCTGGCTGCGACCAAGAAATCCTAGAGAACCGATGCTCGACTCGTTAGCATACGGGGCACCATGCATCACGATCGCGCGATTGCGTGCATTGTCGTTGATGTTTCTCTCTAGTCCGTCGAGACGAAGGGAATAGCCATTGCCGCCATTATAAGTCTCGGCAGTAATATAGAAACCTGGGCTGCTTTTGAATGACTCAGCCTGGTTAGAAAAAGACTTGGCCCAAAGTGTGCCCGTGTTGCGGCCATGAGAAACCACAGATTGAAAGACGATCTTCCTGGCGTCGAGATCGAGAACATATAATCTCTTCTTCGAGCTAGGCTGGCTGAAATCGATGATTGTGATCTTCCGTGTATCGTGGATCTTTCCGGCATCTACGATCTTGGAGAAGCCTTTAATGGCGAGTTCGAAAACTTGCTGGTTCAAACCTGCGGATTCGAGGTGCAGGTCATTATATAAGGCTGTAGTCGCCTCTGCGTTCATAACTACGGCAGCTGGTGCTGGAGCAGGCGCAGGTTCAAAACTGGTGGTGATCGAAGGTGCTGTGTGAAATACCCTGGTTTCAGGGGCGATGGTGTTTGTTGCAAATGCTACGCTGGCGATGGCCATGCAGCCGATCAACATGGTTTTTCTTATTGGATTCTGCATCAATACTAAATTTTAAGGTTAGTAATATCGTCTGTAAATAAGAAACTGTCTCGCCCGGAGACAGTCTTGGTTTTCCGACTGCGAATGTACGCCTGAAATGCTTGCCACTGGCCAAAAAGTCCTATAAATTGCCCTTAGTTGTGCGTGATCAAGTAAAGCCTAAACAAAACGTTAAATGATGCCTAAACTGTTCACTTTCGAAATTGCATAAGTTATTGAAAATCAATAATTTGAAATGGGCCCCGCAGTCGAAAAATCTTTTCGAATTTCGGGGCCCAATTCCTGATTCCAAATTCCCGATTACACCTTAGTTGGCAGTGTCTGGACTTATCACAGTTCCCACCTCATTAACAGCATTCGCAGGGAACCCTCCTTTCTTCGCATGTTCCTTTATCAACTCCGGGCTGTTCGCCTTGTAGATACAATAGATCTTGTTTCCGGTTACATAGCTGTGGATCCACTGGATCTGTGGTCCCATTTCTTTGAGAACGTTACAGGATGTCTGCGAAATCGATTTCAGTTGTTCGGCGGTCAATTTTCCGGCGCCGGGGATTTCCCGTTCGATGACATAGGTCTTCATTTCTGGTTGGTTTGATTTTACTTCTGTTGTTGTGTTTGCTTTTTGAGCCATGGATGAGAAGCCTGCAAAAAGCATGATAGCGATTACGAGGCTGAAGCGGTTGGTGATAGTTCTCATGATCTTTAATTTTTTTTTGGTTTTGAGATGAAGTAAAGATATAGTTGAGAGATGCCCATGTCCTATAACAAATCATCCAACAAATGGTAATATTAAATCTATAAGAGAATTACTTCGATGAGAGGAGAAGCAGAGTATAACAAATCATCCAGGAAATGGTAAAATTGATTCAGTGAGGCAATCAATGCAAGAGATCTAGATAGGCCATGGGGAGAAGCCCGTACTTCTTTTTGAAGCATTTGGTAAAATAGGAAGGGCTGGTAAAGCCAGCATCAAAAGTGATCTGCGCAATTGAATAACGCTTCTTATTCATCATCTCTTTGGCCTTAGCAAGCCTGAATTCTTTCAACAGGGAATTGGGCGAGTGACCTGTTAACTCGATAGTCTTCCTGTATAGTTGTGACTTGCTCATCGCAATCGCGTGGCAATAGTCGGTCACATTGAAGTCCGGTTCGTGCCAGTTCTTTTCAAGCGTGTCGAATAATGATTCGAGTAAGGTCTCGTCCTGTTGAGACAAGGCCCTGATATTTTTGTCATCCTGGAAATATTCTTTTGACACCAGATCCTTCACTTGTGATGATACGGCGACCTGGTGATCACCTGCAAGGAGACACATGTGTCCCGCCAGTTGTATTGTATCGCCGAAAAGCTTTTCAGATTTATTTATCGGTTCACCGGCATTGATACCGATCTTGAAAGTAAATTGCGTGTGATCGAAATGCATATGATCTTTCTGAATGGCAATTGCGCAAGACACCGCTTTAGCTGCGGACGCGAAAGAGGCGATGAAATTCGTTCCTTCGTGTTCCACTTCCCGACCGTGGTAGGTTGCCAGGTTCTTTCTCACGATCGCACAGTGTTCATTTAATAATGCAGCCGCAGCTTCCTTTCCAATGGCATGTTGCAATAGGATGGGATCGGTCGCTCGGGTGACGAGCAGTACGCGAAAAGAGGGGTCGGCAAAGACCTTCAATCCATCCTTTGTTACCTCGGCCTCTTCGGGATCATAGATCCGACCGAGAAAGGATTCCACAATGTTGCTGTTGACCTCGATGATCCGGTGGGGTATCAGACCATGTGCGTGTGAATGCATCTGCTCCACTGCTTCTTTATCTGGAGCCTCAATCAGGCAAAACACGTTTTCTCTCTCCTCATCAATCCAGTAGGTCATGCACTTGCAATCGTGCTCATCCTGCATAAGGACATCGAGGCGGTGCGCCTCTGCGACATCCTTGGCTTTTACGCCGGGGATGATGTGTATGTCCATGTAGATTGGCATGTTCCTTGGCGACGGAATTGGCTTTTGAGTGGAAGCTTTCCGGAAGTTCTAATGTACAATTTTTATTGGTAGGTGTTTGCGCCACTTGGTATTCCTTAGTGAAGGTTAGGAGGAAAGGAGTTTCAGGTAGGCGGCATTGTCCTTAAGCATAGTCCAGCCTTGCCTGGTGGACATGAAGTGCTTGCCTTTCCTTTTCGCATTTATTCGACTGATTCGGTATAAGATATTGAGGTGAACGATGATCTCCCTCCACGCAAAGAATATCGAATGCGAAGGATCGTAAATGTGGGTGGGCTCACTACCGGCCCCGTTTAGTTCAATGATAGAGAATTCCTTTCCTGCCTCGAGTTCCTCCCATGAATTGAACTTGACGTCGAGTCGGCCATAGTAGAACTCCGGTATGCATTGACACAACCTGTCTATCGTGTTATTCAGGGCTACATTCGCCTGCTTTGTCTGATCGGTAAAGCGAGCACCCCTGCTATGATTACCATAGGGGACTAATTTGTGTTTAACACCGATTGGCAACACTGTATGGAGCGAATCGCCATACGTCTTCCGCAATGCGACTAACTGCAAAACATATCGTTTCTCTTTCATTAAGAGTTCTTCGATTTTCGAAATTCCATCGCCGATGACTGTTACGAATTCCTTTCCCACGATGCCGGAGATCCTTCCACTCGGTTCGCCGGGTATGCGGTAGTAGAAGATGCCGATCTCGTTTGGATAGTCAACATATTCCTGTAACAGGAAGTCTACCTTCATTGACGCGCTGTATGCATATAGATCTGCCATCGAATGCAGCAGCTTCACTTGCACTCCACGCTGCCCGATGTCCGGCTTCGCGATCATTGGGAATGTTAGTTTTTTATCTGATAATACTCTCTGCAATTCGTTTTGTGTAATCCCAATTCTGCAGAGAATACCGGCTGGGTAGCAGCCTGCTGGCATGAGATCATAAATTTGTTTTTTTGACTCAAGAAGAAAGCCAGCGTTTTTAATGAGTGGATTCGCCATGCTGAAGAAAAAGAAGGATCGAGCCTTAATGCTAAGCCACATCCAATAGATGTATACGGGAAAATACACCAGGTGAAATGGCCAGTATTCCCAATGTCTGGCGCGTATTAAGATCGTTCGCGTCACCAATTTTAGATCCTGCAACGATTTAACTTTTTTGGATTGTGTTTGATGGTAGACAGGAAGCATGGTCTCATGAAATGTATCCTTATGCAAATCATGATAAGATAGTCTAGTCGATGATGGAGACAAGTAGATAGAAGTGATACTCACCGTGCTTATTCCATTCTTCCGTTTCATGATGATGTCATTAGCTGGATCGTCCGTCCCTGCATAGCGATGAAATTGCAGCACCTGCTGTTCCGTCACGGATCCGATGGAATTTTGCCATTTCATAAACCAACTTTGTCTCATGCCGCGAGCCGCTTCGTCATATAGGGTGACGGATGACCAGATATGCGGGGTATTGGCGCAATGGGAGGCTCTGTGTTTTATTTCTCCATCCCAGGTGCATTCATAAAGTTGTTTCCTGGTTAATAGAATTAATGTGAACGGCTCGATGTTATGGAGATTGATCCTATCAAAATGGAGGTCTGGTCGTTTAGACCAGAGAATTTCCAGGAATACCAGGCCCCTGCTCTTACGGTAAGAATTTAGTCGCACATGAGGATTGAATGCGCCGTTTAGCAGTACCGCCGCATCGCCGTTGCTTTTCGATGCGATCCAACTCCCGCCAAACTTTCCATCCTTGGGATATGCCAACTCCGCGCCGCCTTTACCCTTGAATATCTCCGGAGCCAGGGCCGGTGTTCGGCTCTGCCATTCATCCCTGTTAGATGTGAGGTAAATTCCGCCCTCTGTAGGGATGTAGGTTACTGTGCACATGCTTTCCTGAATTGGATGGTAGATTCTGCGATGCCGAATTCCTCGGGAAGTTCCACCTTGGTTACCGCCTCTATCCCGATTCTTATTAGTGCCATGTGGTGTACGATGTGTTCCAGGTTGTAAAGCAACTCACGATAATAATTAGTATGAATGTGTATGGTTCCTGTCTCATTGAGTGGAAAAGTGGCTTCGAGTAGTAATGACTTATCGTCACGTAAAAGTTTATGGGCGATGATACCCAACGACTCTATTGCTAGCACGCGGTCCTTTTCAATTGCATGATCCCTCCTACGATTGTCATAGTTAACTGTGCCGCTATCATATCCTTTGAAAAGCTCAACAAAGAACTCTATCACGTGCCGGACATGCGCGCCGACGCTCGTTCCAGAAAGGATATCCGAAGAATGCTGGTATTGCTCATCGCCTATCTGTTCGAGCGATCTTCTAAGTTGTGCAAGAAGGTTTATTAATGGTTTCTGTAATTGCATGGCTAGACTATTTTATGGTGTCTGTCGCAAATGATTTCTTTATCCCCATGAAAGCAAGCAACGTGCTTCGGTGGAGGTATACGAGGACGGTACATGCGATGAGGACGATGAGTGCGTAGATGAAGAGTTGGCCACCATCATTCATTACCTCGATCCCCAGCCGTGTCAGGTGAAAAAACACTGCGCCACTCATTACCCCGGCTCCAATCAAAGCTCCGATACCGGTGGTCGCTGGGATCAGAATGAGAATGGCCGCTATAGATTCGACT
This sequence comes from Chitinophagaceae bacterium, assembly GCA_014379965.1. GTDB lineage: Bacteria > Bacteroidota > Bacteroidia > Chitinophagales > Chitinophagaceae > VBAT01. The sequence continues at coordinate 27,161 of JACMKU010000219.1, forward strand.
ATACCAGATCCGATTCGACCCCAGGGCTCCATCCCGATCGTAGAGAATATGTAGACGGATTCTTCGGCGCCGGTGAATTTGAAGAACAGTGTTTGCAGGAGTATCAAAGCGGCGATGATTCGTAGGATCCAGGCCGCGATGTTGCGATGCTTAAGAGTCATTGTTAATGTTTATATTAAAATATTGATATCGGAAAAAAGGATTTAATTCAGGGATTGGTTTTCCTCGCTCACTAGCCCTTGTTAATGATCAACGGCCATTGCTCATCCGCTTTTCGTATGTAGCCCTGCTTATCCTTACTCCACGATTCACGAACTTTCTTATTATAATTGAAATATAATTTTCCTTCCACGATAGACCACGCATCTGGTTCGGTAGATGCCTTGTATCCGCGCGAGGTCCCAAAGGCACAGTATCCGCCGTACTGTGGCGCGTATTGAATCGGGTTAGCCTTAAAAAGCTTAAGGTTTGCACGGGTGGCGAAGAACCAGGTGGCGTCTTGCCAGGAATAGGATAGGCTATCTGATCCTTTCTTTGGTTCCGAACCTGAGAAATAACTCACGGCGTCGAAACCATGAATCGCCTTTCCGCCTTTGATGAAGACTGGAGACTTTTGCGCATTGAGGTTTGACAAGGTGGAAAGGGTCCACACGATGAGGAGAATAAGCTTCATTCTATTTTTGTATTGACTGTTTGATAAATGCGTTTCAGATTTGAGGTAACGATATTCTACTGATATATTTTTACCCAGTTAGCATCTGCGTTCTTCTTCAGTGTCACTTCGTTTTTATTCCACGACTTCAGGGTATTATTGAAAAACGAGTTGTAAAACAGGTACAATTTTCCATTGATGATCTTGAAGGTTTCCGGGTCTATCTCTACTTTTTCACCTGAGGACCCCATGGCGTAGGCGCACCATCCTCCGTATTGAGGCTCGAATCGTATCGGATCGGCGATGAAGAGTTGCCTGTTTTGCGCCCTAGCGAAACGATAAGTTATACCCTGATGGTTATGAATGACATCTTTTCTTCCTTGTACTGCCTTGTTGCTGGTGAAATACGCTACGGGATCATAGCCGTCGATGGCGAGAGCAGCCTTGGTGATGTTGAATTGTTTCTTTCGTGTATCGCCTTGGGCAATGGCATTCGATGTCTGAAGAAAGAGGATCATGCCGATGGCAAGGAGTGAATTTTTATTCATGATAGAGGTTGCTTTTACACTTTGTCGGCGAATGGCAGGTTTCCTTACAGCAGTCTATTAATTTTTTATTTTTTTAATGGGTAGGTCAATTCGCTGAACACGCCCGCACCGATTATTTCTCCAATTCCTTATTAATTCTCTCCTGCAGATCTTTTTTGAAAGCTTCGGGAAGAGTTGAGTCCGGCATCCGGGATTGGAAGATATTTCTAACCTGACCGTTAATGAGTATGCTTTGCCGCTGGAAGGTCCGGCAAATGGAACAGCCTGCGATGTGCACCCTGAGTTCGAGTTGCTCCCGCACCGTTAACCTGGAGAGTTGTTTCTTCTCTATGAGAAACGTAGCCTTTCGGCAGTTGTAGATTATTTTATTGAGGTCGTTCATTGATCATGTTTAAGTCCAGTTCTTCTGCAGGCATGCCCGTAGGTTTAGCTTTGTCCGATGAACAATAACCCAGAAGTTGGCAGCCGTTACCTTGAGTTCCTTGCAAATATTCTCAGTAGCCAGTTCATCCATGTGTTTCATGGTAAAGACGGCTATCCATAACGAGGGAAGTTTGTTCATGCACCGCCTCAACACGATGTGAAATTCTTTGGCGAGCAGCTGGTCATCGGGTGTCCTAGCGAATTCCTTCGGGTAATGCGTTTCCTTCCAATGGCCGTCATCCGCATTGAAGAAATCGTCTTGCTCATCGATATTACTGATTGCGTTATCATTGTTAAGTCCCGAAGATCGTTGACGATATACATCTACAATCTTGTTGCGGAGTATGGCTGTCAGCCAGGTGCGCTCGGTGCTTTTTCCTTCGAATCTATCGAGCCGTTCCAGACCGGCAAGGAAAGTTTCCTGTACGAGGTCTCGCGCGAGTTCCTCGTCGTTGATGCGGGCGATGGTATACGCATAGAAATAGTCTGCGTATTGCTCCACCCATTGGTTTGGGGCAGTCGTATTTCGTTTCTCCGTAGTGGTCTTTCCCTCTTCCTTTTGCATAGCGGGGTTGTCGGTTTGAGCAAGGTGTAGCCCGGTCAAAGGTCAGTGTTTTTGGGATTAGTCGGGGAGGGGAGGGAATCCTTACAGGGTTTGTCTGATTTTTTTTTGGTTCACTTAAAGACGCAAAGAAGGTTTCACGCAAAGACGCCAAGTTTCGCAAAGACGCAAAGGGATATCTAAAATCATACATCCTCTGCGCCTTTGCGAGACTTGGCGTCTTTGTGTGAAGCTGAGCAACTAATCAACTAATCAACTTAATCAACTCAGTCAACCAAATCGACCTAGTCAACTCCATCCCTCTTTGCTCTCTCCACAATCGCCTTCCCCACCTTTCTCCCCAATGTCAATCCCACCTCATTATCACTACGGAAGTGAATGCCTCCTTGGAATCTCGACTCCGCCCCATCCTTCGCACGCTTGTCGAAATAGGCCTTCTCACCAGGGAAGAAATAGGAATAGAGTTCGGCCAACACTCCGCCGACCATCGCATGACCTGATGGATAGCCGGGGAATGGTGGTGTATGGATAAGGACGGGTTTGAAGGTGGTATCATATTGATCAGGACGAATGCCCCAGTACGCATACTTGGCGTCCCAGCAGGCGATGAATCCATCATAGGTTGCCACGGCAGCATAGGCATATATCCGAGCCGCCCTCGGTGCATTGAGGTGCAGGTTGTGCTCGAATAATTTTCTTCCCAACACATCATCGGACTGACTGGCCCAATAGTATGCATTGGCATTGGAACGGAATGTCGGCTTAAACTTCTTCAGTTCTTCCATCTCTTTTGCGAAATCGGGTGGTGGACCAGGACGATATTGACTCGCGCTCTCGAGTACTACCGGCTTTCCTTTGCCTGCAGTTGGGAACATGGCGAACTTGCCATTCCATAGTCCGGGCTGTTGCGGCACCTTTCCATCCCATCCTCCCTGCGGAGAATAACCTTTCGTCTTCTCTATCTCCAATTCTGCGATCTTCTTACCAAGTTCGAAGCCGGCACGCGTGTCGCTAGGGAATGCAGTACCTGCAGCAATGCGTGAAGTCATCACGCGTTGCGCCAATTTATTCGCAGAGTCTTTCATCGCGGGGAAGAAATGACCAATGATCGTAGTTGCCACACCGGCCGCTACCGAATGTTCACAAGGATAAGATGGACTCTGGGGATCGACTGCAAGCGCCTTGATCCTTTTGTCGGCCTTAAATGGGCGCGGACGATTATAGGCATACTTTGTCTCCCATGCCACTATCGTCGCGTCATACGTAGCTACACCGACAAGCATACCCGAGAGTATACCACGAAACGCTGTATCTGTTTGCCAAAGTTTGGTGATCATCTCGCTCCAACGATAGCCGGGTGCACCTGCATTCCAGTATAGTATCTCTTGTCTGCCGGCGGAGTCGAGGTTCTTCTGAATCGCGATCACTTCGGCTACTTCATTCTTATAGGAAGGTGGCGGTGGCAATCTATGCTCTTTGCCCGAACTGATGAACCAGGTCTTCCAGTAACCGGCCAACGGTTCCATTTGCGCCTTGAGTTGTGCGGCCACCAGCAGGATGACCAATAGGGCGGTAAAATGTTTTGTCATGTTCTTGTAGTTTTCACAAGAATAAACAGAAAGACTGTCCGATTTTGACGTTGTCAACAGACGGCGGACTGTGGTATACGAACGACGTTTTTGGGCGTCAGTTATGGTTCGTCACACTCAGACTGTTCCGTCATTGCGAGGCCTAGTTCATTTTCTATTGTTGGAGACTTCAATAGGCCGAAGCAATCTCCTCGAATTAAGGAGTTTGCTTCGGGACCTCCGAACACCATGAATTTTGATTGGTCGCTTTGGTCCCTCGCAAGGACGGCAGCGTGGGGCGTGACCCATAACCCAAAACCCGTCATTCGTTTACTTTAAACCACCTTCTATCGTCCTCAACAATTATTCCCGACATTTAGCACTTAATTCGCTTAATGATTAAAGGGTTCGAGTGGAAACGTTTTATGTTTTATGTTTGGGTGGGCTTGGCCTTCCTTATCATAAGGATATTAGCTGACACCTCTGCCTATCCGGATACGGCTACGCCACGGGTATTTAATAATCTCTGGCGCATCATTTATATCGTCATCGTCAATTTCCTCCTATTCGAATACTCCATTCCGAGACTAAGCCGGAAGAAGATTGGTAAATCCATTCTCCTGATTATCGCTCATATTTTTCTTTATTCATGGGGATTGTATGTCTGGCGGGAGATCGGCCTGGTGACCGGCGTGTATACGTCCCTCGCAGAATTCGAATCACCTGAGCAGAACGCGGCGACACAGATGGCATATAGCATGCAGTCGTTTATCTTCTTCTTTATCATCAAGCACATCTATGATTATATAAAACTCCGACAGGCGGCACAACAACTGCGTATCGAGAAGCAGCAGGCGGAGTTGAACTACCTTAAATCGCAAACGAATCCGCATTTCCTGTTCAACACCCTTAATAATATCTATTCGTTAGCGAGGGATAAATCGGACCTGGCACCGGAGTCCATACTGCGGCTCTCGAAGATCCTTCGATTCATGTTGTACGAGACGAGTGGGGATTACATCAGCATCGAACAGGAGGTGAAGATCATTAACGACTATATTGCATTGGAGAAACTACGGTATGACGATTCATTACGCGTAAATTTCATGTACGACGTCGAGAATATGAACCAACCGGTACCTCCATTGTTGCTAATACCGCTCGTGGAGAACGCATTCAAGCACGGAGTATCTGAGACGAGAGGCAGGCCGTTTGTAGAGATTCGTCTATCCGCGACTTATTCGCAGTTGTTATTCGTTGTGAAGAATTCGATGGAGGATGCCATTCCGGAAAGCGGCGTGAAGGAAAATATCGGGCTGTCCAACCTGCGTCGGCAACTGGAATTGCTATATACCAATCACAGTCTTGTTGTGAGTCATGATGGATCGACGTTCACGACAACTTTAAAGATCAATCTTCGGAGTCATGTCTAAGATAAGATGCATCATAGTAGAAGATGAGCCGCTGGCCGTAAAGGTGTTGGTGGACTACATCTCGCAAGTTCCCTTCCTGGAGTTAAAGGGATCATTCAAGGATGCGATCCTTGCCTCTGAATTTTTGCGTGATCAGGAGGTAGACCTGATTTTCCTCGACATCCACTTGCCGAAATTGAAGGGCATGGCGTTCCTGAAGACACTTGCGCATCAGCCGGCAGTCATCATCACGACGGCCTATCATCAATATGCGGTCGAGGGATTTAGTTTGAATGTGACGGACTATCTATTGAAACCATTCGAGTTCGAGCGTTTCCTTGTGGCAGTGAACAAGGTCAGGTCGGCGGGCAGGGTAGGAAAGGTGCCTGGTGAGGTGGTCGAGAAGAAGGACTTTATCTTCTTGAACGTACAGAAGAAGAAAGTAAAGATCCAGTTCTCGGAGATCGTTTACATCGAGAGCCAGCGCGAATACATTCGTATCGTGACGACCAAAGGTGAGTATCTTTCGAAGTTGAGCACGCACGAGATTGAAGAGATGCTGCCGTCGCAACAATTTAAGAGAATTCACAGATCATATATCGTCGCAGTCAGCAAGATCGAATCTTATACGGCGGAAGCGGTGGAGGTGAGTGGGGTGTCGGTGCCAGTGGGGAGGGGGTATAAGGAGGTGCTTGAAGGACTTTGAGGAGTGTGGGTCCCCTCGCTCCCGCTCTCTTTCTCGCTCTGTTTCTGTTCCTGTTTCTATTCCTGTTCCTGTTATCTATTTCTCTTCCTACCAATCTTTCTTGAAAATTAGAGCGAGAAACAGAGCGAGAGCGGGGAAGAGAAAGCAGAAACAGAAGCAGGGGCCGAACCCAGCCAGCCCCAATTCACTTTTATTTAAGAACATCATACCGTATATTGAGTCAACAATTTTTCACCATGAAAATCTCAGTTCTCCTTCTTTTCCTACTTATTGCCAGCAAAAGCAACTCTCAGGCACTAAGTATTCCCCGAAGTGACTTGGCAGACGGATACTACAGAGGTCATAGCTTCATGATGGCGGGATATGTAAGAGTGTCAAATGATACCGCGATAGCCGATTTTATTCAATTAGACAAAATGCCGAGAGATTTGCATACTGACACGTTGTTTTACGACGCGGTAGAAGAAACATGGAAGGGAAAGACGGCACGACTCTACAAGAAAGGAAGAACATGGCGAATAGAGAACGAAATGCCCTGGTTTGCCGCAAGAATGAAGATTAAAGAAGACGAAAAGGTATATAAGAGCCAGATAAATATTCAAAAGAATCTTGCCCTGGAGCGTAAAGGCTATGAGGAATACTTCAAGGAGAAGGGATCAACAGTAGAAGCTACTCAACAATATGGGGCCGTAAGAAAAAAATTCGATATCTATCAACTCGCCACTACGCTTACCCATGCGGAGTTCCTTGTAGAGTATGCAAAGTTTAAGGCGGCGTTGAGGGAGTAAGAGTTTAACGGTTTAATAGTTTAATAGTTTAAGGGTTTTCAAAACAGAAGTGCAACCACGATAATCAGAACCATTAAACTTTTAAACCATTAAACTCTTAGGCCGTTAAACTCGAATCAACCGCTCTCAAAAGCCCCGCCTTATCAACCATCCCCGAATGCCTCCACACAATCTGTCCGTTTTTGAAGATCGCGAAAGTGGGAACGGCCTGCACCTGGTACTTATTCGCCGCGGCAACCGCCTTGTCGATATTCACTTTCACCACGCGGACTTTTCCTTTCAGGCTATCCGCCACTTCTTTAATGATAGGATTCATCGCCTTGCAGGGTCCGCACCAGTCGGCATAGAAATCAACCAGCACGGGGGTTGATGAACCGATGATCTGATCAAATGTTTCTTTTACTTGTTCCATCATTACTTATTATTAGTTTTTTCAAGTTGCATTTTTTTCAGTTTCTCAAAAACCTGTCGTTCCTCGTCGGATAGTTGTTGCGGAACGGCAACTTTCAATTGAACATAAAGATCACCATATGCACTAGCCTGTCCGTTTACCGGCATGCCTTTTCCTTTAATACGAATCGAAGTGTCGTTTTGGGAACCGGCAGGGATATTCACCTTTATCTTGCCGCTGAGTGTATCTATGATCTTCTCGCCTCCAAGTACCGCTGTGTAGAGATCCACGGTTGCGTTTGCATAGAGGTCATCGCCCTTCCTTGAGAATACAGGGTGCGGTATGACTTTTATTTGCACATAGAGATCGCCACGATGATCCTTGTTGCTGCCATTGGCACCTTTGTTCCTGATACGTAATCGCTGCCCGTCGTATGCTCCAGGTCGGATTGATATTCTTAGTTTTTCATCGTGCACCTGTATGATCCGTTCCGCGCCTTTATAGGCCTCGTCGAGTGTGACGGCGGCCTCTGCTTCGTAATCATGGCCCCTGAATGCCTGGCTCGATTGTCCCTGACCACGCCGGCCACTCCGCCTTCCAAAGAATGCTTCGAAGAAATCGGAAGCTCCACTACCGCCATCGCCGCCGAAGAGGTCACTGAAATCTCCCTCGTACTGGTAACTTCCTCCGCCGGGACCTTCCTGTTGAACGCGATTCCAATTTGCACCGAGTTCATCATACTTCTTTCGCTTCTCCGGATCGCCGAGTACTTCATTGGCCTCATTGATCAGCTTGAATTTTTCCTCTTCCGCTTTGTTGCCAGGGTTCTTATCTGGGTGATGTTTCACCGCGAGTTTACGAAACGCTTTCTTGATCTCGTCTTGCGAGGCTTTCTTGTCGACGCCGAGGACTTTATAATAATCTTGATACTCCACCAGGGGTTACGAGTTATGGGTTATGAGTTAAGAGTTTGCTCTATTCATTTATTATGCAAAATCTGTGCTCCATTGAGTTTATGGCGGAACTTCTACAATTATGGCTGGGAGTTTCACTCAAAGGCGCAAAGCCGCACAGTTCCCCAGGAACGTCAGACAGTTTCAACTGAAGGGCACCCACCGGCGGGGGAAGTTCCTTTAATCGGCTGACGAAAAATGTAGCTGTGAGATGGACCTTTGATAACGATAAAAGTTCCTTAATCTGTTTCTTGAAGTGGTATTGGAGAACGAACCTCGCGGAAACCACAACGACAACCAGTGCAGCCAAGATGAAAAGGAATAGTGTCCCTGATTTCTGATTAGTTGATAAATGGTGATGGCTACTACCAACAACATTATGCTAGTGTAAATTGCTTTTGTATGTCGAGCCAGCCAGTTAGGAAGGTATATATCGAAATTGTCCTTCATTGAGGAGGAATAGTTCCGCGCGATTAATGTCAAAGGGCAAACGTTCTTAAAGAGCAATAGAATGCCACCCTCTAAAGCGACAAGGCCATAACCCACCCAGAGACAAGTATCCAGCCGATTGCTGATTGCGGCCCAGAGCATGTAGAAGATCACACCATTGAAAAATATCCATATGAACGTATGAAGCAGTTTGAGGAGAATGAGCTTGGTGTTGTTTTCCATGGAAAGGTTCACGCAAAGGCGCAGAGGCGCAAAGATAGACCTAAGTCTTGCCGTGATTACACCTAAGATTTAATCTGCGCCTCGTCGACTTTGCGTGAAACCTCCAATTAGGTAAGGATTTTGATATAAAAATGGGATAATCCTGCCCTTGTCACCTTTTTCATTCTACTCACTCTAAAACACTGACCATGGTAAACCATTATCGTACGACTAACATGAAACGAGGGATGATTGATCCCCAGGGTACGGGCACAGAGAGATTATCATATCCAACTGCAGCAGGTAAGCAAGGTAAAATCTGGATGATGAGGGCGGTTTTTTTGAAGTTGCTTTTCGCTGCTGCAATTGCCGCGCTTCTTGGTGCATCCTCTGCCTCTGCACAGGAGGACACTGCCTGCATGATAAAGTCCAAGGCCGGGCCGCTGAAAATCGAGCGACTCGCCACTTTGGAGGAACCTTGGGGAATGACGTTCCTACCCGATGGGCGTTTGTTGGTTACGGAGAAACCAGGACGCATGCGAATTTATTCAGATGGGAAGGTATCGGATCCAGTTAGTGGTGTGCCCGCCGTAGTGTATCACGAGCAGGGAGGGTTGCTGGATGTAGAAGTGAGTCCTGACTTTGCAACAAACGGTTTGGTATATCTATACTATGTAGAAGCGGCCGAGAATCAGCCGAATGTAGGCGGGGACATAAAGGATGCACGCCTGGGGCCATACCAGGATTTGAAGGATAACGTATTGAAAGGAGGCGCAGTGGCCTGCGGCCGCCTGGTGAATAATGGATTAGTCGATGTGAAAGTGATATGGCGACAGGTACCAAAGACTATCGCACGTAATCACTTCGGTGGACGGTTGGTGTTTGCACCGGATGGACTGTTGTTCATCACCTCTGGTGACCGGCAGCGGTTCGAACCAGCGCAGGAGACTATGGGTAACCTTGGAAAGGTTGTTCGCATAAAAGCGGATGGTTCGATTCCACGCGACAATCCATACGCGAATAGCAAGAGTATGAGGCAGGATATCTGGTCACTCGGTCATCGTAATCCATTGGGTGCAGCGATCAACCCGGCGACGAGTAGGCTGTGGATGCATGAGATGGGTCCCAAGAATGGCGACGAGATCAATACACCGGAGAAAGGCAAGAACTATGGCTGGCCGGTTGTGAGCAATGGCGATCATTATGATGGCACCAAGATCCCGGATCACGCGACACGACCACAGTATACCGGTCCGCTCACGTATTGGTATCCGGCCATATCTCCATCAGGAATGATCTTCTATAGAGGAACGAGATTCAAGGACTGGAATGGAAATGTATTAATCGGTGGTCTCTCCTCGGAGGCGTTGATAAGACTAACCTTGGATGGAAACAATATAAAATCCGAAGAAAGAATAAACCTTAACAAACGAATCCGCGACGTGATCCAGGCACCCGATGGCGCCGTGTGGCTGTTGACCGATTACAAAGACGGTGAGTTGCTTAGAGTCACCCCGATTCGATAAAGAGTTTGTTTTCACGCAAAGACGCAAAGATTCGCAAAGCCGCAAAGATTTTCCGTTTAGGCGCAAGTCAACACTGCCAAAACGTAAACGACAGTTTTGCGGCTTCGCGAATCTTTGCGTCTTTGCGAGAAACCCTTGCGAGAAACTCTGCGCCTTTGCGTCTCTGCGTTAGACCTATTTCCACTAAATCTGTCGGGATCTGTAACCAAACCTTCTCATTTGGAGTCATATGGACTTCATGCCATCAGCTTAACACCACTTTCCGCCTGGATATGTTGGGAATGCTGTCGGCGACTTTGCCTTACCCTTTAAAACTATTTAGATGAAAAATGTTGTTTTGATTTTTGTGTTTTCTCTGTTATCGAGTTTGATTTTTTCTCAGCAAAAGGGAATTCCCCAACTTACCTCCGAATTTGATAAACTGCTCTCTGAACAATTCAAATCGAATGAGACGGGAGCTTCTGTTCTGGTTACCCGAAAAGGCCAGATCATTTATCAAAAAGCTTTCGGGAAGGCCAACCTGGAGTTGAATGTACCGATGCAGGTAGATAATGTGTTCGGTATCGGATCCATTACCAAACAATTTACTGCGATCGCCATACTTCAATTGATGGAGCAGGGAAAGTTGAAGCTCACGGACGAAATCACCCGGTTTATCCCAGACTACCCAGCACAGGGGCATAAAATCACAATTGAGCACTTATTAACGCATACATCAGGCATCCAGGACTATTCAAGCCTACAAGACACAACAGGACGGGGTCGAATAGACTTCACACCCCGCGAGATGGTCGATTACTTTAAGAACAGGCCCATGCGATTCGATCCGGGCACGAAATACGAATACAGCAATTCGGGATATTTTTTACTGGGATATATCATCGAGATAATCTCGGGTAGAACCTATGCGAAATATCTTGAGGACAACTTCTTTAAGCCGATTGACATGACGCATTCGCTGTATTCAAGTGATAGGCGGATCGTTAAAAACAGAGTTAAGGATTACACGAAGGGGGAAAATGGTTTCGAAAACGCCGACTATGCCAGCGTGACTCAACCTTATGCAGCGGGATCAATTCTGTCAACAACGGGTGATCTATTCAAATGGCACCAGGCCGTGCTTTCTCATAAATTAGTGACAAAGCAAACGCTTGATAGAGCATTTACTGGTTACAAATTGGCGGGCGGACAGCAGATAGCCTATGGATACGGGTGGCGCACAGGAGCAGTATATGAAAGCCCTTCCATTTGGCATGGTGGATTGATCAATGGGTTTATGTCAATGGTAATTTATTTGCCGAAGGAAGATGTATTCGTCGCGGTGTTCTCTAACTGTGTTTGTAATTCGCCTGAGATCATTACTGCAAGGCTGGCTGCCCTCACTGTTGGAAAGCCTCTCGAATACAAAGAAGTACCATTAGTAAAATCAAAGCAACCGGAATACACGGGTGTTTATGAAAATCAAAAGGGGCAGGTGCGAATTATTTCCGTGGTAGGGGATAAGTTGAATTCTCAAGTCGGAAGGGCTCCTGGATTCAATTTAAGGGCATACCAGAAGGATAGATTCTTCATCGAGCAAGGGTTAACGACGGTTGCATTTTTGAGAAATGACAGGGGAGAAATTGAAAAATTAGTAGTAGAAACTCTCCGCGGAAACGAGGTATGGAATAAAACCAACAAACCTATCCCAAGTAATGAAGGTATAGCTGTTGATGAAAAGTTATTGGAAACATATACCGGGGAATACCAGGTGACTCCGGAATTCACATTTGCCATCACCAGAGAACAAGGGCGACTTTTCTTACAAGGTGCAGGTCAGGAGAGGCTTGAACTTTTCGCCGAGACAGAGAGTAAATTCTTTCTGAAAGTGAATGATACCCAGGTGGAGTTCGTTAAAGACGGTTCTGGCAATGTTATTAAAGCTATAATAAAACAAGGCAACCGGCAGGCCGATGCGAAGAAAGTTAAGTAGCAATCGGGAGTCGGGAGTTGGTAATCGGGAATTGGGAATTAGGAATTGGGATTCCCGACTTGCGTAAAGTTTTTACAGGTTTGAAGCCCGATTCCCGATTCCCGATTCCTAGTTCCCAATTCAGGGCTCTTTATCATTTCATCGTAATCTTCGCCACTGCCACCTTCGACTTCCCTAGAAAGCGGTCCTCTTTACCGACGATATACATTTCTTCCCCAATAACGGAACCAAGTCGTGGCATGGAGGTCGGTATATCCGAGTTGGTGAAAAACATCTTTCGTTGCATTTTTCCTGTTGACGCGTCTACTGAGACGAGGTAGCAATGTGATTTCGCAAAACGGCTCGTCGTTTTCACTTTTTGCCCTGCTTGTGTGACGACTGCGTTCTTTGGATTGTCGTTAAATAATAACTGTATTTCGTTATTCACCTGCAATACGGCAAAGCCGGCATAAAACGGCCTGCTAGAGGCATCAAAGAACGCAGAATGAGTAAATCCCGAATAGTAGTTACCAGTCGGAATCACTTCTCGTTGCGCCTTCGGCAAAATCTGCATCCAGCCAATATTCCCTGCGTTATCGATTTTGCACATTAGGATGTCACCACATTCGTAAACAGAATAGCTCCTGGTTGTCCACGTTCCTGGTGAGCCATTTACACCGGGTGAGAAGTGCTGTGTGGTATGAATGTAATGGTGGTATTTCTCGGCCACGATCACCAGTTCGCCGTTTTTCGTATAGAGTATGTTCCTGAATTGCATAAATTTCGAGAAGGCTTCGCCCTCGTCTTTAATCTTGTCCAGTTTTTCTCTTTCTCTCCTTTCGGCCTTGCTTTCACTCTCATCGATGTCATCTCCGGGTTCGTCAGTGTCGCCTGAGAGCAAAGAATGATTGATGACTTTCTCACTGGTGGAGATCACCTCACCAGTAACCGGATTAATTCGTTGCACGAGCATGCCATCGATCACCTTTCCTTTCCTCTGGTTGCTGTAGAATGCGGCCAACACAATGTCCTTGTCTTTCTCCTGGATCAGCTTGGTACTGCTGAGCCATTTCCCATTTACATTGGTATTGATTTCCTTCTCCTTCTTACCCTTGTCGTCATAAAGGCGAATATTATAGTTGGAGAATTCGAGAAATTTTGATTTTTTCTTCTTCCCTTCCTGGAATTCATAGATCCTCCCAACGAGTACAACTTTTTTATTGATCGTATAAAGCACATCCTCCAACTGGAATGTTTGTGGATCAAACTCATTACTGATGTTAATGGGCCTTGAACTTGCTTTCAGGTTCTTGTCAAACTCCTGGATGGCATATTCATTCCTGGCTTTACCGGCGATGGTGCTCACGATAACCATATTGCTGCTGTCCGAATTTAACGTGATTTTTAAGTTGATCATATCAGCTTTTTCCTCTTTTTGAAAACTGGTCACCTGCACCCAGTCACCCTTGAGGTTCCCAGAGTTCTTGTCGACCTCGGCGCCGAAGAGAGTTAACGTCTTTTCCTTTTTTTCATAGTCGGTAGCAATCACGAACAGTTTATCCTGCAGGACATAAAACTGTATAAATTCTTTTCCTTTCAGTTCGCTGTTATAATCATTACGGTAAACCTCCACCAAGCTCCTATCGAGCTTAACAAGCGTCGCGGATGAGCGGGAAGATGCTCCGATCAAAAAATATGATTTCATTGCAAGATGTCCTTCCTGCAGGAACACGCCATTCTTATCGGCATAGATCACTTCCAGATCGGTACTGCCCTTCTTAAGTTTGAATTCATCACCCCAGGTGATCTTCGGTTTTTGGGCAAAGCAGGTGAGGCTGAGTAGGGTAGCGGAGAAGAATAAATTCCATTTCATAGTAGGGAAAAGTTTGGGCGTAATGATAGTTATAAATGGCGAGACGGCATAGGGATTTGAGGATTTAACTAGGGGTTATGGATACTTATCATTTCACAAAGCTTTATTGCGACGCACCCCCGCAAA
>JACMKU010000220.1 GCA_014379965.1 Chitinophagaceae bacterium
ATTCGCGCCGCAATAAAAAAAATCGCATCGCCTGAACATACAGTGATGGACGCTGGGTGTGCGATTGGGAAATGGCTTCCAGTATTGTCACCATTGTTCAAAAAAGTCGTTGCGGTCGATATTTCGAAGAAGAATCTGCAGATCGCAGAAAGCAAGCATCCGCAATTGGAAAACGTGGAATACCTACGCGCCGATATGTCGTCCAGGATAGAGCTACCGGCCTGCGACGTGGCAGTTTGCATTAACGCGATATTGACGGATTCGCAAAAGAAAAGAAAAGCTTTCTTCGCCAACCTTGGTGCGAGTGTAAGAGAGAATGGGCATTTAGTTCTTGTAGTACCCTCGCTAGAGTCGTGGTTGCTGACACGGATTGTTCAACACAGGTGGAAGATCGATCGGCATCTCTTCAATGATAAATTTAGCGGCAAGCAGGCATTGGAAAGGTGGGAAAATATTCGACAGGGAAATGTCGATATCGATGAGGTGCCAACCAAACATTACCTCGAGGAAGAGCTAGCTCTACTATTATCCCAGGAGGGGTTTGTGATCAAAGAGTGTTCGAAGATCGAGTACGAATGGGAAACGGAATTTGTTAAACCACCGGAATGGCTGAAGAAGCCGGGTCCGTGGGATTGGATGGCTTTGGCGAGCAGAGTTTAAATATTGCGAAGATGAAAATGGGAATCAGGAATTGGGAATCGGGAATTTGGAATTAGGTCCTCGAGCAGAAAGAGTATGTACTATCTTCTTTAGGCATACCCGATTCCCGATTCCCAATTCCTGATTCCCGATTCCCGATTCCCAATTCCCGTTCCCGATTCCTGGTCCAGTTGCACGAACACAAACCACCTTACTCCCACCTGTGGAAAAGTTTCGCTCTTCCGTATGACCATCAATCCTCTATATTGTGTAATAATCACCATTAATGGAAAACAATAAAGAGATTTCTGCCTTGTTTCTCCTGCTAGATGACCCTGATGAAGAAGTGTTTGATGCCGTATCTCAGAAGATCGTCGACTACGGCAAACCGATCATTCCAAACCTGGAGCATCTTTGGGAAACCACGCCGGACGAACAGACACAGGAGCGCATCGAAATATTGATTCACCGACTGCACTATCGCGATCTTACCGAAGATTTTCGACAGTGGAACGTCTCCGGCCACCACGACCTTATGCTCGGCGCGCTCCTGGCCTGCAAGTTTCAATACCCGGACCTTTCCACTACACCCGTATTGCAAGAAATAGAGAAAGTGCGTCGTAATATCTGGCTCGAATTGAATAACTACCTCACTCCACTCGAGCAGATTAATATTGTGACCAGCATATTATATAGTTATTATGGTCTCAAAGGAAATGAGACCAACTATAAAGAACCGAATGAATTCCTTCTGCATAAGACACTCGAGGCCAAGAGAGGCAACCAGATCAGCAATGGCATTCTATACCTCATGTTGTGTGAACTCCTCGACATTCCGGTGAAGGCCATCAACATTCCAAAGCAATTCATCATTGCCTATTTCAAACCCGGCTATTCTGAAGAGAACTTACCTAACCCTTTTCATAAGATCGAATTCTTCATCGATCCTACTTCCGGACAGGTCTTCACGCACCAGGATGTAGAAAATTATTTTAAGCGCGTCTCAGTGCCGCCAGTTGGAGCCTACTTCAAACCACAACCAAATAAAAAAGTAATTAAACAGCTGCTGGAAGAATTCAGCAAGTGTTTTGATTCGGAGAAGGAGTTGTATAAGCAGAAAGAGTTGCTTGCCTTAGCAGCGTTACTCGATTGAAGGCGTTTAACGTTTAAGGGTTTAACGTACTTCAATTCGATCGTATCCTTCGCTTCTCGAAGAGCCGCTAAATCAGAAATGAATTTTCGCAGTGAGAACGTTAAACGTTAAACCCTTAAACGTTAAACGCTGAGACTCCCCCAACCAGTGCGATACTCGCGCCTCACGAACTGATTCGCCTCATCAAAATTCGTCACCTTCATATTCTTCGCGTCCCACAGGAGTTTTTTGCGCCCAAGGTATTTATCACCCCATCCCGTGAGCTTGGGATTCTGCATCATCCAACTACGTATTGCGAGGTTACCCATGAGTATGCTTTCTGTAAAAGGTCCTGCATACTCGAAAGGAGAACTTGTGATTCCTTTGCCGTAACCTGCGATACATGCGTTCACCCACTGCACATAATGTCCTTCGGGAACGCGCTTGAGTGTTGGCTTTGGCATCGGTTTCTCCTTCATCAATCGCGTAGGAAGTAACCTTGGATTTGCACCATAGCAATCCATAAGAAGTTTTCCTTTCTTGCCTATGAATAATACACCGCCGTCCCAGTTGCCGAACTCTTCTCCTGGAAGTAGTTCGTCGGGTCTTGCAGGAAGCAGCCCGCCATCATGCCATGAGACCTTTATATTTCCCTTGCCATCCTTCCGCGGATAATTCAGGTGAATGATAGATGAAGGAGGACAGCTATCGATATAATTTCCTTCCGCCCACATGTCCTTCCAGACATTGCTCACACTGCACTCAGCTGAACTTGGATAGTCGATCGGCAATATTCTATAGATAGGATCCATGATGTGACAAGCCATATCCCCTAGCGCGCCTGTGCCAAAAGCCCACCATCCCCTCCAGTTAAATGGAACATAAGCGGGGTGATAGTCGACCCATTTCGCAGGTCCGAGCCAAAGATCCCAGTTCAGTTCCTTAGGAATATCGTGCTTTCCCGTTGGTGCAGGTATGCCCTGCGGCCATACGGGCCTATTTGTCCATGCATGCGCTTCGATCACATCTCCTATCATACCGGCCATGTACATCTCTTTCGCCTGACGCACACCATCGCCCGATCCACCCTGGTTGCCCATCTGGGTGACGACTTTATACTTTTTCGCAGCTTGCGTAAGCACTCTTGCTTCATAGATATCATGTGTCAATGGCTTTTGAGTATAGACGTGCTTACCTAATTGCATTGCCGCGAGGGTAGCGACAGCATGCGTATTGTCGGGTGTAGATATGGAACAGGCATCGATCCTGCTTTTTTCTTTGTCTAGCATCTCCCTGTAGTCTGCATAGTACGGGGCTGAGGGGTAACTCTTACGACTTTCCGCCGCCTGTCGTTCGTCGACATCACAAAGAGCCACGATATTCACATTCGGACTTTTCGCGAATTCCTGCAAGTCACTCCTGCCCTTACCACCTACACCGATACCTGCGATGTTTAGCTTGTCACTTGGAGCCACATGCCCGCGGCCGAGTACGTGCCTGGGCACTATGAAAAAACTTCCACCAACGATGGCGGTGTTGCGGATGAAGCGTCTACGGGATGCGCTGAAGGGCAGTTTATTTTTCATGTGCACGTTCTTTGGAAGGAAGTTAATGGGAACTCTGTTAATGGTCAAATATTTTTGGCTTTGCAGGTCGGAATCGGGAATTGGGAATCGGGAATTGGGAATCGGGAATCGGGTCCTCGAGCGGCAAGAGTATTTACTATCTTTAGGCATACCCGATTCCCGATTCCAAGCCTTTGCGAGGCTACGACGGGCACGGCCCGATTACCGATTACTGATTACCGATTACAGATTCCCGATCCCCGATTACCAATTCCTAATTCCTTTCACAATGATAACTTGGGATGATTTTGAAAAAATTGACATTCGAGTTGGAACCATCACGGCGGCAGATGAGTTTCCCAAAGCTAGGAAACCGGCCTACCAATTAACTATCGACTTCGGGGCGCTCGGCATCAAGAGATCTTCTGCCCAGATAACAGTTCACTATACCCGGGAGGAACTTGTGAACCGCCAGGTAGTCGCCGACGTCAACTTCCCGCCGAAGCAGATCGGCGGCTTCATAAGCGAGTGTTTGGTGCTTGGCGTCTATGATGACAACAATGATGTAATTTTATTACAGCCGGCAAAGCCTGTGGTTAACGGAAGAAAAATTGGCTGACACATACACTACATATTATCATTCACCGGTAGGGCTCTTGAAGATTTCCGGCACGGAACACTTTATTTCCGACGTGAGTTTTCATGATAACACTGAACGAGCGGTTGGCAACAAGAAACATCTTCCACCCATGCTGATCCAATGCATCGAACAACTCATCCAATACTTCCAGGGCGAAAGAAGAATTTTTGAATTGCCTATTAGCCAGGAGGGCACGGCGTTTCAGCAACAGGTCTGGAACGAACTGGCGGTGATACCCTACGGTCGGACGATAAGCTATCTCGAGCTGGCAATCAAAACGGGTGATCCGAAAGCTACGCGTGCCGTGGCCAATGCTAATGGCAAGAATAATGTAGCCATCATCATACCCTGTCACCGCGTGATCGGCTCCAACAAGGCACTGGTCGGCTATGGCGGGGGATTATGGAGAAAGAAATGGTTGCTTGAACTGGAGATGAAGATCGCACATGGGGTGCAGACGCTCTTTTAGATGTTCTGACAACGTTTAACGTTTAAGGGTTTAACGTTTAACGTTCTTTATTCGATCAACCCTTCGATTCTCGGTCAATCACTAATATGAAATGTTTTTCCCGTCTTAAGAACGTTAAACGTTAAACTCTTAAACGTTAAACGTCTAAACCAACTCGTCGGGAGTAAACGCAAACGGCAACAATTGAGAAGTGCTGCTAACTACAATGATCTTTCCTGACTGCCCGCCGAGGATAAGACGGAGCGGACGTTTTCCCCTTACTTCATATTCCTGTAAAGCCTGGCGGCACATGCCACAGGGAGATATGGGTCGATCACTTTTCGTTCCATCATTTTTATTATCATAACTAATCGCCATCGTTTCGATTGCAGAGTTTGGAAACAACGCAGCGGCAGAGGCAAGAAGTGAACGCTCTGCGCAAATGCCAACGGGAAAGGATGCATTCTCCTGGTTAGTGCCGGTAATGAGATCACCATCGACGGTCCTCGCTACGGCACCCACATGAAATCGGGAGTAGGGCGCATACGCTCCAGCGGTGCTGTGCCTGGCCTTACTCAATAATTCTGCATCGGGCTTGTTCAATTCCTTTATGTCGTCATAGACCTCATAACTGAATTCAAACTTCTTTTCTTTCATATTCCTAAGATACTAACAATTGTAAATAATAAACCCTCCGCCATCGCGGAGGGTCTACCCATATTATTTAACCATATTGAACAATCGCTTCCATCGCGGGCCATTCTCCCAGCTAAACCAGATCATCCATGCCTTACCTACGATCCGGTCCTCTGGAACAAAACCCCAGAACCTTGAATCCTGTGATCCCTGGCGGTTGTCACCCATCATCCAGAAGTAATCCATTTTGAAAGTATACTGCGTCGTCTCCTTCCCATTGAGGAAATATTTTCCATTGGCGGAACTAAAATCGTTCTTCTCATACACCCTAATGGCTCTCTCGTAAATTGAGTAATTCTCATCAGTCAAAGTTATAGTGGCGCCTTTCTTAGGTATCCAGATGGGACCGAATGCATCAACAGACCATTTGTGGGTGGTATCGTATGGAAAAAATTCCGTGGGGTCAGGAGAGTCAAATATGGAAAGTTGAACAGCCTCAACAAATTCAGATTTTTCAAGCAACTTTTTTTCATCCTGCGTGAGATTGATATCGTAATGCGATGGAGTCGCCAACTCTCTAAAGTCATTTTCATTAATTAAGATACCCAATTCTTTCAAGTTGTCTCTATCGAGGTATCTATTAGCTTTGGCCTTCACCAGGTAGTGCCTTCCGGCTTCTGGAGGGACCGGTTGTAACTTTCCATTGATAAATACATCCCCTGCTATTATTTGTAGGCTATCGCCCGCGACTCCTACACACCGCTTGATGTAGTTGTCTGTCTTGTCAACAGGGTGTACAACCAGGGGTTTGAACTCATCGTCAAGCATGACCCTTTCGCGCCCTAATTTTCGAACGAAGGCATAATAAGGTTGCGCGGATTCAAAACCCTCACGATGAATTACCGTATCTCCCGCGGGGAAATTAAAAACAACTACGTCACCTCTCTTTGGCAGGCTCGCGAACCACCTCGTATATGGCAATTTGATTGCCTCCGAATATGACTTGGTATTTAGAACAGGTAAATAATTATGAACGAACGGAACCGAGAGAGGTGTATTGGGAATTCGAGGACCATAACTCAGCTTACTTACAAAGAGAAAGTCTCTTACCAACAAGGTCTTCTCCATCGAACCTGAAGGAATGGTATAGGCCTCGAAAATGAAAGTACGTATAAGCGTCGCGGCTACGATGGCAAAAACAGCAGCATCCACCCACTCTCTCCAGCTTGGTTTCTTGTGTCGCCTCACTGCTTCCGGACCGATAAACTTCACATCTTCCTTACTTCCTAACCATGGAAAATAAAAGAACGGAACGAGTGCAGCCATAGTGTGATGACGTAAGGAAAACTGACCGAAAGCCTTTGCGAATTCGATAAATATGCCAGGAGTGATAAACCACCCTACTACCGGTATGAATTGCCAGAACACCCAATGCTTAGGCCGTCCCGCGATCTCCTGCATGACCCAGGTATTGTAGAAAGGAACATATGCTTTCCATGCCGGTACACCCGCCTTGACGAAAAGTTTGGCTAATCCAAAAGAAGGAAGTAGTACCTGGAGCGTTCCTATGAAGTAAATGATCAATAAATGTTTGATGGGCATGAACCAATTTTTATAGCGGTCAAAATTATCAGAATATTCTGTTTGGTAAAATAATATGACTCAAAGTTTTGCAAAACACGGTGAGAGGCGGATTACGGCCGGTGAACGGTTGAGGTCTGGCATTTACGCACTCATAAGTTCATCACCTTGGCATCACATAACTCTTAACATCCTCTGCAGTGATTTCTTTTGCCGAGAGGATAACTAGTCGCTCCACGACGTTTCGTAATTCGCGGATGTTGCCTGTCCAGTCGTAGTCTTTGAGTAAGTGAATAGCATCGTCATCAATAGTCTTCTTTGCGATGCCATAGTCGGTGCAGATATCATCTAGGAACTGATCAACAAGCATTGGGATATCGTCCTTTCGCTCATTTAACGAAGGAACATGAATAAGTATAACACTAAGACGATGATACAGGTCGATACGAAATGTTTTTGCATCCACTTCCTTGAGAAGGTCCTTATTCGTGGCCGCAATCACTCGTACATCAACACTGATATCCTTATCGGCGCCAACGCGAGTGATCTTGCCTTCCTGTAAGGCACGCAAAACCTTTGCCTGGGCATTGAGGCTCATATCCCCGATCTCATCGAGAAACAGCGTTCCTCCATTAGCCTGCTCAAACTTACCGATGCGCTGTTTGATAGCTGAAGTGAAAGATCCTTTTTCATGACCGAAGAGTTCGCTTTCGATAAGCTCTGTCGGTATGGCCGCACAGTTGACTTCCACCAAGGGGCCTGTAGCCCTATTACTTTTTTCATGCACCCAGCGAGCCACCAATTCCTTTCCTACACCATTTTCGCCTGTGATCAGTATCCGTGCTTCAGTTGCTGCTACCTTATCAATGGTGTCCTTTATTTTTTTGATTGGGGCAGATGCTCCTACCATCTCCTGTACGCGGGACACCTTTCTCTTCAATACTTTCGTTTCGGTAACCAGGCTATTCCGCTCCATGGCGTTGCGGATCGTAATAAGCAGCCTGTTTAAATCGGGTGGCTTTGAGATGAAATCATAAGCACCTTTCTTCACGGCCTCGACCGCCGTTTCGATATTACCATGCCCTGATATCATGATGATGGGCGTATCGCCATTGCTCTCCCCAGCCCTTTGAAGGAATTCGATTCCGTCCAGCTTGGGCATTTTGATGTCGCATAGGACCACGTCATATGTTTTCTCCTTGAACTTCTTCAACCCTTCCTCCCCATCAGATGCCTCATCTATTTTATAACCTTCGAAAGAGAGAATCTCTGTTAGCGTCTTACGGATTGCTTTTTCATCATCTATGATAAGAATTTCAGCCATTACCATCAAAGTTTAGGCGGCAAAAGTAACTGAAGTTGCGGAAGAATTGGGATTGAGGGATGGGAATCGGCAATTAGGGATGAGGAATCGGGCTGATCCAGCCGCGAAGGCGGAATTAGGAATTGGTAATTGGGCTGTACTGTTCGATGCTAAGCGAAGGCAGGCTAATGACTAAGTGCTTTTGCTTATTGCCGATTGCTAATTGACCGAACGACCGAAGAGAAACACTCACTTCTTCAAAAAAATAGAGGCCGGATAGAAATCCAGCCTCGTTTTAAAATCCAATATCCTATGAAAAACCATTACAAAGATGCCGTTTTCATGGTGAAAAGCTGCATGGTCTTCAAAATAAATTATTAAGAGTAATTCTACGTAATGTGTTGACAAGCTTACAGCCACAAGTCTTGCGCCAGACAGATTGATCCTTGTTAAGAATCAGTACCCTTGCGAATTATTTTTTCTGGTACATTACCTCCTTGACCAACTTTACTGTCCTCGGAACATCGGGCAGCGCAGCGGCCACCAGGTTGGGGGCATAGTGAAGGGGGGCATCGGCAGCGGTAATTCTCCTGATTGGGGCATCCAGGTAGTCGAAACCTTCCTTCTGAATCCTGTAGGTGATCTCAGAAGAGATCGACGCAAAGGGCCATTGCTCCTCTACTATCACAAGTCTGTTTGTCTTTTTCACACTCTCAAGAATGGTATGCCAGTCGAGCGGTCGGATCGACCTGAGATCGATCACCTCTGCGCTTACACCTTCTTTCTCCAGCTCAGAAGCCGCACCCAGAGCCACTTTCATCATTTTATTAAATGATACGATAGTGACATCTGTTCCTTGTTTTTTCACATCGGCCTTCCCAATTTCAATATAGTATTCCTCTTCGGGGACTTCAAACTTATCGCCATACATGGTCTCGCTTTCCATGAAGCAGACCGGATCTTCCTCGTATCGGATGGCCTGTTTCAGCAATCCCTTAGCATCATATGCATTGCTAGGAGAAACAACCTTCAATCCTGGAATATTTGCATAAAGCGCTTCAAACGCCGTTGAGTGCTGTGCGCCTAACTGTCCCGCTGACCCATTGCCACCCCTAAAAACGATAGGGCAAGACACTTGTCCGCCACTCATTGCCAACATTTTAGAGGCAGTATTTAAAATTTGGTCTAAAGCTAACACAGCGAAATTCCAGGTCATGTACTCGACGATTGGACGAAGTCCATTCTGTGCAGCACCTACAGCAACGGCGGTAAAACCAAGTTCAGAAATAGGTGTGTCGATCACACGCTTGGGTCCGAATTCGGCCAACATCCCCTGGCTTACCTTATATGCGCCATTATACTCTGCTACTTCCTCTCCCATGAGGAACACCCTGTCGTCTCTTCTCATTTCTTCCGACATCGCCTCGCGTAAAGCCTCACGGTATGCAATAGATCTTGCCATGTTATACAGTCTGATTTAGGTGGGCAAAAATAAGTGAGTGGCTTTAGATAACCTAAAATGGCCTTCACCTATATAAGTGGAATCGGTAACAGGTAATCTGGAATCGGTGCAAGCCCAATTCCCGATTACCAATTCCCGATTACCAATTCCCGATTCCTAACAATCGCACATCCTATATTTGCTCATGACCAACTACACCCTCATCATCGTTGGTGGCGGCCCCATTGGATTGGCCTGCGCCATCGAAGCGAGAAGAGCAGGTATCGATTACGTGATCCTGGAAAAAGGTTGCCTGGTCAATTCGCTCTATAATTATCCGGTCAACATGACCTTCTTCTCTACATCCGAGCGACTGGAAATCGGTGAGGTGCCTTTCGTATCTAACAACCCGAAACCCACCCGACCCGAGGCGCTCGAGTATTACCGCCGAGTTACCACTTCGTTTCGACTCAACATACGTTTATACGAACCGGTCCTATCCATTTCACCTGGCGAGGCACAGCACTATTCGGTTGTGACGAGCAAATCAACATACACGACCGCGAACATTATTATAGCAACAGGTTTTTATGACATCCCTTACTTACTGAATGTGCCGGGTGAGGATCTTCCTAAAGTGACTCATTATTATAAGGAACCACATGGCTATGCATTCCAGAAAGTAATGGTCGTAGGCGCGCAGAATTCGGCAGTCGATGCGGCACTTGAAACATGGCGCAAAGGCGCAGATGTAACAATGATCATCCGCGGTGAAGATGTAGGCAAACGCGTGAAGTACTGGGTCCGACCCGATATCATTAACCGCATCCAGGAAGGATCGATCAAGGCTTTATATAGATCAAGTGTGAAGGAGATCAGGGAAAACGAAGTAGATATTCAGACACCCGATGGCGTACAGACTATCGAGAATGACCTAGTCATTGCACTTACCGGTTACAAACCCGATCTGGGCTTTCTACAACGTATAGGCATTGAACTGTCGAATGACGGGATATTCTGTCCATCAATCGATCCGATTACGCATGAATCAAATGTCAAAAATATTTTCCTCGCAGGTGTCATCTGCGGTGGAATGAATACGCATAGGCTGTTTATTGAAAATTCGAGGGAACATGCTACGAGTATCATTAATGCGATCACGCGAAGCAATAGGCAATAAGCAATTGGCAATAGACAATAATCAATTGGCAACTGAAGTGCTTAAAGACTTTCGCGACCTAAACTTGCCTATTTCCTATTGCCTATTGACTATTGCCAATTGACTTACAACGTGGATTTTCCTCTTGATTCAAGTCAATTTGCCTATCCTCTCTTGCCTATTGCCTATCCTCTCATTGGTATTTGTACTGCCGGTCACGATGACGCTAAATAGTAAAAAATCTTCCTGGTTTTTTTGATGCGTACGACCGTTTTTGAATTTGTATGCCATATATATAGTGTGGGCAAGGCTTACAGCTCTGTGGATACAGGGAAACTACGAAGTGGTAGTACTCATTTTACCACTCAATCGCGTTTTATAGTTCTGTGGATTATACGGTTTGTTAAATTGTTTTCTATTTTGCGTGCGATATCCATTAAGCCAAGATCCACTACTATGAAGAATTCTCTACTTTTTTTCCACGGCTTTCTTATAGGTCCACACTTGCCGTTCTGGCGCTCGCCGGAATGACAAACCTACTAATATGAAAAGCCACCAATCCAATACTAAAATGAAAACCACCCGCCCACTCTCCCTAGCAGGAGTCATCCTACTTATATTATTCTGTAGTTATGCAAAGGCGCAATCCTTCGGGACAGTTGCAACAGCTGTTTCAATCAGCGATTGTAACCAGACTGCCTTCTTCAATACATCAGGGAACGTAGCCGACCATATCGGGCCTTCGTCTAATGTATTTGACAATGCAAACTTCGGAGTGCATACTCAAAACTCAGGTACGCTGGTTTTTCGCGGCGCACAAGTGAAGACATTTAAAAACCCTGCGTCCTCCAACGTATGTAACGTACGCATATTTTATAGAGTGTACCTGCAGTCGGGAGCACCCGGTGCATTTACATCTGTTGATCTCCCCTGGTTAGAAGATTGTAATGTTCCAGGTGGCGTCTTTCCGTCGGGAGGTCCTTGCCAGGCGGGCGATCAAAAGTGGCAACGAATTACATCGAATATCAATCTTACTACTTTCCCTGCGGGGAATTATGTGCTTGAGGTATATTATGAGGCCTCAGGTTCTCAGACAAGCACATCATTATGTAACGACCTTGTGACATTGAATAACGGTGGCGTTAATTACAAAGGCTTTTTCTCAATTCAATCACCCAACCTTTCAAGTACGAATCCTTCTTCCTGTTTCGGTAACGAAGGTTCAATCACCATTGGCGGTCTCGTACCAAATACAACCTACCAACTCAGCTATAATGATGATGGCACACCTGTAGGTCCAATAACCGTAACAACTAACGGTGCCGGCCAGATCGTTCTAAATGCAATGAACAAAGGGTTCTATTCCAACTTTTCTTTACAAATCAACGGATGTACGACCAACCTGTTTACAGGCATCATCCTTTCTGATCCAATATTTGTTCCGACGTTTACGGCTATACCGCCTTTCTGCGCCGGAACGCCTGCCCCTGTGCTTCAGCCTGTTTCTAACAATGGCATGACAGGTGCATGGAGCCCCGCAACAGTAAGCAATACGGCTACAGGTAACTATACCTTCACGCCAGATCCAAATCAGTGCGGATTCCCTGTGACGATCACAATTACCGTGATACCAAGGGCTACGCCGACATTCCCTTTCGGAACCAGTCTTATTATTTGCCAGAATGGAAGTGTTCCAACGCTTCCAAATACTTCAACCAATGGATTCAACGGTACCTGGAGTCCTGCGATAGTTGACAACCAGAACTCGGGCAGCTATACATTTACACCGAATGCAGGTTTGTGCGCAAACCCCACAACATTCAATGTAACCGTTAATCCAAACATCCCTCCAACCTTTACGTTCGGAACGAGCCTTACGATCTGTGCTGGCGGCGGCGTTCCTGCGCTTCCGACGACCTCTACCAATAACATTAGCGGTACCTGGAGTCCATCAGTTGTAGACAATCAGAATTCAGCTACATATACATTTACTCCAAATCCTGGTCAATGCGGAACAGTTGTAACCTTTGACGTTACTGTGAATCCAAATGCGATACCAGTATTTCCATTTGGCAACAGCCTCACCATCTGCTCTGCCGGATCTGTGCCGGCATTGCCTTCGACTTCTACTAATGGCATCAATGGTTCATGGAGCCCTGCAACAGTGAACAACCTGGCTTCAGGTAGCTATACCTTTACGCCCGATCCTGGTATTTGCGCATTGCCATTTACATTCTCTGTGACTGTAAATCCCAACCTGCCACCTACATTCCCATTCGGTACAAGTGCTACGATATGTGCTGGCGGCAGTGTCCCTATCTTGTCCAACACATCAACAAACGCAATCACTGGAACCTGGAGTCCTTCAATAGTTGACAACCAGAATTCAGCTACCTATACATTTACACCAGATGCAGGTCAGTGCGCAACGGGAACGACGTTCGCTGTAACGATTGCTCCCAATATTCCGCCGACCTTTAGTTTTGGAACTACCTTAACGATCTGCGCCGGAGGATCCGTACCTGCGTTACCTACGACTTCCACGAATGGTATTACCGGGACATGGAGCCCATCGATTGTAGATAACCAGAACTCTGGTAGCTACATTTTCACACCTACATCAGGATTGTGTGCGACCACTGCGTCTTTCACGGTAACCGTTAACCCGAATGCAACACCGGTGTTTAGCTTCGGTACTAGCCTGACCATTTGCGCTGGCGGAAGTGTACCAACCCTGCCGAATACATCAGACAATGCTATTACAGGCACCTGGAGTCCTTCTGTAGTTAATAACATGACTTCTGGCAGCTATACATTTACACCGACAGCTGGCCTTTGTGCGTTGCCTGTTACATTTACTGTTACAGTTAGCCCGAACATACCACCGACATTTGCTTTCGGTACAAGTCTTACGATTTGCGCAGGCGGAAGCGTCCCTACCCTGCCGAATACATCTACCAATGGCATCACTGGTACATGGAGCCCATCGGTAGTGAACGATCAAGCTTCCGGCAGTTACACCTTTACGCCCGATGCGGGTCCGTGTGCAACAGGAGCTACGTTCACTGTTACGGTTAATCCGAACATTCCGCCAACCTTTGCATTCGGTACAACACTGACGATTTGCGAGAATGGTTCAGTACCTGCATTGCCGACTACCTCTTCTAACGGTATCACCGGAACATGGAGCCCTGCTGTTGTAGACAACCAGAATTCTGGAAACTATACATTCACGCCTACCGCAGGTCTTTGTGCAACTAGTGCCTCATTCACCGTGACTGTCAATCCGAATGTTACACCGCTATTTAGTTTCGGTAGCAGTTTGACGATATGTGCCGGTGCAACAGCGCCAACGCTGCCAGGCACATCGACGAACGGCGTTACAGGAACATGGAGCCCTGCTGTAGCAAACAACCAGGCTACAGGAACATACACCTTCACGCCAACCGCTGGTCTGTGTGCTGTGCCAACTACATTCACTATCACTGTCAATCCCAATATTCCACCAACATTTAGTTTCGGGACAAGTCTTACGATTTGTGCCGGCGGCATTGTTCCTGCACTACCTGGTACGGCCAACAATGGAATTACCGGAACGTGGAGCCCTGCAATTGTAGATAATCAGAATTCAGGTACCTATATATTCACACCGACTGCAGGACTGTGTGCTCTGTCACATACGTTTACAGTTACAGTCAACCCAAATGTGCTTCCAGTATTCACATTTGGAACGAGCATGACCATCTGCGAAGGAAATACTGCTCCAGTGCTTCCAACGACTTCTACAAATGGTATCACCGGAACTTGGAGCCCAGCCATAGTAGATAATCAGAATTCAGGAACATACACATTCACACAAACTGCTGGGCAGTGCGCAACCGGCACTACGTTCACAGTGACTGTCAATCCTAATATCCCGCCGACGTTTAGTTTTGGACCAACGCTTACCATCTGTGCCGGAGCGACCGTTCCAACATTGCCTACTGTCTCCGACAATGGCATTACAGGAACATGGAGCCCTGCCGTAGTAGACAACCAGGCTTCTGGCACATATGTGTTCACGCCTGCTGGTGGATGTGCAACGACATCAACATTTACAGTAACGGTGAATCCGAATATTGCACCAACATTTAGTTTTGGTTCCACCCTGACTATTTGCGCAGGCGGAACTGTACCAGCATTACCTGGCACTTCATCTAATGGTATCGCAGGATCGTGGAGTCCGGCAGTCGTTGATGACCAAGGTTCGGGTACTTACACATTCACACCGACGACTGGTCTTTGTGCCCTTTCCTTCGTGTTCAATGTAACTGTCAATCCAAATGTGACACCTGTGTTCAGCTTCGGGCCGAACCAGACCATCTGTGCAGGAGCCACTGCGCCAGTATTACCAACTACATCGAGCAACGGAATAACAGGGGCATGGAGTCCTGCGGTTGTAGATAATCAAAATTCAGGTACCTATACGTTCACGCCTAATCCCGGCGAATGCGTATTGCCAGGAGCTGTGACTCTGACAGTAACTGTTACACCTAATATTGTTCCTGTCTTCAGCTTTGGAACCACTTTATCAATCTGTACAGGTGACGCAGTGCCATCCCTGCCGACGACATCAGACAACGGTCTCGATGGCACGTGGAGCCCTGCCGCAGTGAGCAACCAGGCGAGTGGAGTTTACACTTTCACTCCTGCACCTGGTCAATGCGTAACGAGCTATACATTCACAGTTACTGTTCGCGCGATCGTTACTCCTACATTCAGCTTTGGCACGTTCCAGTCTGTATGTATGGGTTCGACTGCACCAGTACTCGCGAATACATCAACCAATGGTATCACTGGCACGTGGAGCCCATCGGTAATAGACAATCAGGTAAGTGGAACATACACCTTTACAGCTGATGCCGGACAGTGCGCCTTGAATACAAGCCTGGAATATGAAGTAAATGCGATACCAACTGTTAGCCTTCGTACCGATACCACTGTTTACGATGGTGCTATTGTACCAGCGTTCGATTTTGTGTCGAGCCCGGGTGCTTCGATAACATGGGTGAATTCGAATACCGCGATTGGCCTGGCTGCATCGGGTAGCAGGACAGTACCTTCTTTCACGGCAATCAACACCGGTATTGATCCAGTGATTGCGGAGGTCACAGCAACTCCAACTATGGGTGGCTGCGTTGGTCTCCTACAGAAATACACGATCACAGTGTTGCCATTGAATAAGGATGTCTTCGTGCCGAACGTATTCACGCCTAACAAGGATGGCAAGAATGACCGCCTGTTGGTGTATGGTAATTATATCACGAAGATTGACATGCGCGTGTTCAACCAGTGGGGTCAGCAGATCGCCGTGGTCACCGATAAGAATACGGGATGGGATGGAACGCACAAGGGTAATCCTCAGCCTGTCGGAGTGTATGTCTATGTGTTGAAGGCGGAATTGTCGGGCGGAAGGATCGTGAACCTGAAAGGCTCGATCACGCTAATACGTTAGAGAACCAGCTGGTGTCGTAGCAATACGGCACGAGTACCAATAAACCAGTATCTATTTGAAAACACCAATGTCCTGTACAAAATGAAAAATAAAAACCTTAAAAGATCCACGTGGGTTACAGCGTGTTTGTTACTCGCCAGCGTGCTCCCATCGTTTGCGCAGACGGATCCACACTTTACGCAGAACTATACATTCCCGATGTATATCAATCCTGCCCTCACAGGAAGCAGTGATGGCGAATACAGGGTATCTGCAATCTATCGTAGCCAATGGGGAAGCGTAACCAATCCCTATCGCACCACGGGTATTTCGTTCGATACGCGTACTAATAAAAATATTAACCTCGGAGTCAACCTACTTAATCAATCGGCAGGTGACGGTGGGTTTAATTATTTCAATGCTTATGCGTCCGTAGCGTATACCGGTGTAAAGTTTGGGAAAGAGAATAACCACCGCGTCGTTCTTGCGATGCAGGGTGGAGTGATCAATCGTCGTGTTGACCAGGCGAAGTTTAAATGGGGCGAACAATGGAACCCAATTACAGGATACAATGCGGGTAATGCGACTACTGAATCGTTTGTAACCACGTCTGCTACAACCCTGGACCTGGGTGCCGGTGCTTTGTATTACGACGCAACACCCGGTAAAAAGACAAACGCGTTTGGTGGATTCTCTGTTTTTCATCTGAATAAACCAAAAGACCCTATTGTGTCTAGCCAGGGAGCGGAACTTAATACCATTCCAGTGCGATATACGCTTCATGGTGGAGTTAGCTTCAACCTTTTCGAGCGTACCAGTTTCATCCCCCATGTTTTGTACATGAAACAAGGATCGGCCAGCGAGACCATGCTTGGCGCGTATGTGCAATTGAACGTGAATGATGAGACCGATTTAATGATCGGTGGCTATTACCGCGCAAAAGATGCGATTGCACCTTTCGTGGGCTTCGACTGGAGAAACTTCATCGTAGGCCTGAGTTATGATGCCAACACATCCAAGCTCGGAGCGCTTTCGAGGAGTGTGAACAGTTTTGAGTTGAGCCTTTCATACATCAAGCGTAATGGAACCAGGAGCATATTCGACTTTATCCGTTGCTCAAGACTATAACCAACTAATTATTTGTAAAACAAATATCCCTATGAAAACAACCGCCAGATTTTTAGTATTGCTGGCTGCATGTGCAGGATGCATTCCGGCCCTTGGCCAGCAGGCAAAGAATCCCGTGCAGTTGGGAGACCAGTACTTTGCCGCCGGTGAATATTACACCGCTGCGAACTTGTATGGTCAATACCTGAAGCCGACCGGCAAGCAACAAACTTCTACCGGGTTCCCTTTAAATATAAAAGGAAAACGTTCTATCGTCAGCGGTAGCACATCGCGCAGCGACATTCAGTATAAACAGGCAGAGAGCTATCGACTCGCAAACTATTGGCAAGAGGCTGCGGCATCTTACAAGGAATGTGCAGAGAAGGATCCATCAAATCATAGCGATGCCCTATATTGGTACGCAGTATGTCAACGCAGCCTCGGACAGTACGCTGCCGCAGAAGAAGCGCTTAATCAATACCTGGGAATGCAGGGTGATGGCAATCACTTCAACGACGCTGCACAAAAGGAACTTCTGACACTCGCATACATTCGTCAGCAACTATCAAGGGCGGATTCAATCCTTATCAAAACTTACAAGCTCGATATCCCTAATAGCTCGGAGAAAGGTGCGTTCGCGCCAGTACACGTCGGCGGGAATCAATTCCTGATCAGCAGTACCGAGGCCGATTCGATAAAAGTAAACGGAATGAACCCTAACCATAGCCGATTATTTTATGCGACTCTTAACAATGGGAAAATTGAAACGATGTCGCCAATGCCTATCGCCGCAGAAGCTTCCCACCATGTTGGAGCAGCAGGTATTAGTGCCGATGGTAAACATCTATATTTTTCCCAATGGAGAAAGGAAAAAGGCCAAACTGTTTCCTCGATCTATCATTCTGCGAAACAGGATGCAGGCTGGAGCGCTCCTACCCTGGTGTCTTCGGTGAACATCCCCGGCTTTAATAGTAAGCAGCCTTTTTGCTCTTCGGATGGAAAATTTCTGTTCTTCGCTTCTGATCGTCCAGGAGGCGCAGGTAGCTTTGACATATGGTATGCTGCGCTTAATTCCGATGGAACAACGGCTGAGCCCGTAAACGCCGGAACACAGGTTAATACCACTGCAGACGAGCAAGCCCCTTATTATCATAATAGCAGTACAACACTTGTATTCTCTTCCAATGGCCGTCTCGGCATGGGTGGATATGATCTTTATTCCGCAAAAGGTGAAGGAACATCCTGGAAAGCTCCAGAAAACCTTGGACACCCTGTAAACTCATCGAGGGATGATGTTTATTTTCTTGCAAAGGAAAATAGTCCTCTCCTTAGCAACGCTATATTCAGTTCTGACCGCGGTGCAGGCTGTTGCCTTGAAACATACAGCGTGAAGAAGACGGCGAAGAACAAGCATGTCTCCGGCATCCTCATGGATTGTAAGGATAATGTTCCAGTCACCGGCGCAGAGGTTTCTCTTAAGGACCCGTTGGGTAAGACCTGGAAGACAACTACAGGCACCGATGGCCAGTATACGTTTGAATTGGGCCCGACAGATAGCTACCAGCAATGGCAACTCACGATCAACAGGGTTCTTTATAATGAAAGTGTCTCCTACCTCACAGTGGAATCGACAGATGAAACGGACCTGCTGACCGATAAACTCCGGAATGCAGATGTGTGTATGGAAAAGACACCTGAAGAAACACCAGAAGAGGTGTTGGTGATCAAAGCGGAAGATGTCGTCACTGTATTCTTTGAATTCGACAAGAGTGAGTTAGTCGGAACAGCATTGAGCAAGCTTGATTCGATCTATACAATGATGATGGATAACCCACAAATAACGGTACAGATTTCCGGGTACACCGATGGCCGTGGCACAGAGGAATATAATAAGGTGCTTTCAGAAAAGAGGGCGAAGGCTTGTGCGGCTTACCTCACACAGAAAGGCATCGACAGTACGAGGTTGAGACTGGTTTCCTTCGGAGCATGTTGCCCGATAGAGATGGAGTTAATAGATGGTCGCGATAACCCTGATGGCCGTAGCCGGAATAGAAGAGCCCTCATCAACGTCAAAAAAGATTAAGTAATCGAAATAAGTAGAGCCGTTAAAAACAAACCGAGCACATAAACCAAAACCGACTGAGAGCCTCCAGAGATGGAGGCTCTCTAGTTTTTGCTCCTCTACTAAAACGTTTAACGTTTAAAGGTTTAACGTTCTTTAAGCGGGAACTGCAATTACGTTTATCTACAAGCTGAATTCGAAAAACCTCTTCGGACTAAAGAACGTTAAACGTTAAACCCTTAAACGTTAAACGCTTTCACCCGAGGAATTCCACAACCATGGCACTAGCTCCTCCCCCTCCATTACAAATGCCCGCGGCTCCATATTTACCTTTATTTGCCCGTAGTACATTAATTAGTGTGACGATTATCCTTGCACCACTCGCACCAAGTGGATGTCCCAGTGATACGGCACCGCCATGTACGTTCACTTTCGCCGGATCTAGTTTCATTCGTTTTGTATTCTCTATGCCGACCACTGCAAATGCTTCATTTAATTCCCAATAATCAATATCGGTCATTTTCAATCCTGCTTTCTGCACAGCTTTCGGTACTGCGATGGCAGGACTGGTGGTGAACCATTCAGGAGCCTGTTCGGCATCGGCATAAGAGAGTATTTTTGCAATGGCTTTGATACCTAACTCTGCTGCCTTTTCTGCACTCATCAACACCAGCGCCGCAGCACCATCATTCATAGTGCTTGCATTGGCAGCCGTTACAGTACCCTCCTTCTGAAATGCAGGACTGAGTGAGGGTATCTTGTCGAACTTGACATTATAAGGTTCCTCATCTTTGGCAATCACGATCGCATCACCTTTTTTCTGTGGGATCGTCACCGGTATCACCTCTTCGGCAAATTTACTATCCTCCCACGCCTTTTGGCTGCGCTTGTAGCTTTCAACGGCAAACTTATCCTGGTCTTCACGGCTGATGTTGCAATCCTTTGCGCAGAGTTCGGCCGCGTTACCCATGGCCTTTCCATCGTATACATCAGTTAAGCCATCTTTTGCCAATCCATCAATCAGCGAAGTGTTGCCATATTTATTTCCCCATCGCATCGTATCAGCATAAAACGGAACGTTGCTCATGCTTTCCATTCCACCGGCGATTACGATGTCGGCATCGCCTAGTCTAATACTCTGTGCCGCTTGAGCAATAGCCTTCATTCCGCTGGCACACACTTTATTGATTGTTGTACAATTCACTTCATTGGGAAGCCCTGCAAACTTTGCTGCCTGTCTCGCTGGTGCCTGCCCCAGGTTAGCCTGGATCACGCACCCCATTAATACATCCTGAACCTGCTCTCCTTTGATTCCGGCCTTCTCAAGCGCAGCCTTTATAGCGGCTGCACCAAGTTGAGTGGCGGACAGGCTCTTTAGTGACCCGCCAAAACTTCCAATGGGAGTACGGACGGCGGAAACGATGACAACTTCTTTCATGTAGGTTTCAATTTGAGGAGCAAAGGTAAAGATTATAGCGACGTGTGGGTGGATTGTGTTGACTATGTTGATTGAGTTGATTGAGTTGATTGAGTTGATTGAGTTGATTGTTGATTGGTTGATTGGTTGCTTGGTTGCCTGGTCCGAAGTAACCGAGCAACCGAGCAACTAAGCAACCAATCAACTCAATCAACTGAATCAACCCAATCAACTTAACAAAACCTTTTATTTCTCGTTTCCGAACTACCTTTATCACACATGAACTCATTCACCCACTCCGGCTCCGTCATTATCACCTGCCCTAAACGACTTAGTCCATACCTTGAACAGGAGGTAAAAGAACTCGGATTTGATACAGAGGAAACCTTTGTAACAGGAGTTCGTCTACAGGCCTCATTGAAAGATTGCATCCGGTTAAACCTGAATCTCAGGTGCGCGAGCCAGGTGCTATTCAGCCTGGAGAAGTTCGATGCTTCTGACGCAGATGGCATCTACAATCACCTGGTAAATTACGCGTGGGAAACCATACTACCCGATGGCGGTTATTTTTCAATCACGAGCAATGTCAACAATCCGACGATCAACAACAGCATGTTTGCTAACCTTCGCGTCAAGGATGCGATCGTCGATCGGCTGCGCGACAAGACCGGCAACAGGCCAACTTCAGGATCGGCATTAACTGGTGCCGTGATACATCTTTTTTGGAAGAATGAACAGGCCGAGATCTTCATCGATACTTCCGGTGATTCATTAGCGCGCCATGGTTACAGGAAGATCCCTGGACAGGCGCCAATGCTTGAAGGCCTTGCTTCGGCAACAATTTATGCTACGAAGTGGGACCGGCAATCGCCATTCGTTAACCCGATGTGTGGTTCCGGTACCGTTGCGATTGAAGCAGCGATGATTGCTACGAACAGGCGACCTGGGCTGTTTCGAACTAATTATGCGTTCATGCATCTGCAGGGATATGATGAGAAATGGTATGTTGAAGAGGACGCTCTTCTGGAGACACAAATAAAAGAGGTGCCGGGTCTCCGCATCGTTGCGAGTGACTACAGTCCCAAGGCAATCGATAACGCAAGGAAAAATGCTGTCGCTGCAGGGGTGGCAGGGCTAATTGAATTCTTGGTGTGTGACTTTGCGGAAACAGAAATACCGCAGGATGCTGCAGGAGTTTTCTATGTTAATCCTGAATATGGTGAACGCCTCGGCGAGATCAGTCAGCTCGAAGAAACCTATAGCAGGATCGGCGATTTCATGAAACAGAAATGTGGTGGATATATGGGATATGTCTTCACAGGCAATCTCGAGTTGGCCAAGAAGATTGGCCTAAAGGCAAAGCGAAGGATTGAGTTCTATACGAGTACAATCGATTGTCGGCTGCTTGAGTATGAGCTTTATGTCGGAAGTAAGAGAGTCGTTTAACGTTCTTTAAGTGGAATTAGAATTACGACTGAGTACAGCCTGAGAATTGAAAACCTCCACGACCTGAACAACGTTAAACGTTAAACGTTAAACGTTAAACATTAAACGATGAATTTATCTGAACTACAACAACTCGTTCGCGACCGATATTTCGAAACGGACAACGCTCGGGGTATTTATCACACTGCTTTATGGTTTCATGAGGAAGTAGGTGAATTGTCCTCGGCCATCGCAAACAATGACAGGGAGAATGCACGTGAAGAATTCGCAGATGTACTAATGTGGCTCCTGACATTGGCTAACCTCATGAATATCGACATGGAAGAAGCTATCTCGAAATATCTTGCTGATCCGGGGAAGATGCCATCGAAATGAACGGCGGTGAGTGGGTCAGCCGTCAGTGGTCAGTGGTCAATGGTGAGTGATGGTGAATGGAGAGTAGTGAATAGTGAGGGGGTCGTTTTAATTGGGTCTTGCCTTACGACTGGAACTTCCAAAATCAGACTCTACTCACTATTGACCACTCACTATTCACCCTCACTCGCCACTCACCATTGACAACTCACTATTCACTATTCACTACTGACCGCTCCCGCCTCCTATCTCCCGCCTCAAATCGTATCTTCGCCTCTTGCCAATTGAAAAATTAAACATAGAAAGTTTCCTTGAGCTTGCGCAACAGCATCCAGTATTGGATGTCCGTTCGCCCGGTGAATACAAGCATGCCCAGATACCAGGTGCATTTAACCTTCCCTTATTTACTGATGAGGAAAGAAAAGTCGTCGGGACAACCTATAAACAACAAAGCCGGGAGGCGGCCATAAAGATCGGCCTGGAGTTTTTCGGACCAAAGATGCGTACAATGATCGAAACAGTTGAGTCGATCGCCGGCACAGGGCGCCAGATTCTCGTTCATTGCTGGCGCGGCGGCATGCGAAGCGCCGGCGTTGCATGGTTGCTTGACCTCTACGGATTCAAAGTCCATACACTCATTGGGGGCTATAAGAATTACCGCAACTGGATACATGAGTCTTTCTCTTTCCATTTGCCACTGAGAATCCTCGGCGGATACACAGGTTCCGGTAAGACTTATGTACTAGACGAACTGGAAAAATCAGGAGAAATAGTCATCAACCTCGAACGCATGGCAAACCACAAAGGTTCAGCCTTCGGCGATATTGGCATGCCGGACCAACCGACACAGGAGATGTTTGAAAATTTACTTGGTCACGAAATGAGAAGATTGTTTGACGCTGGCGACTTCACTCCCATCTGGATCGAAGATGAAAGTCAGCGGATCGGCCACATCAACCTGCCAAACGCACTATGGAATACGATGCGACAATCTCCTGTATTATTTATCGACATCCCATTCGAGGAAAGATTGAAACATATCATAAATGAATACGGAAATTTAGATCAGGAGAAAATGTCGAAAGGCATTACAAGAATTCAGAAACGATTAGGACCAGCGGAGACTAAAACGGCCCTCCAAACTCTTTCGGATGGAGATATTGAATCATGCTTCCGCATTCTACTGAAGTATTATGATAAACATTACAATAAAGCGCTGAATAATCGTGAGGAGTTGCAAGCGTTGTTGACTAAGGTGGAGTGTGGTATGGTGGATGCCAAAGCGAACGCAGGGATAGTGTCACGGTTTCACGCAAAGACGCAAAGAAACGCCAAGACGCAACGAACATTGTGAGATTGTAACTTCAATAGATAAGCTATTTTAATCTATCAAAGCCAGAGCATTTTTTGTTTGCGTCTTGGCGTTTCTTTGCGCCTTTG
This sequence comes from Chitinophagaceae bacterium, assembly GCA_014379965.1. Classification (GTDB taxonomy): domain Bacteria; phylum Bacteroidota; class Bacteroidia; order Chitinophagales; family Chitinophagaceae; genus VBAT01. Next base: position 23,844 of record JACMKU010000220.1, read on the forward strand.
CGTGAAACCCTTCTCTCCCTTACCTTCACTATACATGGAAAAAGATATAAAACTCACTCAATACTCCCATGGAGCCGGCTGCGGATGTAAAATTGCCCCGAAGGTCCTTGAAGAAATACTGTCCGGATCGTTCACAATGCCAGATAACGCGAACCTGCTAGTTGGCAATCATAGTAAGGACGATGCAGCCGTGTACGACATGGGCAATGGTACGGCCATCATCTCGACAACTGACTTCTTCATGCCTGTGGTTGACGATCCCTTCGAGTTCGGTAGGATCGCTGGCGCGAATGCAATAAGTGATGTCTATGCCATGGGGGGAAAACCTTTGCTTGCGATTGCTATCCTAGGATGGCCTGTCAACAAACTTTCTCCGGCCGTAGCCGGTAAGGTGATCGAAGGTGGAAAGAGCATCTGCGCGGAAGCTGGCATCCCACTCGCCGGTGGACATAGCATAGACTCCCCTGAGCCCATCTTTGGCCTGGCCGTCACTGGCCTCGTAGATGTAAAGAACATTAAACACAACGACACTGCCAGGGTCGGTGATCTGCTTTACCTGACGAAGCCTTTGGGTGTGGGCATTTTAACGACCGCCGAGAAGAAGGGACTTCTCAAGTCCGCGCATTCAGGCACTGCCGCGAAACAAATGATGCAATTGAATAAAGTGGGCGAGGCATTGGGAAAAATAAAAATGGTTAACGCGATGACGGATGTCACTGGCTTCGGGCTGTTCGGGCATTTGGTGGAAATGGCTGAAGGAAGCGGTCTGACAGCTACTCTCGATGATATGAGCGCGATACCATTTATCAATGGTGATCTTGCGGAATACATTGCGAAACAGAGTGTCCCTGGTGGAACAAATCGCAACTGGGATAGCTACGGTCATAAAATTTCCATCACCGATGCCTCAGCCGACCGGAAAGAGGAAGTGAAAGCATTGCTTGCAGATCCCCAGACCAGTGGCGGTCTCTTGATCGCCGTCGATCCAAACGGACGAAAAGAAGTGGAGGCGATACTGGAACAGTATGGTTTGGGAATGCATGTGAAGCCTATTGGAAGAATGAGGGAGAAAGGGCCGTTTGTGGTGCTGGTTTGAGTTGATGGTTGCTTAGTTGCTTGGTTGCTTAGTTGGATGGTTGCTTGGTCCGAAGAAACCGAGCAACCAAGCAACTAAGCAACGAATCAACCTAATCAACCTAATCAACCCAATTTTTCTATCTTTAGTTAAAATAACCTGCATGAAATTCACCGCTCAACAAATAGCCGATCTGCTCAAGGGAACGCTCGAAGGAAATCCGGACGCCGTCATTACAAAATTGGCTAAGATCGAGGAAGGCGAACCCGGCGCCATCTCTTTCCTTGCTAATCCACTATACACTCCTTACCTATATACCACGAAGGCATCTCTCGTGATCATCAATAAAGATTTCGTTCTCACAGCACCCGTAGCAGCTGCGTTGCTTAGAGTAGAGAGTGCGGAGAATGCCTTCGCGAAATTGTTGGAGATGTACAACCAGGTTAAGCTTAACAAGAAAGGCATATCTAAGCTTGCTTTCATATCAGAGAGTGCCAAGGTCGGTAAGGATATTTATGCTGGTGAATTCTCATTCATTGGCGAGAATGCAAAGATCGGCGATAACGTAAAGATTTATCCCCAGGTCTATGTAGGCGATAATGCCGTTATCGGCGACAACACAACCCTGTTCGCAGGCGTGAAAATTTATTCGGAAACCAGCATCGGGAAAAACTGCATCATTCACTCTGGTACTGTGCTGGGAAGTGATGGCTTCAGATTCAACCCGAACAATGAAATAAAGAAAGTTCCACAGATAGGTAACGTGGTCATCGAAGATGATGTAGAGATAGGCGCAAATTGCGCCATCGATCGGGCTACGCTAGGCTCTACGATCCTTCGCAAAGGTGTTAAGTTCGACAACCTCATCCATATTGCTCACAACGTGGAAATAGGTGAAGACACTTACTATGCCGCCGCGGGTGTTGTAGCAGGCTCCACCAAGATCGGGAAGAACTGTATGTTCAGTGGCCAGGTCGGCATCGTAGGTCACCTCGAGGTGGCGGACAACACAATCATCACCGCGCAATCGGGGATTTCGAAAAGCATTACAAAGCCCGGCGGTGTTTACATGGGTTCGCCTGCATTCGACGCTAATAAATACAGGAAGGCATACATCCACTTCCGCAACCTTGATGCCATTGTCGACAGGGTTAGCGCACTCGAGAAGCAGAGCAAGGCAGCTACAGAGACCAAGGCCGCTGGAACTACGAATGGATCGAATTGATGGGCTTGATTAAATTAATTCTTTTCTTGGAACACGCTGTTTCTTGGAACTCACCTCTGCGAGAGTAATCATTCTGTTCTGTGAGGGATCCCATAACTTAAGTCGGAGACATTTGATGATGTCTGAAGGTGAAAGCCGTGTGACTGTGGCGCGCTGTAGCTCCGGTATCTTCTTCATCGCTTCCGGTAACCGATAAAAAGGGATCTTGGAATTAATGTGGTGGATATGGTGAAAACCGATGTTTGCAGTAGCCCATTGCATGAAAGGATTCATGGCCATATAACTCGATGATTCCAGGGCGGCATGTTCGTAGCACCATTCGATATTACTTCTGAATACCACACCCGGAAAATTGTGTTGCGCGTAAAACAGGTACGCCCCCAACATATGTACAAGAAACAATGGCAGAAACAAAGTAAGGAACCATGTCAACGGACCCAGGAACACCCACAACAATACAGCTGCAGCTGTATGTAAAATCAGAACTACCAAGGAATCCCAATGCCGGCGCGGGCTGCTTAGGAATGATTGCAGACACATGCCGTATAAAAACATCGTGAAATAGGCAAATACGATTGTCAGTGGATGTCTCACGGCCAGGTATATCTTCTTGTCTTTTTCTGGCGCCTCTAAATATTTATCCTTCGTCATGATCGGGAACGAACCGATACTTGCACTAAAGAGCTTCGAATTATTGTTGTGATGATGATCATGCGACCGCTTCCATATACTCGCGGGCGTAAGGATATACATCCCGAATACAGTAAACATGAAATTCGCCAGGTGAGACTTCCTCAGGATGGAATGATGCTGGTAGTCATGGAATATCATAAAGCACCGGGCCAGCATCAGCGCGCTGAAAATGCTGCAAAGCACCCTCAGCCAGATGTAGGGAGCGAAGTAGGTACCCAACAAAGCGCCGATCAATAACGCGAAGGAGGTAAATGTATAATACCAACTTTTCCAACGGATCTCCTTGGCAAACGGCTTAGTTGTAAGTATTAATTCCTTCCCTGTGAGCATGTGCGAATTTAAGAAACATTCTGTAACATCGTCTCGCCAGGCCCCATTGAAGGTTGAACAATAACTGGAAATTGGGAATGACATATTAGCCTAATGCGAAATGAGTAAAGTATTCCCCAAAGAGGTATGTAGGAGCATGATTAGAGTGTAGTCCCTCGCTCCCGCTCTGATTCTCGCTCTAGCTCTCTTTCTCGCTCTTTCTCACTCTCATTTCGCCACTGCAATCTTCACCTTCTTGTTCTTAATTTTCTGGTCTGCAATCAACACAAGCGCGGCACTGACCTTGACTTTTCTCACGGCTGCAAACGAAAAAAAGTCCTTGACTTCGATCAGGCCGATGTCTTCTTTCTTTAACTGAGCTCGGTTGGTAAGAAATCCTACGATATCGACCTTATTCACCTTATCTTTTTTGCCGGCAGCAATAAACAATGTCGACCACTGCGGTTTTTCGGGAAGGCCCGGTGAAACAGGCAACTCCATCTTCTCCGTAGCCGCATCCACATACCCGGGCAGGGTTTCCTCGGGCGACAGGATCAGTATGGCCGTACCACTAGCATCCATCCGGGCAGTCCTTCCATTACGGTGCGTAAACACCTCCTGTGTACCCGGTAAATGATAATGAATAATGTATCGTATGTTGGCTATATCCAGACCACGTGAGGCGAGGTCTGTCGTTATAAGTATGTTCGACGTACCATTACGAAACTTGCACAATGCAGCATCTCGTTCCTGTTGCTCAAGAGCTCCATGATAAAAAACGTTCACAATGTCATGCTCCTTTAGCCACTTGCTTGTCCGCTCTACCGACTCGCGGTGGTTACAAAATATGATCATTGGCCTATTTCCAAGTGTGCAGATTAGCCGAAATAAAGTTTCCAACTTGTCCTTTCCATCACTCTCCAACACCTTAAGGGTTAGTAATACGTCCTGTTGATCGCCTTTTGAGAAATCGAGTTGGTGAGGATCGGTTACACCCACGAAATCCGGTATGTCAAGCGCATTCGTAGCTGAAGTCAGAATTCGTTTTTTAACTCCCGTAAGTGATTTCGTTATGAAGGCCATCTCTTCGTGAAAACCAAGTTCGAGAGATTTATCAAATTCATCCAGTATCAAAGTGGTGATAGAACCCGTAGTGATATTTCCTCTCCTAATGTGATCGGCAAGACGACCAGGAGTACCGACGAGTAGAGCTGGCGGTTGCTTAAGGTTATTCTCTTCTGTCTCCCGAAGATGTCCACCGTAGCAGCAAGTGACCTTTAAATCGGTTCCCATGCTCTTGAAGACCGTTTCGATCTGTAGTGCAAGCTCACGCGATGGAACTATTATGATGGCCTGGGTATTTGGGTTCGCTGGGTCAAATGATTTGACCAGGGGCAAGAGGAAGGCGAGTGTCTTCCCGGAACCGGTTGGAGACAAGAGCACAATATCATCGTGTGTCTCCACCGCTTCCTGGGCGGCGACCTGCATTTCGTTCAGGGATGTGATCTTGAGCTTCGCGAGGATATCATCAATTGTAGTGTTAGTCGCCATAAAGGCGAAATTACGCTAGTTGTCCAGCATTAAAAATCTTCGATTGGTTTAACGTTTAATGTTTAACGTCTAACGTTGCTTGAATCGATGCTCAAAACGTAATTGAAACGTCGATCCAAATGAACGTTAAACGTCAAACATTAAAACCTTAAACTTCAATCCTGACCATGACCACCATTCTGATGCCGCGTGCTATCCTTAATAATATATCCAAACAGTCCATCTCTTTCCAGGTCCGGGCCCGCAGCGAAATAGAGTCTGTCGGGATCGATCGTAGAAGTAGTCGGCGCGAAAGTGATCGCCCATAGCCCATCTATCTCCAGTGGGCGGCCATGTTTGCGGATCTGTCCAAGAAATTTTCCTTGCAGGCTATAAGCATTGATACGGCCGTCGCCGAAATTTCCCACTAGTATTGCCGGCTGTGGAGTCAATTCATGATGATTATTTCCGTGCCCTTTATTGTCGTCTTCCACCATGTCGCCGTCAAAGAATGAGGCAGGAGCCATTGCCACACCCCATGGGGCATTGAGTTTATCTTTTGATGCGAAGCGTTTCACAAACTGTCCACTGGTGGTAAAGATGTTCACGAATCCTTTCCCCTGCCCTGCCTGTGAACGTCCGTCGGGGCCAACCTTGGCATACATCACGTACAATTGTCCGTTGACCACCTGGATATTAAATGGTGCATAACCCGAAGGAATATGCCAGTCTGCAAAGGGCATCGATACTGGATTCCAGTTCCTATCCCATACATCGATGCTTCTTGTGCGGAAATTAGCTGCATATAGATAGTTATTGCCAGCATTAGAAGCGAGAGTAAGACCCGTATACGCCGAGGTTGCGGAGTTGTTGTATTTCAGGTAGGCATGATTACCCCATGTACCATTCCATGCAGAGAGGATGCCATCAACGCCAACAAAGATGAATCGCGCGGCGGAAGGCGGTGCAGCATTGCCTGAGGGAATGATAAAATCAGCCGCATTTGAATTGAAACTAATTCCAGTAGGATTACCTCCTTCGTTTCCACCGGGAGAAGGGATATGAACAGGTGGCAATACTTGTGCGCCTTCCCTGTCATAAACGTCACTAACATGTCCCCCTTGTGAATTGACCCACGGAGTGCCCGTTGGACTGAATGCGATGCCCCAGCCGTTTATAAGCGTGGGATCAATTCGAGAAGCGCCGTAGCAAGCTTCGTTCGCAACAAGATTGACCTGGAGAAACTGTCTGAGCTGCTTCGATTTTGAATGATCAGTTTGTGTCGCCTGATCGACTACGGTTGGTGAGTCTTTATCCTTGGAACAGGATGAGGCCAACAGTAGAAAGAAAAAAGGTATAAGGTATGCACGGAGAGGCATTAGCAAAATGAACTTTTTCATATGCAATAGAATTAATTGTGATAAAATAGTGAAGACCGGGTTACGTGTAAGAGTCGTAACTCATCCTCGGTACCGCATGCCAGGAATGCTATCTGATCGCATCACTAAATTCAGTGGTTGCCGTGGGGACACAATTATTTTTTTAAACCTGGAATTATGAACGCTGATTAAGGTTACAAAAAAATAACCCCGCCTTGAAAGGCAGGGTTTATTCAATGTAATAGAAAAGTAAAATAGAAGCTGACCGATATTGGATGTGGTTTTACAGGTATTGGATTAAGTCTTTCAGTACGATATTGGATAATGTGATTGAGATACCAACCAACTTCTAATGCAAACATAGGTTGCCACATCAGCCGCTGCAAGAGCAAATCTACCCTCGAGGCGACGTTTGATTACTGGCGGGAAATATGGTTTTTACTGTTAATAGACCGGAAGTCCGGAAGTCGGAAAGTCCGGAAGACTATCAAAAGTATCAATCATTCTCCTTCGAAAAGATCAGAACTAAAACTAACTAAAAGCTGGTCTTCCGGACTTTCCGACTTTCGGACTTCTCGTGGCGGCAGGCAAGACATCTTCATCCGCTTGCCGAAAAGATCGTTGCATTCGAGTCCGCGGCTTTTCCCAACATGTCGGCCGTTTGTATAAGATATATCCGTAGAGTTTTTTCGATGAACAATTAAAATCATTGCACCATGAGGTCGCCGCCCGGATTGAAAAAGAAGGGAAGTTTTGGTTTGCCACCACTTCTATGAAAGGGAAGACATGGTTTAGGATTAACCCCGTGAATATTTATACTACTATTGAGACGATGGATTCTTTGTTTGAGACGTTGTCGCAGTATTGTGATGAGTGGGATAATTCTGCTAACAAATAATCCGGGTTTGCACCCACTCTCGCTCGACTCCCGCAACCGAGTCTTTGCGGGGTATAGAGGTGACTTTCGAAAAAGAGTATGGAAAATGACAAGCACCCGTGACGGCCGTTGTCTCTTGCAAACGATTGTTAATTCTCGCACCCACAAAAATCTTAACATCAACTGGCATCAAATCTGTTCACTATCTACTAAACCAAGGTATCCTAATGAAAAATAAATTGCTTTCATTTCTCTTTGCCCTGTTAACCCTTACAATTACTGTTACTTCCGCTACTGCACAGGATTTAAATTTACCTGCATCGGCTGATCAGGGCTTCACTTCTGTCAGCGAAGCTGCTAAGATGGCGCGCGAGATTGTTGAGGTGGCAGGCCTGAAGGCGAATTTCAAAATCGCTGAGGCTCGCGTGCCCAATGCAATGGCAGTAGTGCAGGCAGGCAAGCGGTATGTACTTTATAACCCCGCATTTATTTCAATTCTCACCGAAGCGACGGGCACCAAGTGGTCAGCCGTCAGTGTACTGGCTCATGAGATCGGTCACCATCTTTACTCACCTTCAGTCAACAGGGGAAAGTCGCCAATGGCCAATGAACTCGAAGCCGATGAATTCTCCGGATTCGTACTGAGAAAAATGGGCGCCTCTGAAGAGGAAGCCTCAGCGGCAATCATGATGCTAGCTTCCGTACGCGCGTCAGATACTCACCCGGGGAGGGACGACAGAATATTGGCCATTTCAAAAGGTTGGAGACAGACGGGTTCATTCCAGGGCAACCCCAACGGCGTAGCGATGGTAACATCCAGTCCGCGACACCCGGAAAGCGAAACGAATACCGAAGGACGAATGGGTGTACCTGAGAAAAATATCCTGGCGGCTATTTCTTTTGACGCCGACCCTTCTACGGAGTATTTTCTAACAAGCAGATTAAATGTTATCAAGCTCAAAAATAACAAGGTGTTCATCATCGGGAAGCTGGCCCGATCAGACAGTAGGAATTTTCCTTATATTATCCGCGATGAGTCTGACACGCGTGTTTATGTGAGTCCCAGCGGCAATCTCGTCAATTCTAAGGGAGCCAAAGTCGGCAAAATGAGCCTACGAAGCTGAATGAGGGTCGGAAGTCGTCATTTCACAGCGGGTTAACCTTAAATTCGTTACCTTTATCTCGATCTCCCGGGAAATATTTTCTATTATCTCACTATTACCGGATTATAACGGCCGCATGAAAAGGCCTACACCTTAAACAAATTTATCTATGGGCGAAACCTGGAATAAGAAAGAAAGAGAAAGAAAAAGACAAAAAATCAGGCAAGACAAGAACGAGAAAAAATTAGAGAAGAAAGAAAACGCCAAAGACGGCAAGAAAGCCGACGACATAGCCTATGTCGATGAAAATGGCAACCTTTCGGACACCCCTCCGGATCCAAGAAAGAAGGTAAACATCAAGCTGGAAGACATCGAGATCGGTGTTCCGAAGTATGTACCTCCAACTGAAGCTGAATTAACACGAAAAGGTAAGGTTACCTTTTTCAACAGCGCTAAAGGTTTTGGTTTTATCAAAGACATCGTCACACAAGAAAGCATTTTCGTTCACATCAATAACGTGAATGGCGATCTTCATGATAATGATACAGTGACCTTTGAAGTGGAAATGGGACAACGCGGACCAAATGCCGTGAACGTTAAACAGGCACAATAGTTTTTTTACCTCATTGTGATTTTGAAAACCATATGATATTACTGTCAACTTATCGTTGACCAGGTAGTATCTTTATTTCACGACATCATTCACAGACTTTTTTGCTATCCTGGCGGGTATTTAAATACCATTCCGGGATATTTCTTTTTAACCCCTTATATAACAGTTACTGCACGCTATCAGTGTCCGTCAAAGATCTTACCTTGCAGCGGTCATTAGGATTAAAGAAAGGTGGTGCACTCACGACGATAAAAAACGGAGGAAGTTCAATGTGTTTTTCGGCTGGAGCTAGTTTTGGAGCGAGTGCCGTCCTCGGTATTCTTGGATCAGTCTCATTGGCAAAAGCACGGACACCACCTCAACGTCTTTTTGCAAGTATCCCATTGGTGTTCGCAATACAGCAATTAGCGGAAGGAATGCTCTGGCTTTCGCTTAGGGAACATCATCCAATTGGAGGACAAACATTTTTCACCTACACCTTTCTGGTTTTCGCCATGATGATATGGCCGCTGTTGATCCCATTGGCTGTGCGGCTACTCGAAACAGATTCTCGAAGAAAGAAGATCATGGATGTCTTCGTCGTAATCGGTGCAATAGTATTCCTTGGCATTGGCTTTATCCTTTGCGCCTATCATGTGAGACCAGTGGCGAACCATCATCATATTCATTACGCTTTCGACCTTCCCCCGCTCATCAAGCGATCAATTGTGGTTTTCAGTATCCTTTATTTTATTGCCACTATTGTTACTCCTTTCTTATCGAGCATAAGCAGATTAAAATGGCTCGGCGTGAGTTTCCTGATTTCTTATATAGCAGCTGAAGCCTTCTTCAATGGCTTCGTAATCTCCGTCTGGTGTTTTTTCGCAGCCTGGCTTAGCATCGTCGTGATCTGGATTCTTTCCAGCCTTCGACGCAATAACTAACGCATACTCCCCAAACTTATTTATATTGTCCGAATAAAGCCAACTGCCAAATGGGAAAGAAGTTTGACTACACCCGGTTCGCTCGAAGGTTCGCGACAAGGTTTCCATTCCTCACTTTCATATTATCCCAGGTAAGTTTTTGGTTGATTGCTTATGTATTGCTTGCCATACTCGCACATCTTTTATTGTTGACGGCAGGACCAAGTCTACGAGCGTCTATAAGTTTAAAGGCCAATATCGTCCTTGCAATATTTGTTGGATTCTTCAATGGCATCGCGGCAGGTTTGGTGGGACTCTTCTTCGAAAAGCGTTTCTTTTATAACAAGTCACTCGGAATAATCATTTTCGGCAAGGCCATCATCAACCTCGTCATATTTATAATTCTACTAAGCGTCGTTCGTTCTGTATTGTATCCATTCCTGATGGAGCAGATGTCATTAAAAGAGGATCCTGCAACGGCGCAACAATCGTGGGATGCGTTCTTCTATTTTCTATTAATCTTTAACATCGCTGCCGGGCTACTCATCAACTTCATTAATCAGGTGAATAGAAAATATGGACCGGGAGTGTTACTGCCCCTTTTGCTTGGGAAATACAGGAAGCCCAGGGAAGAACAACGGATATTCCTCTTCATGGACCTTCACTCCTCTACATCGCTCGCCGAGGCTCTCGGGCATCTCAAATACAGTGCATTCATTAGGGATAGTTTCATGGACATTAATTCAGTGATCCCAGATTGTAATGCCCAGGTCTACCAATACGTGGGCGATGAGGTAGTCGTGACATGGACATTGGAGGAAGGATTGAAAGACTTAGCCTGCGTGAGATTTTATTTTGCATGCGAGGCAAGGTTTGCAAGCCGGTCGAAGCACTACCTCTCAAAGTATGGGCAGGTGCCGAAGTTTAAGGCAGGGCTACATATGGGAATTGTAACAGCAGTGGAGGTAGGAGATATCAAGCGGGATATTGCTTACCATGGAGACACGCTCAACACTGCCGCGCGCATCCAAGGTGTCTGTAATGAATACAACAAGCGATTCCTTACGTCCAGGTATGTATTGGATCATTCCGGTCTACAGAATTTTTATGAAACGGAATCAATCGGCACTATCCGGTTGAAGGGAAAAACACAACCAGTGGAGATCGTAAGTATAGAGAGTAATCCCACCCCCCAATAGGCAATAGGCAATGGGCAATAGGCAATAGGCAATAGGCAATGGGCAATGGGCAATAGGCAATGGGCAATGGGCAATAGGCAATGGGCAATAGGCAATGGGCAATAGGCGATGGGCAATAGGCAATAGGCAATGGGCAATTGCCTATCGAATCCTACTCTTCGGAAAATACGCTCTCGCCATAACAAAAGTTTTTTTGACTCATGCAGTGGGATTATTATCTTTCACTCTCAATCCGCTACCTTGTCCTCCTTCCCCTCTTGAACACTCCCCTGCTGACATCCTTCTAAAACCTAGTCCTGGCCCCGCACGGTAAACATTTGTATCCATTACGTCATAATTTAACCAAACTAATATGCAAAGAAAGCTACTCATCCTCTGCTTGCTCTCCGCATTTTCAATCGTTATCTATGGACAGGCAACCCGATTAGACAATAATAGAAGTTTTGATTGGGCAGTTCCGATAACAAGTAACATTTTGATCCTGCACTCAGGTGCCAGTAACACGCTATTTTCCTACAACATTTCGGCAAACCTATTTACTGAGTTAAGCACTACTGTTACAGTCCAGGCCACCTATGATTACGGCGTATTAAACGGGAAATTGTATTTCGCCGGCAACACGGGTGCGGAAGGAATTGAATTGTGGACGACGGATGGAACAATCGTAGGAACCACTATCGTGAAGAATATCAACGCCGCTGCAAGTTCAGAACCTACGCATGGATTTATTGTGTACAACAATGAGCTTTATTTTACAGCAGATGACGGCCTAACTGGTCGAGAACTCTGGAAGACAAATGGAACAGATCCGGGAACTGTCCAGGTAAAAGACATCAAGACTCCCGGAGCCACCAACGCATTCCTGGTTGCTGGAACGTATGTATTTGGCGTAATTAATAATAGGCTTGTATTTTCTACTTCCACTTCTGGTAACGAACTCTGGGCAACAGAGGGCTCGGACCCGAATACAGTTTTGCTGAGCACATACTCTTTGCCATTCGCAGGCTCAGCGATAAGTGAATTCACCGAATACGGTACGGACCTGATTTATACCGCATTCGATCCAGTTCTCAGCCAGGCGATTTACAAGACGAATGGGACAGTAGGTGGAACTTCCCTCGTTGCTGATATCGATCCTACACCGCCTACCCCTCCATTCTATTTCCCTAATATCATTGGCGGATTTTATCTCTTTCAAAATGAACTCTATTTCGCTGGATCGAATGGAGCATCGGCAAATGGATTTGAACTGTGGAAGACAAATGGAACAATGGCCGGAACTAGTCTGGTGAAGGATATCAATGTGGGTATAGGTGATGGTGCACCGCTCGTTATACTCGGGGTTACGAAAGGAAACAAATTCTACTTCCCTGCTACAACCGCCGATGGGCGGGAGTTGTGGGAAAGTGACGGTACGACAGCAGGCACAGTGATGACAAAAGATATAGCACCAGGAGTAGACGATGCAGAGGTACTGACACTTCCCAGTTTCGTGGGCACTGGTCTATTCCAGGGTGACAAGTTTTTCCTTATTGCAACTACTCCAGGTGAAGGCCGGGAATATTATATCAGCGATGGCACAGCGGCGGGGACCGTTCTTCTAAAAGACATAGGGCCCACAACGGCCGATGGCGCCGACGAGAATAATCTTGGATTTATTTATACCACCAGCCAATTCTTCTTCATTGCGGACAATGGCGTCAATGGTGCTGAACCCTGGAGATCCGATGGTACACTGGCCGGGACAGTACTCGTACAAGACATTAACACCAACCCCATTTCAGATGGATCGGAAATCGCGTTCGCAACTATCGCTTCCAACAGGCTATTCTTTTTCGGAACGGATGGCGACAGCCCTACCCTTACAGATTTCTTCGTTGTTGACGGAGACTTCATCGCTCTCCCACTCCGCTGGGTTTCTGTCGACGCAAGTCCCGACAATGCCAATGTCATTGTTTCCTGGAAAACCGCTTCCGAAGAACAAACGGATCATTTCCTTGTTCAACGAAGCAATAATGGAAGCGATTATGCAAACGTGGGCCACGTAAATGCAAATGGCGCACTGGCAAATAGTTATGTATTCACGGATGTGGAGGCCATGAAACTAGCCGGTACGAGAAAGCTATATTACCGTGTGCAGTATGTTGACAAGGATGGCAAGACAGACTTGAGCCGAGTGGTAACTGTTGATCTTAACAGCCAACAACTACTCCTGAGGGTGCAACCGAACCCAGTACATAGTGAAGTAAAACTGGTTCTCGATGCGCGAAGCAATGATAAAGGTCTTGTCAGGGTCATGAACATGGAAGGAAAATTGATCTGGCAACAGCCAATCACCTTAAGGGCGGGCCAAAACATTATAGCCGCAGATTTCGGCCACCTTCCCAATGGTAATTACCTGGTTCACGTTAGTGCAGGAGGTTCGGTTATCGTGCAGAAAATACTTATTCAACGATAGAAAGAAGAAAGTCGGAAGAGTCCGAAAGTCGGAAAGACGTCACTGATATCAAAGTTTTCTTTGGGCATTTCGGACCTCCGGACTTCCGGACTCCGAAAGCTGCAATTGAGTCCGATCAATATTTTCCCGCAGTCACTCATTTCCCAACCGAATTCCCCTACCTTGTATCCCGGACCGCATTAGCTTTGTCCCATTCCTACGATTCTCCTTTCTCACCTGTGTTTTACCAACTATAATTTCTCATACAAGTGAATTGAAAATCTCAATTGGATATTCCATTGCGATTGTGAGCGCCTTTTCATAGAATCCTTCTGATTCCTGGAACAACCGAGTTAACCCATTTACTCAACCAACACCCAACGATGAAAAAGAATGTTCCAGGAGTAGCCTTGGCTATCCTTTTCTTTTTGACAGCTTGCACCAAAAACGCCTCCGACCCAACTGGTATTGCCACCGCAGCCCCTGACCGAACTGTACAACTGCCACCACCCTGCATACAACACGAGGATGCTGAGAGAACACGCATAGCCTCAATGGCAAGAGTCACACAACAACCGACGACACCCGTCGTGTTGCTGTTAGACTTCAATGGTCAACACGTACAAAACAGTGCATGGGATACAGAATCAACAATCTCCTGCCCGGCCGTACCTAACTCGCTACTCACTGCAGCTATGCGAGATTATATTTTTCAGAATGTAATGGAAGATTTTAGTGGGTTCTTCGTAAAGATCACTAGGAGCGAACAGGAGTACGCTGCTGCCCCGGCAAACCGACGTATGCGCTGCGTTATTACTTATAATATGATGGAGAGGTTTGGCAATGTTGGTGGAACAGCCATGATAAGTAGCATGTCGTGGGCTGACAATACGCCTTGCTTCGTTTTCTGCGATGTGTTACAATACAATCAAAAATATATCGCTGGTGCCGTATCTCACGAACTTGGACATACGCTCGGCCTCTTTCACCAGTCAAGATATTCTGAAGCGTGCAGTCAGGAGGAGGAATATCATACAGGTTTCGGATATGGGACATTGGGCTGGGCCCCTATCATGGGAATCTCATACTATCAAAGCATCATCACCTGGCACAAAGGAATTAGCAGCAATGGTTGCGATCAGCCCCAGGATGATATGACATTACTACTTGCCGCAGCTGGCACGAGGGCTGATGATTATGCACCCACATTAAATAATTCGACTACACCACTTCCTTCAACAGGTACGAAGTCGGGGATCCTGGAACATGCGGGAGACAATGACGCGTTTTGGAAAAAGGAAGCCAATAATAAAAGAATTCGTGTGATATCTAATGGAAACAGCGACATTGCTGTGGAAGTTTATAACATGCAAGGGCAACTGCTCAACACTATTGATGATATAAATGGACCTAACATCGACGCAGTCATAAGCGGGAAAAGATATATTCGAGTAAGGGTCACCGGCAACCAACCCTATGTTCCCATAGGGAATGGCTTCGGCGGTTATACTATTAACGTTAGCACACCCTGACTAGTCTTGTCCTAGTATATACGTACACTTGTCCTAGTATGCGTACGAAGCCTGGAATCTTCCAGGCTTTTTGGTTTCACGCAAAGTCGCAGAGGCGCAGAGATTAGGAAAGAATCGAGTTTGAATTACCTACTCAATCAGGCATACTGAGAAGTCAGGCAACTAAGCAACTTATTTACGAACGGGCCGGCTTAACTACATCCTCCAACTCAACTTCGTCTTGTCCTTCGCCTGCTTCTAAAATCGCATCCTGGATAGCGAGTACTTCTGCCTGGCGCGCATCTATTCTTTTGTCTTTAGTCTTTTTTTCCATCTGTGTCAATACTTCCACACAATCCGAAATAGAAGTCTCGAACTGGGCACTATGTTTTTTAACAAAACTGTCATTTCCTGGAATCTCGAGCCTGATCTCACAATAGTCTCCTTCAGGAGCACTTTCAGGGCCTTTATAAAGCACAACGTTCGCCCTCACGATCCTGTCACTCTTTAGTGTACTTAATTTTTTTCTGACGAGATTTTCCAAATCGTCACTTGCCTTAAAGCCTAATGATTGAATGATTATATCCATGTGTTTTGAATTTAAGATATTGAGTTCCATTTTTATGCCAAGATGATTTGTGGGGCCGTTGAATAGGTTGCTTGGGTTGATTAAGTTGAGTATGGAGAACCGGTTCAAGACGTCAGTTAATCAACTCATTCAACCCAATCAACTCAATCAACTCAATCAACTCAATCAAACTGGGCAACCAACCACCCCTTCCCACAACCGCCTACGTATAATTCGACGGAATGGCCTTCGCTGTTGCGTAAATTTTATGGCCCAAAAAAGATCTTTTACTTTAAAACATGCGCAATGACAAAACTACTTGCACAACGTACTATGCTGTCGCTGCTGACTATCGTCGCATCAGTAACCACGATAGCACAACAAATCACTACTCCGAGGACTCCGAGTCCAGCTGCATCCACTACCCAGACCATTGGTATCTCAACGGTCACCGTCAATTACTCCAGACCCGCCGTCAAGAACCGGGTAGTATGGGGAAATCTTGTGCCATTTGGATGGAATGTCCAGGGCTTTGGAGCCGGCAATTCCGCACCATGGAGAGCAGGCGCCAATGAGAACACGGTCCTTAAGCTTTCCCATCCCGCCATGATCGAAGGGCAGTCGGTTCCAGCGGGTGAATATGGATTGTTCTTCGTCATCAACGCCGACAACTCTGGCGAAGCAATCCTGTCGAGGGACAGCAGATCGTGGGGAAGTTTCTGGTATGATCCAAAGAACGATCAGGTTCGCGTACCTATCAAGACCCGCGCGATACCCATGACGGAAATCCTGACCTATGATTTTATTAACCCCTCTAAGACATCTGCTGAACTCGTGTTGAACTGGGAGAAGAAACAGTTTCCAGTCAAGATTGAATTCGACGTAGACAATCTCGTCATGGAAAATGCAGCGGAGGAATTGAAAGGCCCTACAGGATTCGCCTGGCAGGGATATACCAGTGCCGCTAATTATGCCCTGCAAAACAAAGTGAACCAGGAGCAGGCGCTGAAGTGGATAGACCAGGCGGTTGCTCAAAATAACAGTTTCGCGACTCTAAGTGTGAAATCGGGATTGCTGAAGTCGACAGGCAAGACGGAAGAGTCTGACAAGATCATGAAGGATGCACTCGCCATCGCCACTGAAAACGAACTCAACCTTTATGGCTATCAGCTGATGAACAATGGGCAGCAGGACAAGGCAATCGAAATATTCACCCTGGTTACGAGGCGCTTTCCAAACAGTGCGAATGCGTTCGATAGTTTGGGCGAAGGTTATGCTGCGAAGGGCGACAAGAAAAATGCCATCGTAAATTTCAAGAAGTCGCTTAGCATGAATCCGCCGGCAAACGTGAAGGCGAATTCTGAAAAATTCCTAAAGCAACTATCTGAATAAGATTTCCTGAAAGACCATCATTGATGGTCTTTTTTTTAAATAAATAGGTAAGAGTTTATCAATGTACGTACATCGTGTCCCGTAAAGGTCCGAAGTTTGCTGATCATGCTCATGGACCAACTCCTGGAGAAGGTAAAGGAATTTGCGACAAGTGCTCATGGCGACCAGCAACGAAAGTATTCGCCTGAGCCCTATATCGTGCATCCAATTAGGGTGATGGAGATATGCCGCGAGTACACCTCTGATGTGACAGTCTTATCCGCTGCCTTGCTACACGATGTGATCGAGGATACCGACGTGACCACCAACAAACTTGAACAATTTCTTTTGACCGTTCTCAATGAGGCAAAAGTTTCCAAGACTCTTCGCCTCGTCATCGAACTAACCGATGTTTATACGAAACAGAAGTATCCTCAATTGAACCGCAGAAAAAGAAAGGAAAAAGAGAGAGCACGGTTGGGAAAAATAAGTCGTGAGGCGCAGATTATAAAATATGCTGATATCATAGACAATAGTGGCGACCTCGCAGGCGCTGAAACAGATTTCACTTTACTCTGGTTGCGCGAAGCCATGGCGAACTTACAAGTTATGAATGATGGCGACCCTGGACTGCTCGAGAAAGCAAAAAAAATTGTGGGCGACGCATTGAGCAGTGAGTGGTGAGTGGTCAGTGGTCAATAGTGAGTGGTCAGTGGTCAATAGTGAGTAGCACTCTAAAATTTGGACCCACTAAACCTTTTCGAAAATTTTAGTTAG
>JACMKU010000221.1 GCA_014379965.1 Chitinophagaceae bacterium
CGAAGACTCTGGCATCGGCATTCCTGCTGCAGATCTGCCCCTTATTTTTGATCGGTTTTATCGAGTTGACAAGGCCCGAGCCCGCAGCGCTGGCGGAACAGGACTCGGACTCTCAATTGTTAAATTCATCGTCGAGATGCACGGCGGTCGCATTGATGTTAAAAGCACTGTGCATCAAGGAACAACCTTTACGATTACCTTGCCGCTCGCTTAATCCAAAAGGGGCTGCCTCAAAGTAAATTAAAACTTTGAGGCAGCCCTAAAATTATCTATAAAATATAAAAACTAGGTTCTAATAAACCTAGTTTTTAGTGTAAAATCACAGTCCTCTATGCTCCTCCGTCTGTAACGGTCCATTATGTATCGTAAAAAATATCTTTGTCCCGACACCTGGTTCGGATTCACACCAGATCTTTCCACCCAGTTGTTTGACAAGCACCCGCACATAAGCTAAACCCATTCCATCTCCAGGTACATCCTGCTTTCCCACTCGTCGCAAACTTTCAAACATCTTGCCTAGATCGTTAGCGGTGATACCACAGCCATTATCCTCTACGCTAAAAAGATATTCATCACCTTCATGAGTGCAGGATAACCTAATTTCACCTTGACGATCCGTGTCTAGATACTTAATGGCATTGTCCAGCAGATTGCTGAAAATCTGTTCGATAGCCATCTGGTCAGTTTTAATCTGAGG
Organism: Chitinophagaceae bacterium; assembly: GCA_014379965.1. Classification (GTDB taxonomy): domain Bacteria; phylum Bacteroidota; class Bacteroidia; order Chitinophagales; family Chitinophagaceae; genus VBAT01. The sequence goes on from JACMKU010000221.1 coordinate 698, forward strand.
TAATGGTCTGATGTCCATGTGAATGCTGTGCATTTCGATTTGATGGTGGAAAGAGCATATTATATTCGCAACAAGTTCTCCGATATCAACCATATTATAGATCATCTTGCGTCGACCTAAGTGGGCAAGTTTAAGAAGGGAATCGACCATCCTGCTCATCCGATCAACCGATGTTTCAATAAACTTGAGGGCCTCTGGCATCTCCGATTCCATCAGTTCTTTAACCTTCTTCTGGCTGTTTTCCGGAAGTTGCAATACGATCTCACACATGATGTCTTTTAAATTAATCAATGAATAACCCAGTTCTCGCGAGAACCCCTTGAGATTGACCATTGGCGTCCGAAGATCATGGGCCACAATATCAGCGAATGCTTTGAGTTCACTATTTGTCGACACCAGCTCAGATGCATAATATTTCAATCGTTCTTCACTGGCAAGCAGTGCTTTCTCTGTTCCCTGCAAACAAGCAATTTCAGTTTCTGCATTCCTAATTCCGGTGATATTGGTAATAATCGTCCGGTATTGTGTCACATCACTGCCAACGCCAGGTACTATCATGGTAATAAACTGCGCATAAACTACCTTCGCGTTTTTTGATGAAAGTTTCAGTTCGGTAACCACCGTTTCACCGCTCTGTTTACAGGAGTGCAGATGATTAAAAATAAGCTTAACATTGCCTTTATCAACAAAGACTGACATTGGCATTCCAATCATTTGCGATCGCTCCATACCTAACAGCGCCGCGCCGGCAAGGTTAACCTCACTAATGCAGCCCTTTTCATCAGATGTCACGTAACCGACTGGCGCAAAATCATACAGATCAGCATAACGCTGGCGTGATTCCTCCAATTCTGCAACAGTATCCTGCATAGCCTGACACTGAATTCCTAAGTCAAATGTCTGAATATGTAACTCTTCCTTTAGCCGTCGAATTTCCTCTATGCAGGCATTACACTGGGGCTGGATGGTCTTTACGGAACATGCACTATCAGGTTTGTTACCTGCAGCAGTATGAGACATGGAATCACCTCCAGCCTGAATCCTTTTGTAAAACCGACCCTATCTAAATTTCTCTGTACATCACCCTAATTGTTCCAACCTCTATTGAAAGGATAGACTATCCTTTCAATAGAGGTTCAAGAGCTATGAGAATCAGTTTTGCCTTGTTATGTGGGTTTATGATCAACCGCGCATTAATGAGCATATGTTTTGTTCCTGCATCAGCCAGATCATAGCTAAATTCGAAATCTTCAAAAGTCGCACCTTTGTTGAGGATATCATCTAAAAGCGTTCTCAGCGTCGGAAGGTCCCACAACCCTTCTTTGATTTGAAAAATAGATTGATCAGCCATTTCATTCGGCGTCAATTGAAAAATCGTATAGAAAGCCTTGTTAGCCGTTTTCGGTCGCAGATCAGTGTCGAGTATCAAAAGGGGCTGCCTTACTGTTTCAACAATCGCCTCAGCATATTCCTGAGCTTCCTGAGCAATTTGAAGATTTTTCTTGATGAAATCAATGTCGGCGAAGGTGATGATTACGCCGTCAATCGTATTTTCGATGGTCCGAAAAGGACGTATCTGCATGGAATACCAGTGTCCCCACCGATCCTGAACTTCCTGTTCCTTTGTGTTCAGCGTTTCGATGACTTCTTGGCTGGCCTGCTCCAAATCAAGACTATCAATGTTCGGCTTAATATTTCTAATGGATTGTCCAACATCGGCGCCGATCAGATTAAATATCTTTTTGGCAATGGAATTGAATCGCCTTATTCGCAAATCTTTGTTCAAGATGAGAACAGGCAGGTTGATGCTGCGAAGCAGATTGGTCATATCATCGTTGACATGACTCAGTTCCGTAATACGATTTCCCAGTTCTTCGTTCAAAGTCATCAATTCCTCGTTAGATGACTGGAGCTCCTCTTTAGCAGTCGCCATCTCTTCATTCATGCTTTGCATTTCTTCGTTGCTTGATAGCATTTCTTCGTTAGCATAACGGAGATCTTCATTGATGGCTTCGTGCTGGTCTATGATCGACTGCAAGTATTCCTTGGTGGCCGCAACTTCCTGTTTTAGATGCATAATTTCAGTGACAGCCGCTGCGTCATAGAAATCTTGGGTTGTTGAAGCACTGCCAGCAGGCACGCTTGCAGGCAGTTCTGGGGATGCCGAATCCTGGAATAATACTAGGAAATATTCACTTTTGTGAAAGGGTCCACTAATCGGAACAACATCAACATTGACCTGATGTGAATGTCCGTTATTGAGAATACGCAGGTCTTCTCTTCTTACAATTACATTTTCTTCTTTAGCCTGGTTAACAGCTGCTCGCAGCCCAGAGAACAATCCGTTTCGGGCCATCTTTAGCAAATTTACGCTTGGCATTCCCGATGCTGGTTCAAGATACACGCCTGTTCGACCCCGAAATTGAACAATATCCAACTTGCTGTTAATAATGACGCCTGGCGGGGCATATTTGCTGACAACGATCCGATCAGCCTCTTTTTGCACATCAAACCACGTGATGCCACTAAAATCATCCGGAGCATCCACACTGGTTTTTGAAGCTGATGCCGCATGCTCAGCAGCAACAACATCCAACATTAATAGGGAGTTTGCCGTTTTTTTCCTATAAATCCGATGGTTTTTATCCACCACGTCAAACAAGTCTGCAGACACGCCGATAGACTCCGACGCCCCCAGAAATAGAAAGCCTTGGGGCTTTAAAGCGTAATGAAAAATTGGAAACAGTCGTTTATGCAATGCATGCCCGAAATAGATCATTACATTACGACAACTTAAGAGATCCACTCTGGAAATAGGCGGGTCTTGTCCAATATCCTGCTTGGCGAATACACATATTTCACGGATTTCCTTGCGAACTCGATAACCTTGTTCCACTTCGACAAAAAAACGACTGAGCCGCACCATAGAAACATCTGCCAGAATACTTTTCGGATAGATTCCAATCCGAGCTTTCTCGATTACGGTATCATTAATATCCGTGGCGAAGATATGGATCGGCCTGTCAATGGCGTTCTCCTCCAAAAATTCTAGTAAAATAATCGCCAATGAATAGGCTTCCTCACCTGTTGAACATCCGGCTACCCACAGACGGATAGGGGCATTGGCTGTTGAAGCGCCGATGATTGAGGGGAAAACTACCTTTTTTAAGTTATCGAAGGCTTCCGGCTCACGAAAAAATCTTGTAACATTGATCAACATATCCTGTTTTAAAGCGATAAGTTCTGCATTATTTTGCCGTAGATACAGAGCATACTCATCAAGCTTATCTATCTTCAGCAACGCCATCCGGCGCACCATACGCCGTTTTACGGCAAGCTGCTTATATTCGGCAAAATTAATGCCACTGGCTTTGTGCAGCAGAGCAAAAATCCTATCAAGGGCCTCGGCTCCATCTGGAAATAACTCACTCACTTCTGTTGCCGGGCCGGTAATAATCCCCGTTTGACTAATTCGTGACAATTCACTGGCGATCTGGGACGGCGGCAGAACAAAATCCACTATGCCGGTAGCAATTGCGCTGCGTGGCATCTCGTCATATTCTGCGGATTGGGGCTCCTGAGCGAAGTTGATACCGCCAACGAGTCTAATCTCCTTCAATCCTCTAGAGCCGTCAGCACCAGTTCCTGATAAAACCACGCCGATTGCTAGACTTCCTTTGTCCAGGGCTAGGGATTCCAGAAAAGTATCAATCGGTGTAAACCTTTTCACACCGTTGTTTTGCGATGTGACAGTCAACACTCCGCAGGAAATAGTCAGCTCAGTGCCTGGTGCAATAACGTAAACATGGTTGGGGAGAGCCACCGTATTATCCTTTACTTCGCTGACAGGCATAGCTGTCACCTTGGACAAAAAGTCCGCTAAGGCACTGGCATTGTTGGCATCAAGATGCTGAATCACTACAAAAGTCAGACCGGTCAACTCCGGTATATTATCAAACAACTTCAACATTGCTTGCAGTCCACCAGCCGAAGCTCCAATACCGACAATCAAACCGTCATGATCCTGAGATTGTTTGTCGTCGGCATGTGCTGCCACTAGGTTCTGTGATTGCTTTTTAGAGCGGGAAGTCCGGTTTTTACCCTCATATTTTTTTGTGTCCAAAACGATCGCTCCTTCAATAGACATGTCGTTACTTGATTACATATCCATATGCATCAAAGCTGGGGTAACTGACAAAACAATCTATTACTTGTCATTTATAGCATTCTATAACTGTTACACTTCTTCCTGCCTGCAATGCGGCACAATTTAATGCAAAGAATAATAATAGATGAATGTAAAAGGGGCTGTCTCAATCGGATAGAAAACCCAATGTGAG
>JACMKU010000017.1 GCA_014379965.1 Chitinophagaceae bacterium
CGGCCGGCTCAAGATGAGTCGTCGGTATATTCATTCGCTGATCAAGCAAATGCCACACTTCCCCTGCATCGGTAGCGTTTACACCCGTACCCGTAATCATCGCGATGACAGGCATTGTAATTACAGCAAACCGGCTGCTACCAAGGTCGCTGCCCGAGACTACATTACCACTACCAATTCCAATGAATGGCGTTCCGTTTCTCTTCGCGATGCCCGATAACAACGAATGAATATTGTCGCTACTCATCGACTGCATCTGCACAGGAATCATCAACGTCCCATACTCAAATTCCCGATCGCTTCCCGAGACCGGCATCCTGAATTTATTTGTCGCCACTTTCACTATTAGTCCCGCCTGCTGCAATTCGTAAAGCGAAGCCGGGGCAAGCAATGACTGGTATTCCATCAGGTATGCATAATCACTCCTGGCAACGGCCGGTTGACTTCCTTGCATATACTCCTTCAATGCGAGCTGTTCTCCCGATTGTCTCCCCCTCGTCAATTCATTGCTGAATTGAGCTGCACTCACCTCCGAATACGGAACACCAAAGGCCAACGGCATCGTCCACGCAGTGATATCGTAAAACAAGCTATCCTTATAGGTAAACGTCTTTTCAAACACAGTCTTGATAAGGCGGTACTGCGGTTGATTAAGTGGTACCACATATGCTTCATCAATATTGTAATTCCTATTGTTGAGTTGCATGCTTTTTTTCAGCGGATACAATTCCACCTGGTGACGAAGCAACATTTCAACAAATGCCTTCGTTGAGTTTGCATCGGCGCCATCCCCAAAGACATAGGCCTTGACCGACTCGCTGGCCGCAGACGTCAGCGCGGATTTATAAAAATCACGTTGCCATTGCAGAAACTCCTTTCGCAATGTCTTAGCGCCTTCGAGCGTCGAAAGGGTTGTGACAAATTGGTTTCTAATCGTAAATGGAAAACTCAGCAGGCCATTGGCCGTCTGCTGAAGATGCCCGCGCGACGAGGCTTGCTCAAACAGGACGCCGATCGATCCGTTAATATCTGGATAGGTCGATCCTTTTCCGTAATAAAAATCATCATAGCTCTCTTTAGTAAAATATAATGAGCCAATCCTATCCAGGTAGGCCGCATGAAACTGTCCAAGCTTCGCCGTCAACTCCTGGTTCTTGTCAGGCGTCAACGGATTAACTCTCGCTGGTACGCCGGGTTGGAAAAAGAATGTCGCATTGCTTCCCTGCTCATGATGATCAGTTAGAATATTCGGCTTCCACATATGAAACCACTTCAATCGATTCTGGCTCTCGGCGTGCACAGCAGGCAACCAATCACGATTGAGATCAAACCAGTAATGATTGAACCTTCCTCCCGGCCATACTTCGTTAAACTCCCTCGAGTTGGGATCGCTTACGAGGTTCTTGCTCTTATGTTGATTCGCCCACGTCGAGAAACGCTGCAGACCATCGGGGTTAAAAGAAGGATCGAAAAGTATGATCGTATTATCTAGTAGTTCCTCAATCTGTTTCCCCTGCCCTGCCGCCAGATAATATGCGCTCAACAAAGATGCATTCGCACCACTTGATTCGTTGCCATGAATAGAATGGCCGATCCACACCACTATCGGCATGTTATCGATATTGAGCGAGGCCGAATTCGCCGGATCAGTTAACGAAACATGCTGCTTCCTGATCGCCTCCAGGTTATCGTGGTTCTTTTTCGACGTGATGATGAGCAATACTTGGGGACGACTTTCATAGGTAAATCCCATCGTCTCAATCCTCACTCTTGAAGGAGCTGCCATCGCAAGCGCCTTCATATAATTGACCAACCTGTCGTGTGTCACATGCCATTCTCCCACTTCATGGTAGATCACGTCTTTGGGCTTTGGAACGGCTGCATCGTAGCGGATACTGTCAGGCAGATAATACTTTAGGTCCTGACCGAACGTGGGCACTGAAAGAAATAGGGTGAAAACCAAAAACAGACGGGCATTTGTATTCCTCATAAACGATGGTATATAAGAAGGGAAATTACTGAGTTTCAGTCAATTCGAAAATTTGGTTTTGATAGGATTATTTGAGAGGTTATTTGGGTAAACAACTTCGACCTAGGGAACGTTAAACGTTAAACGTTAAACCCTTAAACTGACTCAATGCTTCGTATATTTGCAGCTTGCAATTTCAAACAGCATGAGTAGAAAAGGAAAGGTTCTGGTGGCAATGAGCGGTGGTATCGATAGTACCATCACGGCCCTCATGCTTAATGATGAGGGCTACGAGGTTGTCGGTATTACCATGAAGACCTGGGACTACAGTAGCAGTGGTGGGGGTAAGAAAGAAACGGGCTGTTGCAATGTCGATAGCTTCAATGATGCCAGGCAGGCTGCGGTTGAACATGGGTTTGCGCACTACATCCTCGACATACGTGATGAATTCGGAGATTTCGTCATCGAAAACTTCGTGGACGAATACATTGCGGGACGTACTCCCAATCCCTGCGTACTATGCAACACGCATATTAAATGGAGGGCGTTGCTGAAAAGAGCAGATGCCCTCGGATGCGACTTCATTGCCACTGGCCACTATGCAAAGGTCAGGCAGCACGATAATGGAAGGTTTGTCATCAGCAAAGCCGTCGATGAAACAAAAGACCAGAGTTATGTGCTGTGGGGCTTGCAACAGGATCTACTTAGCAGGACCCTATTACCACTTGGGCCATACCGAAAAACCGAGATCCGCCAGATGGCCATGGACTATGGCTACCCTGAACTTGCAAAGAAGAGCGAGAGCTACGAAATATGTTTCGTTCCTGATAATGACTACCGCGGGTTTCTAAAACGAAGGGTCGATGGTCTCGAAGAAAGAGTGGCAGGTGGTCACTTCATCGATAAGCATGGAAAAATTCTTGGCCAGCACAAAGGTTATCCTTTTTATACAATCGGTCAACGTAAGGGATTAGACATCGCCTTCGGAAAACCGGTATTCGTCACTCGCATTGACCCCGATAGGAATACCGTAATGCTTGGTGATGAAGAGGACCTGGACCAGAATGAAATGGTAGTGGGCAAACTCAACCTGATCAAATACGACATGATCACTCCCGGCATGGAAGCCGTCACCAAGATCCGTTACAAGGACAAGGGTAGCCTCTCTTCTATCTATCCCGAGAACAACACCATGAAAGTCCGCTTCTATGAGCCGGCCCGTGGAGTCGCGCCCGGTCAAAGCGCCGTTTTCTACGAAGGCGACGATGTGATTGCAGGCGGGACCATTCAGTCGGCACTTCTTTCAATTCCCACCGTTTAGTTGATTGGTTGCTTGGTTGATTGGTTGCTTAGGCCTGCCCGACTCGATCCGGGTTGGACAAGGGAGAATCTTAGCGGCTTTGCGAAACTTAGCGTCTTTGCGAGAAACCCCTGCGCCTCAGCGCCTTTGCGTGAAATAAACCCTCCGAATTTACGTTTCACCCCCAGGTACTATGTTTGCCAGCAATTTGTTTGTAGTTTTACCCGCTAAGGCAGCAGTTACCACGTTCCTAATGTCTTAACAACGAAGATTGTATCCGTGATTTAACTATACACTACTTATGAAACTCCTGTCATATTCCCGGTTCAGCCTCCTGGCGTTGCTGCTCGTCAGTCTTTTTTCCTGTACTAAAAAAGATGACTTCATGAGTGAACCGCTTAGCGACTACTTTCCGCTGCAGACAGGAAAATATATTACTTATCGCCTCGACTCCATGGTCTTTACCAATTTCGGAAGCATAACCGAGACACGTAGATATCAATTGAAATATGTTGTTGATATTCCTGTCACGGATAATGAGGGTCGACCCGCATGGCGCGTATATACCTACATCAATGACTCAACCGCCAGTGGCCAATGGGTGTCTAACGGGACCATCGTCGTGACTCCACTGGATAAGAAAATAGAGGTGACGGAAGATAACCTCAGGGTGATAAAGATGCACCTGCCGATCAACCCTGGTTTCGAGTGGAAAGGAAATGCATACCTGCCCTTTGATCCATATGGCAATTCATACGATTTCAGTAACGATGATGATATGAGAAACTGGAATTTCTTTTATGATCAATTTGAACCAACCTCAGAATATCGAGACCAGACGTACACCGATGTTTACACCATCGAGCAACAAGATGAATCGGAAAATGCGCCTGTTATCAACCCTTCCAACTATGGGTACAAGAACCGGGGTGTCGAGAAGTATGCCAAGGGCATTGGCCTCATATTCCGCCACCTGGAACTCTGGGAGTACCAACCCAATCCCAGTGGAGTGAATCCTTATAAGACTGGGTTCGGGGTGATTCAGTGGATGGTGGATCATAATTAGTGAGGGGGTGAATAGTGAGTGGTGAATAGTGAGTGCTTCACGATGTTCGACCTACCTTTTCGAGGTCGAATAGCCTTCTCAAAAATTCACGAAGCCATTCACCACTCACCATTCACTATTCGCTATTCGCTATTCACAATAGTTATTTTTACTTTCCTAATTTCGATGGTTAATGATGCTGATGAAAAAAAATTTATTCCTCTCTATCATAGTTCTACTTGTCGCACATGCATCACTTGCGCAATTAAGCCGGTTCATCGTAACCTTCAAACATAAAGGCGCTACAACTTTTACGCTGGCTAATCCCTCCGCATTCCTTTCACAACGGGCTATTGATCGTCGGACACGGTATGGAATAGCTATCGACAGTACAGACATGCCTGTGCCAGTGGCCTATATAAACCAGGTAAAAAGTATTACGGGAGTTACTTTCCTTAATGCCTCAAGGTGGCTGAATGCGATAACGGTAGACACAACCGATCCGGGTGCTTACGCTGCTATCACTGCCTTACCTTTTGTGCAGAGTATTTCATCCATTGCCGCGCGAATGCCGAATACAGGAGTGGGTAAATGGAATAATGTGAATGTAATACCCGTGTCTACATCGAATCGCGAGACCGGAACCGCAGCTGATTATTTCGACTATGGCACCGCTTCATACAATGAGATTCATTTACAGAAAGGAGAATTCCTGCATAATATCGGCTTGAGAGGACAGGGAATGCAAATTTCCATCCTCGATGCGGGCTTCTTCAATTATACTACGCTGGATGCCATGGATAGCATTGTTGCAAACGGACAGGTGTTGAGTACATGGGATTTCGTCAACAAGGAAGCCAGCGTCGTAGAAGATCATTCACATGGAATGCAGTGCCTGTCCACCATTGCCGCAAACATCCCCGGGCAGTTTATTGGCAAGGCGCCGAAGGCAAGCTTTCATCTATTCAAGACCGAGGACGTTGCCTCGGAATATCCAATCGAGGAATTCAATTGGGTATGCGGTGCGGAGAGGGCAGACAGTTCGGGAACAGATATCCTTACCTCGTCTGTGGCATATAACACTTTCGACAATGCCGCTCTAAATCATACATACGCGGATATGGATGGCAACACTACTATTGTCACGCGTGGCGCGGATCTGGCAGCACGTAAAGGGATCATGGTGTTCAACTCCGTTGGAAATGATGGTAACGGCTCATGGCATTATCTACTTGCACCATCGGATGGCGATAGTGTAGTGGCAGTGGGTGCGGTTAACTCAGCGGGAGCGGTTTGGCCTGGATCGAGCTACGGACCATCTTCCGATGGCAGGATAAAACCGGATATAGCATCGGTAGGTTGGATAGCATTAATACAAGGCACTGGCAATTTCGTTGGAACAGGTACCGGTACTTCTTTCGCCTGTCCCAATATGGCGGGTCTTGCCACCTGTCTCTGGCAGGGTTTTCCAGAGGTGAATAATATGCGAATCGTTCGCGCATTGAAAGAAGCGGGCAGCATAGCGGCCACTCCCAATGATCGGATCGGTTATGGAATACCAGATATGAAACTCGCATTCGGAACACTATTGACACAGTACGCGACGTCAACGGCTTCATTGAATTCATGTACAGTAACCCTATCATGGAACAGTAAAGATGTGGGTGCGATGAAGTATGAGATACAGCGAAAGGCGCCGGGCGATGCGGACTATATCAAGATCGGAGAAGTAACTCCATTGGCCGGTACGACACTTGCGAATCGTAGTTATCAATTCACCAATAATCTCGCGAATGTAGGAGCAGGAAACCTGTCTTATCGCATACGACAGGTAATTGATACAGCCGCAGCCAGCTTTACTGCTGTGCTCATCGATACCGCCGATGTCACGTTAACTACTGCATGCACGACAACTGCAACAAATGATCCCAACGCTAATGAAAATAAGATCTGGATCTCACCTAATCCTGCGCAGAATGAAACCAGCCTTGTGATACGAAGCGAAAACGCTGTACCTAAACTTTCGGTGCGTATTTATGATATGAGCGGAAGGTTGGTGGCAGAGTTACATCGTTCAATTTCTTCAGGGCAGACGACAATTACTTTACCAGTGAACCCGATGGCTAAGGGCAAATATGTCGTCAATGTATATGACAAAGCGACGCTTATCGGGTCGGCGGACTTGTTGAAACTATAGTGCCTTCAGCAGTGAGTGGTAAGTGGTCAGTAGTGAATGGTGAGTAGTGAATAGTGAGTGGTCACTTAAGTAAGAAATCTCGAATCGCATTTGAACACCAATAAGCGGAGTCTATTCACTACTGACTACTCACCAATCACTACTGACCAAGCACCCTCCTCAACAGCGCCGCATACATCGTATCCGCTTTCCTATCATATCCCGCAATGATGCCATTACTCAGGAGCTCGAATCCTGCTTGACTTTGGAGAGACGATACACGGTCTTCATTTTCTTTTTTGAACACCGAACAGGTTATGTATAACAGTAAGCCTCCGGGCTCGACATGGTCCAAGATATTCATCGTGATCTTTTCCTGTAGATCGGCATAAGATTTTGTTTTCTCCTCATCATAAAAATATAACTGCTCGGGAGTACGCGCCCATGTTCCACTCCCACTGCAGGGTACATCTGCAAGGACGATATTGAATTTTCCTTTCGGTAGTTGGTGACCAGGTTGCGTCAGATCCGCTACGAAGCTTGTATATGACCTGATTCCCGCTTCACGAAATCTCTTTCGCAGGTTGATGAGTATCGATTCCCGAATGTCTGAAACAGTTAATCGTAATGTGCGGAAGATGTCGAATAGCATAATGGATTTGCCTCCGCTTGCGGCACAACAGTCCCAAACACTGAGTGTGGTGTCGGCAATCAAGGTCGCATCTACAGGCGGCTCCTTCAATGAATGCAAGACCTGTTGCGAACTAAGATCCTGTACCACGGCCTCCCTGTTTAATTCGACAACGGAATCAATGGACGACCCATTCGGCAATGCAAGGCAGTCCGGCCTAATCATTCTAAACGCGATCCCTGCACTATTCAGTTTGTGCGCTACCTTTTCCTCATGACCCGGTCGTACCCGGAGAAATAGGTCTGGCTGTTGCAGGTGAGAGAGCCTGAACGCATCGGAATCTACCCCTTCACTAAGTGTATCGGCAAATGGAAATATCTCGGAAGCACTCAAACCCAGGTAATCCAACTTCTCTCCTGCTGCTAATGTAACGCGGTCGTTCCATTCAGGACGAAGGAAAGCCAGTATCTCCTGCGACTGGGAAGAGCATAGGAACAAACCAAGCAGTATTCTCTCATCTGCCTCGCTCGAAATAGAAAGCTTCCCAATTCGAAAATAACAGTAACAAAAATGACTGATCTGTTTCCGGTCTTTCGATCCGTATTTCTTATTAGATGAATAAAATCTCTTAAGAAAAGAAGCTAACGGTTCCTCGCCGCGGTAGAGCGACAGGACTTGCCTGGCTGTATTGATATATGAATGAAAGTGGTTCATGTTTGAGTTGAATGGGTTGATTAGGTTGATTGAGTTGAGTAAGTTCGGGGAAACCTAATCAACTCAATCAACTCAATCAACTTATTCAACCTGGAATCCTAACGTTATAGTTCCAGCAATGTCTTCACCGGATCCTTCCCTATCAACAACTGCTCTGGGTTCTCCAGTAGTTCCTTCACTCGTACGAGGAAGGTGACGGATTCACGTCCATCGACAATCCGATGGTCGTAGCTGAGCGCCACATACATCATGGGCTTGATGACCACCTGGCCATTAATTGCCATGGGTCGCTCCTGGATCTTATGCATTCCAAGGATCGCGCTTTGTGGGATATTGATGATGGGTGTACTCATCAGCGATCCGAATACACCGCCATTGGTGATGGTAAAAGTTCCTCCTGTCAGTTCATCGGTAGTTAGTTTGCTATCCTTCGCCTTCGCCGCCAATTCGATCACTTTCTTCTCGATGTCTGCCATGCTAAGGCTCTCTACATTGCGGATCACGGGAACCGTAAGGCCCCGAGGAGTACTGACCGCTATGCTGATGTCGGCATAATCATGATACAGCAATTGATCGCCATCTATGTAAGCATTCACCGACGGCCATTCCGCCAATGCAACGGCGCATGCCTTCGCGAAGAAACTCATGAACCCGAGGCCTACGCCGTGTGCTTCCTTGAATTTGTCCTTGTACTTTGTGCGAATCTCCATGATGCTGCTCATATCAACTTCGTTGAAAGTCGTGAGCATTGCCGTTGTGTTCTTCGCCTCCACCAATCTCCTGCTGATGGTCTTACGCAGGTTCGTCATCTTCTCTGAGCGCACATTCCTGCTGAATAATTCTGCGCCACCAAACGTCTTCTTGCCGGGGTTGGAGAGCGCGGCAAGTACATCATCCTTCAATATCTTTCCCTGGTAACCCGATGGTGTAACTGTCTTCGGGTCGAGTTTCTTATCCGCTATCATTGCCGAGGCGACTGGACTTGCCTTCACATCGTGCGTGGAAGCTACTGGTGCATTGCTTGCTACCGTGGGTTGCTGGCTGCTTACAGTCTTGCCGCCGCTCCCATTCGAAGAAGCCTTAACCGTTTTTTCATCCTGTTTCTTTGCTGCAGGCTCCTCGGTCTTAGCCTCGGTCTTTGATGTCTCCTTCTTCGCGGCCGACTCGTCAATACTGGCTAACACATCTCCAATCTTGAGTGTATCACCCTCGTTGGCCGACGTCTTCAATACGCCCGCCTTCTCCGCGTTTACTTCGAAGGTTGCTTTCTCGCTCTCCAGTTCGGCGATCACCTCGTCTCTTTCTACATAATCCCCATCCTTCTTCAACCACTTCAAGAGTGTCACTTCGCTGATAGATTCACCTACTGTTGGTACTTTTATCTCGGTCATCTTATTGATTGTGCTTTTTAGAGCAACTGTTATACAAATTTAGGTCAGGTTCAGATACTAAAGGCCGTTTCTATAATTTCCGCCTGCTCCTGTGCATGCACTTTGGCATACCCCGTGGCCGGGGAAGCGGAAGGCTGGCGACTTATCACTCCATAGTTGATGCTCTTCAGGTTCATCTGGAGGAATGATGCCGCTCCCATATTCAACGGCTCTTCCTGTATCCAGAACCATGTGGCCTGGTTATACTTGTTGTATAGATCCTCGAGCTGTTTTACCGGAAGTGGATACAATTGTTCAACACGGATAACAGCTACGTCATCTCGTTCATCCTTCTGCTGGCGTTCGGCGAGATCGAAATACATTTTACCACTGCAGAAAAGCACTTTTGTTACTTTGTTCACATCAGCATACGTATCATCGATTACCTCCTGGAAACTACCATTGAGGAATTCATCCTTGACGGAATACGATCCGGGATGACGAAGATTCGCCTTAGGTGAGAAAATGATCAATGGCTTACGGAACGGCCATGCAATCTGCCTGCGAAGTACATGGAAGAAATTCGATGCTGTGGTAATGTTTGTGACCACCATGTTCAACTCCGCTCCCTGTTGAAGGAAACGTTCCATCCTTGCGCTGCTATGTTCCGGTCCCTGGCCTTCGTAGCCGTGAGGCAATAGGAGAACGACTCCATTCATCCTGTTCCACTTCTGTTCACCCGCACTGATGAACTGGTCGATCATACACTGGGCCACATTGACGAAGTCGCCAAACTGCGCTTCCCAGACTACGAGTGAATTTGGAGTAGCCAGTGAATAGCCATATTCGAATCCAAGCACTGCGTATTCGCTCAAGAGGGAATTGAAGATTCTATACTCGCCAGTGGCTCCGGCAATCCTGCTTAGCCTGTTGTAGGCCGCGTCTGTATTCTCATCCCTAAGTACGGAGTGGCGGTGTGAGAATGTACCACGACGAATGTCCTGTCCACTCATGCGCACATCGTGACCATCTAGCAGGAGGCTACCGTACGCCATCAGCTCACCGCTGGCCCAATCGAGTTTCTGTTCTGTGTCGAATAATTTTATTTTATCCTGGATGATCTTCTCGATCTTCCTTAATGGTTTGAAGTCTTCCGGCCATTTCATCATAGCGGTAAAGACCTTTGTAAACTGATCGTCGCTTATCGCTGTAATGGGTGAACGATCGAAATCACTTTCCGTTGCTTTGCGAAGGTTTCTCCACCATATCTCCGGTTGTTGGTAATGATAAGGTAAGGGCTTTTGTTTCACCTCATCGAGACGCTCCTGCAAATCGGCCCAGAATTTCTTCTCCATCTCCTTGGCCATTTCTTTTGCATCCGGTTCTCCATTCTCGAGCAGGTATTTCACATACATTTCCCTTGGGTTGGGATGCTTATCAATCAACGCATAGAGATGAGGCTGGGTAAACTTTGGATCATCGCCTTCATTGTGTCCGTGTCGCCTGTAGCAGACCATATCGATGAAGACATCCGAGTTGAATTCCTGGCGATAGCGTGCGGCGATCTCCGCGCATTTTACCACGGCCTCGGGATCGTCCCCGTTGACATGGAAAACGGGAGCCTGTACGGCAGCGGCGAGAGAAGTACAGTAATCTGAACTTCTTGCCTCATCAAAATCAGTAGTAAATCCAATCTGGTTGTTGATGACAAAGTGAATCGTTCCACCAACGGCGTAACCACTCAGCTTGCTCATCTGTATTAATTCATACACTATCCCCTGCCCTGCAACCGAGGCATCACCATGAATGAGTACAGGAAGTATCTTATCGTAATCTGATTTATATAATACGTCTGCCTTCGCACGTGCGAAACCAACCACTACGGGGTCGACGGCTTCGAGATGCGAAGGATTCGGCATGAGTTTCAGGTGAACGGTCTTGTTGTTTGCTGTGGTGACCTCGCTACCATAGCCAAGATGATATTTTACATCGCCACTGCCCATGGTCTGGTCCATATTCGCCTTGCCTTCAAATTCGCTGAAGATCTGCTCGTATGTTTTTCCCATCACGTTCGCGAGTATGTTGAGTCGACCGCGGTGTGCCATGCCGATCACGACTTCCTGTACGTCCAGGTCAGCGCAGGTATTGATAATCGCATCCAATGCAGGAATGGTCGTCTCGCCTCCTTCCAGTGAAAATCGCTTCTGACCCACATACTTTGTGTGAAGAAATTTCTCAAACATGACACCGTGGTTAAGCTTCTCCAATATTCTCTTCCTCTTCTCGAGTGACACTGGTTGAGAAAACTTATTCTCCATTTCCTTGGTAAGCCAGCTGACTTTGTCCTGGTTGCTGATGTATTTAAACTCTATGCCAACATGGCCGGCATAAACATTTTCAAGATGTTCCCAGATCTTCTTCAATGGCGCTGGTCCGATCCCGATGCTGTTGCCTACCTGGAAAGTCGTTTCGAGGTCTTCCTCACTTAGCCCGAAAAACGAGAGCCTGAGATTCGCGTCGCGATCTTTGCGTTCGCGTATGGGATTCGTTTTCGCAATGAGGTGTCCTTTGTTGCGATATCCGAGAATCATGCGGTATGCGCCCAATTCCTTTTTCCAATCCGATCCTTCGGTACTTGTGGAAGCCGCAGCAGGTGTGGTGGTAGGGACCGCAGCGGCAGTAGTGCCATTCGAAACCGCCTTGCCGTTGCCCTGGGCGAAATCAAAGCCTTCGAAGAATTTCTTCAGCTCAGGATCGACGCTATTGGGGTCTTTGACAAAATCGTTATACAGGCTTTCGATAAACTGGGGATGAGAACCGGTGATATAAGAAAAATCCTTCATGAAAGTGGATATTTAGAAGTCCGATAAGGGAGACAAATATCGCTGAAAAAGTCTGAAAATGAGGCGCGGGTTTAAGCAGGCGGCGACGGGTTGATTGGTTGACTGGTTGATTGGTTGATTAGGCTTAGCGGCAGGCTTGGATCAGACGCCATTTAGACTCCTCAAATTCGGTGCTGAAACTCAGGGATATGTGAAGGAGTGCATGGGTCTGGGAGGAAAACGTCTAATTTGCGAAGTAAACAGCCTGAAAATTTGGTGGATAAGGCACTCAACCCTACCTTTGCCGTCCTTTAAATTGATACGAAATGGCTAATCACAAGGCAACGA
>JACMKU010000018.1 GCA_014379965.1 Chitinophagaceae bacterium
GCGGACGGCAAAGGTAAGGGATCATCATTTACCAGCAAATTTTTAGTGCGGGTTTTACTCACATTTGCCTCACAGTATATTCACAATCTTCAGAGAACTATCCCTCTTTTTTTCAAAGCGGGGTGCAAAGATAAGGATGTAGAGAATTGCAGCAAACAGTTTTTTCCATTCAATTTGTTAATCAACCCCAAAACCCCCATCACACAAGGGTTTCAGCCCTAAATCTTTTTTACCGCCTCATTTCATATACCCCTCCGGATATTCCACCTCCACCAAAAACAACCCATGCGCCGGCACGCTGAAACTCGCCCTGGTACAGTCTTTGGCCTCAATTACTCCCCTGAATTCCTCCAAACTCATCTTTCCCCTCCCTATCTTCAACATCGTAGCCGTCAACGCCCTCACCATCCCCCTCAAAAATCGATTCGCCTTCACCCTGTACACCAACACCCTCCTCCCTCCCATCTTCTCTTCCCACCCCCACTCCGACTCTATCACCTTGCACCTGAACGTCTTCACCTGCGTATTCCTCTTCGAAAAGGAGGTGAAGTCCTCATATTCCTTCACTATCACCGCCGCCTCCATCATCTTGTCTATATCCAACTTATAAGGAAAATAGAACGCCCTGTCCCCCAGGAACGGATCCTTATCCCTGTAAATAAAGTACTTATACTCCCTGCTCACCGCGTCAAACCGACTATGCGCCTCCGCCTTCATCACTTTCATTCCCCTTATCACGATGTCACCCGGCAGTATCGCATTCATCTTATACACAAACTGAGAATGTAGTTCCATTTCATAATCGAAATGAAAGAAGTTTTGAATCGCATGCACCCCTGCATCCGTACGTGAAGATGGCGTCAATACAAGTGTATCCTTCTGCAGTATCCCAAAGGCCTTCTCTATCTCGGCCTGCACCGTATTGGCATTATGCTGGGCCTGGAAGCCGCTGTATTTCCGGCCGTTGTAGGAGACTTCGATGAAGTAGCGTGGCACCGTGGGTGGGGTTATGAGTTATGGGTTATAGGTTATAAGTTAAGGGTGCTCCGCCCCTCGCACTCGCTCTGTTTCTCGCTCTGTTTCTGAGGTGATCCTGCTAAGATATAATCTATGTGAGACCTATGTGTCTATGTGCCTACGTGGTTCAAACCGTCTATATATCGGACCTCCAAAATTGAACCACATTGGCACATAGACACATAGGTTTCACATAGATATATTAATTATTTGATTGGGAAGCATTCTGTTTCACAGCTCTATCGCAGCATTGTCTTAAACCTATTCACATAACTCTCCTCCTTCAACTCTGCCGATAAAGTAGCGAAATTGTCCGGATCGGAGACAAAGGGGTGGGCCACCTCGAAGAATGAATATTTGCCCGCATCCGTGAGGAATAGCGCGCTGAGATTTTTTAAATGCGCCACAGAGAAACACCTGGAACGAAACGTCTTCTTCGCTTCAGCAACCATATCGTCCTCCTTTGTTTCCGCCGCCATTCTCTTACGCAATTTCAGGAAATCATTATCAGACGATGTGCCTATGCATCTCAGCTTTTGTTTTTCCTTTGGAGGCACCGAGACCGTCGCAGTTTTCGAAATTGTATCCATTTTCGGCTGACCATTCTCGGCCGGTAGATCCAGGAACTTCCTGTCTGTTTTCTCCGTCTCCTTCACTTCCGTAAGACTCCTTTTTGGATTTGGAATAATAATCCTTACCGTATCTCTTTTGCCATCCGGGTATTCATCGATGAAGGTGAGTCCAAAGCCCTCTGAAGTAGAACTCTCCGATCGCTTCGTCACTGTCGATCTCTTATATTCTTCCGTAGTTACGGGTGCATTTTCCCTTACCTCGTTCTTCACCTCAGGGATTATAGCCACTTCTTCCTGTTTCGGTATCGCCTTCGATGAATCAGGCTTTACGATTGGCTCCTCGGGTTTAGCCGTCGCTGGTTTTTCTTTCTTCGTATCGGCCACTTCCTTTGCAACTGAAGTATCCGGCTTCTTCGCCTCGACCAGTGGCTCCGTCTTCGGTGGAGTTTTCTCCTCCTGCTTCTTATTCGTTATGCTGGTATCTTCCTTCACCACCTTTGAATTAACAGGTTCCTCGCTCTCGCTCTTCGCTGTCGCACTATATTTTGGCGTCTCAGTCTCGCTCTTCACTCCCTCCTTCGCTTTCGCTTCGGCGGGCACGGTCGAACTAACTTCTTCCCTTAGGACTGCCGGCTGCACCGCCACCACCTTTTCCTCCTTCATCACTACCTGCTGTTCTCTCAACGATGGGTCATTCGCCGCCTTTGCGAGAATGTCGGTAAATGCCGACACCTCCCTCAGTTCAGTCCTTATGCTGGAAGACTTGTTTGCCGGCGTGGCCATCGTCACGCCCAGTGTCTGCAGGTCGAAGAGACCCCAGCCTTTCTCACCAAAGTCTTTTAGCAGGAATCCGCGATCCTTACCCCTGACGTCGAAACTAATCCTCTGTTCCGGCCATTTATTCTCCGGAAAACCAATGGTGACGTTATATGTGCTATCGTGAAGTTTTGAAAGAATGAGGAAGCCAGCCGCCGACGAACTATGTACCTTATCGGCCATCCGGAGGAAAAAAGGCTGGGCCTGCTCGGACTGGAGGTAAACAAAAAATAACTTCTGGGAAAACAATGGTGAAGTGCTCACCAATATCAAGAAGCTCAAGACGAATCGTTTCATTTACTCTCTCTAATTTTTATAGTCAAAAATAACTCAATTCAGGCGACAATACCTTGTTAAAATACCCTCGCCTTCCATCCAATTTTGTGTTTCTCCTGTCAATTGAGAAAGTAAATTGCCACTCTAATAATTCAACATGAAGAAATTAACGATCATCGTCTTGCTTGCATTCACCGCGTTTTACTCATCGGCACAACCTGAACCCGAAAGCGACACCTCCTGGAAAAAAATCTTCCGTGAGTCCGCTCCAAGGATTAACGACCTCGTGCACACGAAACTCGAGGTGAAGTTCGACTACAGCCAGTCACGCATGAATGGCAAAGCCTGGATAACGCTCAGGCCCCACTTCTATTCAACCGACAGCCTCCGGCTCGACGCCAAAGGAATGGATATTCATAAGGTCGGTCTCGTAAAAGGCTCAGGCATCCAGAATCTCGTTTACAAATATGATGGCTGGTCACTCTGGATCACCCTCGACAAGAAATACACTGCCGATCAAACCTACACGGTGTTCATCGACTACACTGCAAAACCCGATGAGGTAGAAGTTGCCGGCAGTGCCGCCATCAATGATGCAAAGGGACTTTATTTTATTAACCCAAAAGGCGAAGACAAGACCAAGCCAACGCAGATCTGGACGCAAGGCGAGACAGAAGCCACTTCGGTATGGTGTCCTACCATTGACAGGCCCAATCAAAAGACTACGCAGGAAATATACATGACCGTGCCTTCGAAGTATGTGACTCTATCGAACGGTAAACTCGTGAGCCAGAAAAATAATGCCGATGGTACGAGGACGGACTACTGGAAGATGGATCTCCCACATGCGCCCTACCTCTTCTTCATGGGAGTTGGTGATTATGCCATTATCAAGGATACATGGAAAGGAAAAGAGGTAAGCTATTATGTAGAAAAAGAATATGCATCTGTTGCGCGAAAGATATTCGGACACACACCAGAGATGATGACATTCTATTCGAAGCTCACCGGCATCGATTATCCCTGGGTGAAGTATGCGCAGATCACCGGAGTCGACTATGTGAGCGGCGCTATGGAAAATACAACTGCTACGCTTCATGGAAGTTCCGCCCAGCGGAATGCGAGACAACTCACCGATGGCAATCCATGGGAAGAAACGATCGCGCATGAATTATTTCACCAATGGTTCGGTGATTATGTGACGGCCGAGAGTTGGAGCAACATCACCATGAATGAATCATTCGCGAATTATAGCGAGGTGTTATGGCAGGAATACAAGTACGGTAAAGATCTCGCTCACGAACATAATTTCTCCGACATGCAGGTGTACCTCACCAGCAATAGCGCCGACAGAGATCTTGTGCGTTTCTACTATAGTGACAAAGAAGACGTCTTCGATGCGGTGAGCTATCATAAAGGAGGACGCATCCTTCACATGCTTCGAAACTATGTAGGTCCTGAAGCCTTCTCGAAGGCACTAAACGTATACCTGACGACGAATAAATTCAAGTCTGGCGAGCCACACCAATTGAGATTGGCCTTCGAGGAAGTTACGGGTCGTGACCTTAACTGGTTTTGGAACCAATGGTATTTTGGAAGCGGACATCCCGACCTCGACATCAATTATAGCTATGATGCGAACGCTAAAAAGGCAATGGTGATCGTCAATCAAAAGCAGGCAGGAAATAAAATATTCAGGCTACCTGTAGCAGTGGACATTTATAATGGTTCTGCGAAAACACGCCACCAGGTATGGGTAGAGAATAAGATAGATACCTTCCTTTTTGATAGTCCGCAAAGGCCTGAACTCGTCAACTTCGATGGTGACAAAATGTTGCTGGCTACTAAATCGGAAAACAAGACGATCGATGAATACATTCATCAATTCAAGTATGCTGGAGGTTTCGTGGACCGTCGCGAAGCGCTGGAATATGCGACCAAACATCAATCTCTTGATAAAGCTGTCGAATTGCTTCAACTTGGATTGAAAGATCGCTACGAAGGCATTCGCCTTTACGCGGCAGGCGGTTTAGATATAAAGAGAAGTAATGTAAAGAAGGTAACTGAGTCGACACTGGTTCAACTCGCTCGTACTGATCCTTCACGACTGGTAAAGGCCGCGGCGATTGCCAATATAGGTAAGACGCTAAACCGTGAGTATGCATCGATCTATAAGACGGCGCTCAATGATTCTTCTTATACTGTAGCAGGAAATGCCCTAGATGCGCTTGCAAACATTGACATGCAGGAAGCGATGAACGAAGCGAAGAAATTATCTAAAGAAGATCCTCGTGGTAAGCTTGCATCCGTGCTGACAACCATACTCATTGGATCAGGAGACGCCAGCATGGTCGATATCATCATGCAAACATTCGAGAAAGAACCATTCGGACAGGATAAGTTTACCCTTCTGCAAAACATAGCAGAATATATTTCGAGGACAAATGATATGGAAGCAGTACGCAAAGGAGTCGACGGCATCGTCAAATTCCGTGATAGCATCGGCGACGCATTCAAGAGCCAAACCGATCCATTTATCAACGGATTTATTCTGAAAGGAATAATAGCGAAGAAAGTGAAGGCGGGGTTGAAGGAGCAAGCTGAGTACGTGAATTCGAAATTGCCTGTTTCGGAGAGAAGAGGGTTTTAGTTGAATGAGTTGATTGAGTTGATTGAGTTGATTAGTTGATTAAGTTGATTAAGTTGATTAAGTTGACTAAGTTGATTAAGCTAGTAACCCTTGGTCGAAATTGATAAAATCGTGAATGAAAAAAGGCGGTATCGTTGGATATCGCCTTTTTCTATACGTGTGAACTACTTAATCAACTAATCAACACAATCAACTTATTCAACCAAACAGCTACCAACTTCCTGATGATCCGCCGCCACCAAATCCACCTCCACCAAATCCACCGAAGCCGCCGCCTCCGCCTCCTCCACCGCCGCCAGACCAGCCGCCTCCGCCACTGGAGCCGCCGCTAAGCAAGCTGCCGAGGATCCAACCTGCGCCGATATCACGATAACCTCTTCTCGATACCATACCACCGCCTTTTCCGCCACCACGTCCACTAAAGAGAAAGAGGATGATCAGTATGAGTAAGATTGCACCGAACCCAATTCCTTTTGGCTTCTTTCCCTGGCCCCACCCTGCCGGCGCCTTGTACCTGCCAGCCGCAGCAGTCATGATATCATCAACCGCCATATCGAGTCCGCGGTAATAATTGCCTGCTTTGAAATTGGGGATGATATCGTTGTCGATGATAGACTTCGTGACAAGATCAGTGATCACTCCTTCGAGACCGTAGCCTACCTGAATTGCCGCCTTACGATTTCCTTCGCCGCCACCGGTGGATATGAGTATCACTACACCGTTATTGAAATCCTTGTTACCGACTTTCCATTTTCTTCCGAGTTCAACGGCATAGTCGTCGGCAGAATAACTACCCAGGCTCTCGACAACGGCTATTACTACCTGGTTCGAAGTACTATCATTATATGCTCTTAGTTTGTATTCGAGAGCCGACACCTGCTCCGGTGCAAGAAATTTTCCAGTAAAGTCATTGACCAGTCGCGGTATTGCGGGCGGCGCGGGTATACCATCCTGTGCTGAAGCACAAAACGAGATCAGCAATGCGATAAGTCCTAATATCCTTTTCATGAAGATTTTTAATTGCCGAATACAATATCATCCGGCAGTTCATTTTTATCTGTATCCCTCTCGAATGGGAAATGGTAGTGCAATGCCTCACCGATCTCGCTTACCACCTGGCGAATACCGGCAGCATAATCCTCTCGATTGAAGTTGCTGATCATATGCCGGATTTCTTCATTCCAGTATTCCTGTCCCACCTTCTGATGAATGCCTTCATCTGCGAAAATGGCAAGCTGTCGGTCCTTTATAGCGATGTAAAGCAGTACGGCATTGCGATCTTTCGTCTTGTCCATCTTCAATCCGAAAAAGATCTCCGCAGCGCGATCGATAGCGTCCATGAATTTGCACCGCGACTCGATGTATACCCTGACCTCCCCACTCGTCCTCTTTTCGGCATAGCTCACAGCCTCCACGATGAGTTTCTTTTCCTCATCAGTAAAAAACTGTTTCTTTTTTGAAAATGGAAACACGGTATGAATTTTAAAATTTTATTTCAACTGCCTTATCACTTCCTATCTCCGCCTCGAATCCCTCACGTGCACGGAAGCCAAGCAAACCGGCGGCAAGGTTCGACGGAAATGAACGCACCGACTTGTTATAATCAGCGACGGCTGCATTGAAATCCGTTCTTGCATATTTTATTCGCCTTTCGGTTCCTTCGAGCTGCACCTGCAAGCCCGAGTATGCACCGGTTCCTCGCAGTTCAGGATATTTTTCTATTACCATGATCAGCCGGTTGGTAGCAGCTGCGAGACTATCCTGCAGGTCGCCCTGTTTCTTGAAATTGTCGGGGGTCGGGTCAGCCGCAGCTGCCGAACCTGCTCTCGCCCGGGCCGCCGCGATCTGTTCCAAAGTCTCTGCTTCGAAGCCGGAGACGCCTTTGACGACATTGACGATATTTGGTATGAGGTCGAGTCTCCGCTGGTAAGTATTCTGCACTTCCGACCATTGTTGCGTGACCTTCTCGTCTTTCTTCACCAACGAATTATAGACCGTGACGATATAGATCACCAGGATGAGCACTATCCCCCCAATGATGAAACCGGTATATCTCTTCTTCTGCATCAGGGTTACTTATTGAAGTCAACCTTCGGAGCTTTGTCCGCACCTTCTTCTGCCTTGAATCCTTCACGCTGCTTAAATCCAAACATTCCACCGAAGATGTTCATTGGGAAAGACCTGAGCCTGGTATTATATGTATTAACCGCGTCGTTGAACGTACGGCGTGCATTCCGGATCTCATTTTCTATGCCTTCCAATTGACCTTGCAGTCTCAAGAAACCTTCCGTTGCTTTCAGGGTTGGATAAGCTTCTACGCTAACCAGTAACCGGCTGAGGGCACCGCTCAATTGTGATTGGGCTGCCTGGAACTCCGCAATTTTCTCGGGTGTAAGGTTATCTGCATTGATATTGACACCAGTTGCCTTGGCTCTCGCTTCGACCACGTCTGTCAACGTCTTTTGCTCAAAATCCGCAGCACCTTTTACAGTGGCAACCAGGTTGTCTACCAGGTCCGCACGTTTCTGGTATTCTGCTTCCACATTATTCCATGCATTCTTAACATTCTCATCTTGCTTTACTAGCCCATTGTATCCACCACATCCCCATAGAACGAGTACCAGCACGATACCAATAACGATAAATAGCGTAAGATTTTTAGTTCCTTTCATAACGGTTATTTTTGTGACATCGAAATTAGCCTATTTCGTAGTTCCTCAAGCTAATTTTTCGTTTCGTCAAGAATACAACAAGCTTGCCGGTTTTATCCGTAACTCTGCGGCATGGTTTTAGACTCGCTTCAATTACAAACTATCTTCATGAGTTATCTCAGAAAAGCAGGTTGGGTAGTGGCCTTTTTTCTCGTTGTCGCGTTACATTGCAAGAAATCAGGAAATAGCGATCCCTCGGTTTCGGAACCCGGTGCGGTTGCGCTCAAAGACAGCGTGCTTGTTTCACAACTGAGCTATCCCTGGGAAATACTGTGGGGTCCCGACAATCATATCTGGATGACGGAACGCGATGGAAAGATCAGCAGGGTCAATCCAAACACTGGCACTGTGACGCCGGTGTACACCATCAATGAGGTAGTGTCGCAGGGTGAGGGAGGGTTGCTTGGGATGGTCCTACATCCTTCTTTTAATACTACTCCACATGTCTTTGTCGTCTACGATTATTTGGCGGGTGGCGATTACAGGGAAAAAGTTGTTCGTTACACTTACAGCGGCGGCACACTGGTGAGTCCAAAGATCATTATCGACAATATAGATGCCTCATCTATTCATAATGGAAGCAGACTGCTCATCAGCAGCGATCTGAAACTTTTTATCACTACGGGTGATGCGGCCGATCAGTCAAGTCCGCAGGACCCTTCCTCGGTCAATGGAAAAATGTTACGACTTAATCTCGATGGAAGCGTGCCTTCTGACAATCCCGTAGCGGGCAATCCATACTGGTCACTCGGGCATCGCAATGCGCAGGGAATGGTCGAGGCCAACAACAGGTTATACATATCTGAGCATGGACCGGGTAGTGATGATGAGATAAACATTGTTGAAAAGGGAAAGAACTATGGATGGCCAACGGTGCAGGGATTCTGTAATAGTCCATCGGAACAAAATTTCTGCGGAGCGCATGATGTGAAAGAACCCATCAAGGCCTGGACACCGACAGCAGCTGTCTGCGGAATGGATTATTACAATCATTCTCTCATTCCTCAATGGAAAAATTCACTTCTAATGGTCGCATTGAAAAATGCCAGGCTCTACCAGATGAAGCTAAACAGTTCCTTCACGGCCATCGACCAGACCAAAGAATACTTCAATAATAAATATGGAAGGTTGAGGGATGTGTGTATTTCTCCGGGTGGGAAGGTGTACTTGTGTACCAGTAATGGGAGTGATGATAAGATTGTTGTGGTCAGTCCGTAGATTTGGTTGATTGAGTTGATTAGGTTGTTTGAGTTGTTTTAGGGGGATCACGTATTTGAACTGTAATAAGATGACGAAGAACTCAATCAAATCAAACA
>JACMKU010000019.1 GCA_014379965.1 Chitinophagaceae bacterium
ACCCCGGACAAAATAAAATGAGAAAAATTATCTTAGACCTGGCCGTCACACTGGATGGCTTCATTGAAGGTCCGAATGGAGAAATTGACTGGTGCATTATGGATGATGGTGATGGTTCCGATTTTGTTGATTTTGTAGCCAGTATTGACACCATTTTTTACGGAAGAGTAAGCTATGAACTATGGGGAAATTTCCAACCTGGTGAAAATGCAAGCCCGGTAGTTAAAGAAGTTTACAAATCTATCCCCGGTAAAACGAAATATGTTTTCTCCACAACAAAGACAACTGATACCAGCAACGCCATTTTTATTAATGCAAACATTAAAGAAAGAGTTATGGAGATCAGGCAACAGCCCGGCAAGGATATCTGGCTGTATGGCGGAGCTAAACTCATCACCACTTTCATGAACCTTAGCCTTATAAATGTTTACAGGCTCGCAGTGCATCCTGTCATTTTAGGATCGGGTAAACCGCTTTTCAAAGACATTCAGGAACGGGTTCAACTGAAATTAATCGATGTAAAATCATCCAAATCAGGTGTGGTATTGCTGAGCTATGCAGTTAATAAAACGGAGCGGAGCTAAGGAACAGATTACACTAATAGTAACCTTGATAACAACCAAAAACCCAGACCTATTTGCTAATGATATAAAGACACTTAACCTAATAGAGTGCTATTACTTGCAACCATAGTTTATTTTATATCAGGTTACTCTGAAAATAGTGGCCCGAAGTTAACTTTAGTATGGAGTATACCGGTGTTATTAAATATAAAAGTACTCACGAAAGAAATATCATATCATTCAATAACAAGTCCGCTATGCATACAATCGCTCCGGTGAGACTCATTTAAAAAAAAGGTAAGAGCCGCCCAGCTCTGCAAAATCTTTGTTACCTTAGAAGACATTTGAAAAATATTCTTCAATCTAAGACACTACTGAACACTATGACAGTAGCCAATTCGAATACATGCCCCCAATAAAAGTTCGCGACACGCAAATTCTCCCAACAGACACCCGCCAGCAATACCGTGAGAAGATTGCGCGGATCACGCTGGATGCTATGGTACAGTTCGTCGGGCTCCTCGATTCAAAGGGCACGGTGCTTGAAATCAACAGCGTCGCACTGGATGCTGTAGGTACTACGCTTTCTGATGTGGAGGGGAAGCCATTCTGGACAACCTTTTGGTGGCAAGTCTCGCAAGAGATCAATGCGACCTTGAGAGAATCGATCGCAACCGCGGCGCGGGGTGAATTCGTTCGCTGGGATACACCCATCTACGGACGTGCCGGCGGTAAGGAGACGATTATCATTGATGCCTCACTGTCGCCTGTAACAGATGAGCTGGGAAATGTTGTATTCATTTGCGCCGAAGGGCGCGATATTACCGAGAAGAAGGCGCAGGAATGGGAGATCGCACAAAAGAATATAGAGCTGCAGGGCCTGCTCGAACGCATAAGGGAACTGGATGAGATTAAGACACAGTTCTTCGCCAACGTCAGTCATGAACTCAGGACACCATTGGCACTGATCATTGGGCCTGCCGAAAGGCTGATGAAGCCCGATTCCGTTATGAGCCCGGAATC
>JACMKU010000020.1 GCA_014379965.1 Chitinophagaceae bacterium
CAGCAGCATCACCAATCATGAGCACGTGACGTTCAGTCTGTGTCTTCCGATCGAAACTGATCTGTGATATGATTACCGGAGCTTCGAATTGCTTTTCGCTTTCACTAAATATTTTCTTAAGAAAGGGATTCCCGCACAAGATTTCCTCCTCCATGCGTTTCACCGAACCACCTGCTTTCCTCAGATTTTCGGCGGTGGTCAGGTAACAGAGATTATACTTATCGGCTTCAATCTTCACTAGGCCACAATATCCTTTATGAAAATTATGCAAGGCGATCGTGTCAGCAGGGAAGGACGTCTCAATATGATACTTCACGCCAATGTAATTGTTAAGCCTGTTCTTCGTTGCAGTCGCAAATGGACGCTTCCACTTGATGTCTATGTTGCTCCTCTTCCCAAAACATCCGCAGGCTACCTTTGCCCTGCAGCTTTCTTCACCGGCATCTACCCGAATCTCATTATCATTGAATTCGATGTTCATCACCTTCACATTCTCCCGAATAACCACGCCTGAATTACGAGCTATAGACGCCAGCTCACTGTCGAGTACATATCGGCTCAGACCAAACCCTCCAGGCGCCAGCGAATGGTCGAGCAGCTTTCCATTCGGAGATGAAATCTGTAGCCGCGTTATTTCCGACACTCGAAGACCTTTGAGATCAACACCGAGTTTCTCAAGAAAATTCCACGATTCCATGCTTAAATATTCGCCGCATACTCTATGAAAAGGAAATGCTTCCTTTTCAAATAAAATTATACTATACCCTTGCTGCGCTAATTGAATGGATAGGGAAAGTCCCGCCAACCCACCACCAGCGATAGCGACATCGAATCGTTTTGGTTCTTCCGGTATTAACGACCTCGAATTTTCGCCTATGGTAGTTGAATCATCCAACGCGCGTATTTCTTACAGTTACTAGAAAACGAAACGCCCATTTCCATCGAATATCATACTCGTCAATTCCAGCCTCCTGTAAATACCGTTGCCAGTCCCCCTTACGAAAGCTCCTGGCCACCGATAAACTGGCATCGTTCCTCACCAGGTATGAACGGCTGAATATTCTTGTGATATACTTGATGAGATAGTATGCGAGCCAATGTCTATGGAGATCATTGATGAAAAAGCCGGTGTTGGTGTTCTGTCTGAGCCATTTCATCATATCAACTAATTGCACGTCGGTAAAATGATGGCAGAATAGCGATGAGAAGATGATGTCTGGTTTGTGACTGAATTTTACAAGTGTATAATCACTGCATATCCATTGACAGGGCAATTGAGGATATTGTTTACGTGCATATGCGATGCATTCAGAATTCATATCGATGCCGATAAAATTAGCCTGGATCCCTCTCCTCGAGAGATGACGATTGATTGCATTCAGATTATCTCCGCCGCCACAGCCGATCTCGCAAATCGCCAACGAAGACTTTAAATTCTTGCCGCCAATTTCATGCACACCCCGTAACGTAATCTTATGTCCACCCAGACGAGTGTTAATGATATTTAATTCCCTAAGTGTACGCGCCATTGCATCGAAGGGGATGTCATCGCCATCCATCAATTCCTTCTGATAGCTGCGGTGGCTAAGGTCGATCATGAAGACAAGATAAACGTTTCCATTGTGAGGCCTGGTCCGAAGGCGGCGCCGAAAATTTTCCGCGATTTATCACTCGCTGGCGAGGCCATCATTTCGGCCAGGACAAATAAGACGGTTGCGGAAGACATGTTCCCGAAGTCTTTCAGCACACTATAGCTCTGTCGAAGACTTCCTTCAGGCAACTGGAGACTTTTCTGGACCGCTTCAAGTATTTTTTTTCCACCGGGATGGATACACCAATCGGTAATTTCTTCCTTAGCAATATCTCCCGATGCAAGGGCTTTGCTGACGAGTTGTTCAAAGTCTGCTTCGATAAGATCGGATACATATCCGCTAAGCGTCATTTGAAATCCACGCGAAGAAAGTTCCCAGGTCATGTCTTTTTTGCCTTTAGGCAGAACAGTAGAATAGAAATGATCAATCTTCAATCCATCTACTTCCCTGTCACCCGTTATAAGAATAGCGGCGGCTCCATCCGAAAAGAGGAGGCTACTCGTAATATTGTCCGTGGTATATTCTTTTTGAAAATGTAATGTGCACAGTTCCGTGCATACGATCAACACATTGGCTCTCGGGTCCGACCTGCAGAAAGCATCAGCCATCTTCAAGGCATGAATCGCCGCGTAGCACCCCATGAAGTTAACGGAGGTACGGAAAGTCGTAGCGGGCAACCCGAGCAATTCAAGAAGTTCCAGGTCGAGACCCGGTGCGCTCATTCCAGTGCAGCTCACAGTGATAAGATGGGTGATTTTTTGTGATGGAAATTTCTCCATGCAATTGCCGATGGCTTCCAAGGAAAGTGGCGCCGCAAATTCCCGGTACCATTTCATTCTCTTCTCGAGTTTGGCAAAAGGCTCCAGGCTTTCGGACGGAGTAAAAAACCGCCATTGAGCCGCAGGAAGGCTATAATCCGGGATCACTGAATAACGGGTTTCGATACCGCATTGCCTATATAGGAATCTCAATTTGCGCTTCTCCCCTTCACCAAGAGCATAAACGCTTTGCATGAAATCGAGGATCTCATCCTGCTGGTGTTTAAATGCAGGTACAGCGGTTCCGATCGATAAGATATTACTCAAGCCACCTCCAGATTAATAAGAGAATGAAGCACAAATTTGTACAGGTCGCCGCCAGCCAGTTCATCCTCATTGCGTTTTTAAAATTCGCCTGTCTACGATCCTTGATGACCAAAATGAACCACCTGATAAAAAATACGAGGATGGGAATAAAAAAGATGCTTACCGCCAATAATTTATCTTCCTCATTACCAGAGATAAAAAATTGTGCCATGAATACCCATGCGACCGCATACACAACAGCGCAGAAAATGAAAGTCCCAATGTATCCAAGCCGGTAACTGATCGTCTCAACACCATCATCCAAGTCCTGTTGATGTTGGTATATCTGCGTTAAAGGGTAAAACCCTCCCACAAGCAGGGCACAGATGACCATCCCCTGCCAGGGGACGACTACTTCCTTAACTGTATGACTGCCATAATAGACTAACCAAAAAGTAAGCGCGCCCTGGAAGATGATAACTACGAGGTAGCCGATAACCGGGAGCTTCTTAAGACGGATTCCTCTATAGCTATAGGCTTTCGATGCACCTATGTAGAGCAGCATCACGGCAGCAAATAGCGGATCAACTATAAAGCTCAGTAGAATCCCGGCAATGTCTAAGAATATTGTGGTGAAATACAATTGTCTCGAAGGCGGAGGGGGGTGTTCCAGTCCGCCGATGCTCTTTGTGTCACGATCCATGAAACTATTATATCCATTACTCGCAGGATAGATGAGAAAATGAAGGATAATGAAAATGATAATCGCGCGGCCAACATCGATTTCGGGCACCTGTGCTAGCGCAAAAAAATAAATGGGAGATAGGAAAAACGAGAACGGTATCCGCAATAATTTGATCGTCGATGCTGAAAGCATACATTGATTAATTGGAAAGTTAGAGTACCTGTAAGTAAGTGACCCGGGTCTACTTCAACGCCTTCTTCAATTCTTCCAGGTTCTTCTTCTCACTACCGATGAATATATTTTTATTCATGATCACCACCGGCCTCTTTAGGAACGTGTATTCATCAAGAATAAGTTGCCTGTAGTCATGCTCCTGAAGTTTCTTGTCCTTCAATCCTAGTTCCCTGTACTTTATCGCTCTCCTGCTAAACAGCGCTTCGTAGCTCCCTGCCATCTTCTTCATTTCGTCGAGCTGTGCAGGGGTTATCTTCTCAAATTTTATATCCTGGAAAGAATATCCCTTCTTATCAATCTTCGTGTCTGAAATAATTGCCTGGCATGTTGTACAGTTGCCGAGGTGGTATATTTTCTTCATAACTGTCTGTGTAATCCGGCCAAATGAGCAAATCTGTTAAAATGCTTTACTTTGTGCCACTTATATAAAAGATATGGGCAAAGATGAAGTTTTTAAGGGCGAAATCGAGAAAGCCAGTGACTTTAAATTCGGAGAAAATGTAGCCAAAGTCTTCGATGATATGGTTAACCGTTCCGTTCCGTTTTATGGCGAGATACAACGGATGATGGCCGAACTGGCCGCAGATCATGCTATAGAAGGCAGTGATGTGTACGATCTTGGCTGCTCCACCGGTACAACGATGATCGGGATGGACACGATGGTGAACCAGGATATCCGGTTTGTAGGAGTGGATGATTCCCAGGAGATGTTGGACAAATGCAAGTCAAAGCTGATGGAGTTGGGATTTTCGCGTGACTATGAACTTAGGTGTGCCGACCTGAACCAGAGCGTAGAGATCACGAATGCTTCCGTAGTGGTGCTTTGCCTGACACTGCAGTTTGTGAGGCCTATTTACCGCGAACAATTGTTGAAAAACATCTTTGACGGTCTCAATAGCGGTGGAGTGCTGATCCTTGTCGAAAAGATTCTTGCCGAGGATAGTCTTTTCAACCGCGATTTCATAGAGTACTATTATGACTACAAGAGACGCAACCAATATAGCGAGATGGAAATTTCGCAAAAACGCGAGGCTCTCGAAAATGTGCTTGTTCCCTATAAACTCAGCGAGAATATCACAATGCTAAGGGATCGCGGGTTTGTGCATTGCGAGGTTTTTTTCAAATGGTATAATTTCGCTGGCCTGGTGGCGGTAAAAAAATAAAGAGTAATTACAAAGCGTCGCCCATTTAGCCAGCAAAACAAATTTCATGGTAGCCATCGGTAATTTTTTTTTCAAGTATCGTAACTGGATATTCATACTTTTTTATGCGGCGCTGTTCATTCCGTCCTGGCCTATTTTCTCACCAGGGGATTTTGGTCCCAACTATTATATCTGGCCAATCACTATCGGACTCATAACCACCATTACCGGTCAATTGATCCGTGGGCTGACGATCGGGCTTGCATACATCGTCCGGGGAGGCAAAGAGGGCAAACCATATGCGGAAGGGTTAGTGACGGAAGGGGTCTTCAATCACTGCCGGAACCCACTTTATGTGGGGAATATTCTAATGCTCTTAGGAGTGGGCATATTGGCCAACTCGCTAGTCTATGTCGCTATCGTGATCCCGATCTTTCTTTTCATATACCAGGCAATCGTACTTGCGGAGGAGAACTTCCTGCGCGGAAAATTCGGTCCTGGCTTCGATCAATATTGCAAGAAAGTGAATCGGTGGTTTCCGCGAATGAAAGGGCTCGGAACGACCCTCGCAAGCATGCATTTTAACTGGAAGAGGTGGATACTTAAAGAACATACTACCCAGTTCATCTGGCTTATTGGGATCACCCTTATCCTCCTTTTCAATTACCCCGAACTCACTGGGTACGATGATTGGCTGCGCAACATTTTATTGGGAGTGATCCTGGGAGCGTTATTGTTGATTTACATACTGATACGATTTTTGAAGAAGACTGGACGATTCGTTGAATGAGGCGATAGGCGATAGGCGGGAGGCGATAGGCGCTCCCACCTCTCGCCTCCCGCCTCCCGCCTCACATTCTGAACTTTCGGACTTGAATTATCGTTATTTTTGCACCATGATCAAGACAGGTAATCCCGTTATCAGCATTTATACCGAAATGACTCCAAACCCGGAGACCATGAAGTTTGTGGCAAACAAGCTCTTATACCCAGGAAAGAGCATTGATTTCCCGGATGCGGAGAGTGCGAAACCCTCACCATTAGCTACAGAATTATTTGGATTCCCTTTCATAAAGGCCATCTTTATCGCTAGCAATTTTGTCACCCTTACTAAGACTCCGGATACCGACTGGAACGACGTAATTCCTTCTGTTCGCCAGTTCCTGAAAGAATACCTCGAAGAGGGCAAGGCCGTGATTAACGAAGAGGATATCCAGGTGAGCAAGGCTGATGGCAACATCATTCACGCAGATGATGATGACGTGGTAAAGAGAATAAAGGAATTGCTTGATAATTATGTCCGTCCCGCGGTTGAGATGGATGGAGGCGCGATCCAATTCAAGAGTTATGATGATGGAGTGGTGAACCTGATGATGCAAGGAAGCTGTAGCGGATGTCCATCATCGATGATTACCCTAAAAGCAGGCATAGAGGGCATGATGAAACGAATGATTCCCGAGGTAAAAGAAGTAGTTGCCGAAGCAGAATAAGCGATAAACATTAGATATTTAAAAACTCATAAAAAGCAGCCTAGGATGGCTGCTTTTTCTTTGAATGGCCTCCTGAATTGGGTAGCGCAGATAGACCGCAGATTTTCATGATGATCATGATTTAGGAATGATATCTGCGTGAATCATAAAAAATCATGACGATCTGCGGTCAACAGAAATTTAAGAACTCCTACAAACGCAGTCCACGATGGCTGCTTTTCTTTGAACGGCATCATGAATTGCGTAGTGGAGATAGACCGCAGATTTTCATGATGATCATGATTTAGGAATGATATCTGCGTGAATCATAAAAAATCATGACAATCTGCGGTCAACCCCGAATCAGTAATTTTGCTCCTCAATCTATTTCACATGACGATTGCTATATTAGGTGCGGGAATGGTAGGGCGCACTATCGCACTTGACCTTTCCTCAGATTACGATGTAACGGCCTTCGACCTAAGTAAGGCGAACCTCGAAGAACTACACAACCGGAGTTCCACAATCAAGACCGCAGCCGCCGACCTGGCGGATTATCGTTGGCATGGCGATGTATTGAAACCTTTCGACCTGGTGGTGAGCGCCGTACCGGGCTTCATGGGATTCAAGACACTTCAGGCAGTGATACAGGCAGGTAAAGACGTAGTCGATATTTCTTTCTTCCCCGAAGACGCATTGCAATTAGATGCTCTCGCGAAGACAAAGGATGTGACCGCCATTACCGATTGCGGAGTGGCACCGGGAATGAGCAACCTGATACTCGGCCGTATCAATGAAGAAATGAAAGTAAAATCGTTCGCTTGTTATGTTGGTGGACTCCCGACAGAACGCACGCCCCCTTTTCAGTATAAGGCCCCGTTTTCACCCGTCGATGTGATCCAGGAATATATTCGGCCGGCAAGAATGGTCGAAGCTGGTGCAGTGGTCACCAAACCCGCCTTGAGTGAAAGGGAGATCATCCATTTCGATGAGGTAGGCGAGCTTGAAGCGTTCAATACAGACGGCCTGCGATCATTGGTGTATACAATGAACCATATTCCAGACATGTTGGAAAAAACGTTGAGGTACCCAGGACATATAGAACTGATTTGCGCATTGAAACAGGCCGGGTTCTTTGAGTCGACTCCCATTCATGTTGACGAGACCGATGTGGTTCCATTGTCATTCACTTCTAAGCTTCTCGTAAACCAATGGAAACTTTTGCCGGATGAGGAAGAGTTTACGATCATGAAAGTAATCATTACAGGAGAAAAAGATGGTAGGCCGGAAAGAGTTGAATACCGCCTCTTCGATCGTTACGATCGCGTATCACGCACCTCCTCAATGGCGAGGACTACGGGGTACACCTGCACTGCAGCTGTGAACCTGGTAGGTAAAGGTCTATTCAGGGAAAAGGGTGTATTTCCTCCTGAGTTAGTGGGAAAACATAAACGCTGTTTTGATTTTGTACTGGAATATCTACGCGCGCGGAATGTGAACTGGAGGCAGGTTTAGGATTGACCGCAGATGGTCGTGATCTTTTATGATTAACGCAGATATCATTCCTAAATCATAATCATCATGGAATATTTACACGTACGAAATATGAATTGGATTGCAGGTTTAGGATTGGCCGCAGATGGTCATGATTTTTTATGATTAACACAGATATCATTCCTAAATCATAATCATCATGAAAATCCGCGGTCTAATCTCTCGCACTATTTCCTCATTCCTCTTCGCCCCTGCAATATTTTGTAAAAAGATCGACTCCGTATTTCGTCAACCGTTAGCCCCGTAGCCAGCGCCTCCTGCTCGGTAATGGCACCACAGTTCAATGCCTTCAGGAAAAAGTTCAATAACCCCTGCCCCGTAGCCGCATCATCGAATATATCTCCAGTGAGTGTGGAGATTGCAGCTCTGTCGACGAATGTCTTGAGACGATGAACAGCATCTTCATAACTACTAAGGAAGAAACTGTACGTGGCTGCATACCTCATCGGCAACTGGGCAGGATGTAAATCCCATCCCTGGTAGAAACCATTTACCAGTGAATGCATCGTGTGACTATACCCGACTCTCCAGGCATGGTGGACTGAGTCCATATTCTCTTTTAATTTTTCCCGGGATAACTTCTCACCCCTATTCGGTGGAACTGGCATTACGTTAGTGGCCCCGTCCGATAAGAAAATACCTGTACCTCCTAACGCCACCTTCGTCATGTGATGAGCGAAATCACAGACGGGATGTGACATAGTTTGATACCTCGCGGTGATGCCGCATGAAGCTGTATAGTCGTACGTTCCAAAATGTGCAGCAATGCAGCGGCCTTCACTCGCGCGAATGATACGCATGAGCGGGTTTCTTCCGTCCTCATCCATGATGATCTGGGTGGCTTCCACCATTGTCTCCATCTTCAATGTACCCGGTGCCAGTTCATTCTTCTTCTCGATGATCTCGAACAGCCGCACCAGGGTGATCACCTGCTCCGGTATTGTCACCTTTGGCAACATCACAATAAAGTTAGCAGGAAGTTTTCCTTTTGTCTTTTCGAGTAGTGTAGTGAGAAAGATGTCCAGCGTCCTTACTCCGCGATATTTAAGGTCTTCCGTGAATGGTTTTATTCTTATACCTATAAAGGGAGAAATCGTCTTGTTCTTCATCCCCTTTGCCAATTCTGTGGCAGCTGTTATTGCAGTTGCATCCTCCTCCTCATCTGGTCGATTGCCGAATCCATCTTCGAAGTCAATCCGGAAATCCTCGACCGCCTCTGCCTGTAATTTCTTTTTGATCTTACTATATATCGAATAGGCCAACCATTCGGGTACCGCCTTTCTCTTTTTCGCGCTCATGCCATCTAGCTTCTTCACCAGCTTTTCGATCTTTTTCTCACTCGATGGAAGTTCTACAAAGCCGGGCAATTGCAATACGTCAGCAAGTGCCACAAAGTTAGGAGCATAAGTCTCGAGACTACGGAGCGCGACATCCCCCATTTTCTGACAAGTGTCCGACTTGAACAGGTTGGCGCCGCCATATACAGTGTGCACGGGCTGGCGATCCGGTTTATCCCCGGGATAAGTCTGTTGGAATTTAAGGTTTGCAAGTTTTAATGAACTGAGTAACGTCTCTCTTTCATTTTCTGGAATTGAGAAATTCATAATAAGGAAATTTAAAAAGTCCGGGACTAGTAGTATGACGACAGCAGCTAATGAAGGTTTCTCTTAGGAGCCACGGTAAGTAGAATACCCAAATGGATTTAATAACAATGGAATATGGTAATGATTCTCTGTAGTGACCAGGAATACAATCTCAATGAATGGGTAGAGTGTTTCTATCGATTGATGTGCGAAATACTCCTGCGTCTCAAACTTAAGTTTATACTTTCCGAGCTCCATCTTTGCATTCTTACGAAGCAGGTTGGTAATGCGCCCGTCCTCATTGGTAATCCCGCTGGCAACCTCTGTCCACTTTGAGCGATGATGCTGACACAAGATTACGTGAACGCCTGCGGCCGGTTTACCTTTTGATGTATC
Source organism: Chitinophagaceae bacterium (assembly GCA_014379965.1). Classification (GTDB taxonomy): domain Bacteria; phylum Bacteroidota; class Bacteroidia; order Chitinophagales; family Chitinophagaceae; genus VBAT01. The sequence continues at coordinate 9,720 of JACMKU010000020.1, forward strand.
CAGTATGTGAGTGGTGAGTTGGCTCATCTTGTTTCGATCATATTAGCTTAGCGTGATAGCGCGTCTAAATTGTTTTTCTTATTAAATATAAAGGAAAATCCCTTCTACAGTGTGTCGAGGAGTTTCTCGATGCGAAGTTTGGTGATCTTACTCTGCTCATCGGCCGCGACTTCAATTTCCACTTCCGGGCTATTTTGCATGCGCACCTCCAGCATCGACAGCATTTCCTCCGCTGAAAGACCCGTCGCACAGACGATGAAGGTATACCCGAATTTTTTCTCGTATTCCTGATTCCCCTTCGCAAGGGCTTCAATAATTTTCCGCGGTGCATTGCTCACGGCCTTTTGTTCACCCGCCGCCCACTCCGAAGTTGCGGCGAATTTCTTCGCCAGCGAATCAGTATCACCAATGCGTGGGTGATGACTGAATGCCTCCTTCCACTCTGCTTGCGTGCATTTGAACCATTGCTCTTCCGCGTCCTCCAGCAACTCAACCAAATCTTCCACAGGGAAGAAGGGAAGCACCTTTTCCACCCATGCATCCGATCCGCAACAACGTAGGAGTTCTTCTCGAAGCTTGAGCTTGGGGAGAGTATTTAATTCATGCAGATTCATGAGTATTCGCTTTATTTCACTGTGGGAAAGCGATTGACATTCTTATAATAAATATAGACGGCTGGCTCTTTGCCCATCGCTGTGAACCATTGTGGACAATATGGCGCCATCCAGATACTGTCCCCTTTCTTAACAGGATACCAGTGTTGGTCGAGCATGTAGACTCCCTGTCCCTGCAAATAGATCAACCCGTGCTCCATGATATGCGTTTCTACCATTGGCAAATGTCCACCGGGGTCATAGGTAAAAATATTTACAGCCATGTCGAATGCCTCATCGTCGGGCAACAACACCTGTAACCGAAGCGCTTTGTCATCCAGGTAAGAAGGTGCGGGAACATTGGCTGCGTCGCCAAACAAGATCTCAGGTATATCGTGCCCCTCTAATTTCTCATATACTTTGTGAAAACTCAGGATCTGAGTTCCTTCTTTAATATTCTCCAATCGATACGCCTTACCAACTGGCACATAAACAAAATGACCAGTTTGGAGGACCTTGATTTCGCCGCTCACAATGGCCTTTGCTTTTCCTTTTATTATATAGAAAAATAACTGAGAATCGATGGTGGCTCCTACAAGCTTGCAATCCTTATTAGCCGTGATGAGCGTCTGGCAAAGCTGGGCGCCCATCGCCTCATTAATGATGACGTTGACAGTGCAATTTGTCCAGCCGGGAACATGGCTATTTATATAACCATCGGGTGCGATGATCGCGTGATTTCTTTTTACAACAGTCCTGGTTAAAGCAGATATTTCCATAAATAAGTGGTAGTGAGTTGTGAATGGCACAACTATTTTGCTATTAATGTCTTAATAAAGTTATCTGAAACTTTCAATGTCGCAATCAAATCTTTCATTTCTACATTCTCCAGCGGGTTATGGCTGATTCCCTTGTAACACCTTACGAAAAGCATGACAACCGGCGAGACGGATGATATCGGTACAGCGTCGTGTCCCGCGCCACTAACCAGCTCAACGACTTCGTACCCGGAGTCGGAGATCGCATTCTTCAAATTTCTTGTCAACTTCTCGTCACAGGTTACGGGCTTCGTATGCTGGACCAAATTCCAGTCGAGAGTCAATCCACGCTTCTCACAAATATCTTTTGCAAGTTTTTGTAAGGAATCGTAACACTGCGAGAGAATCATCTCATTGGCATGACGCACATCCAGGGAACAGATTACTTCACCGGGAATGACATTGCTTGCTGAATTGATGATATGCAATTTGCCAACTGTAGCCACGAGCCCGTTCCCATTCTTACTGGCGAAATTCTCGACGGCCATTACAAATTCTGCGGCCCCGGCCAAGGCGTCTTTACGCATGTCCATTGGTACGGTTCCAGCATGTCCCGCCTCTCCGTTGAAAATAAGTCCTGCCCTGTATTGACCAGCGATAGCAGACACAACCCCGACAGGAATATCCCGCTCAAAAAGCACGGGTCCCTGTTCAATATGAATTTCGAAATATCCTTCCCAATCTGCAGCTTCGATGAGATCTTCGTTGAGCTTATTAATATCGCCTCCCATTTGTGTAATTACATGGCTGAGCTCCATACCTGTAGCATCTTTTGCATCAAGCAGTGAAGATTCAAGTTTGCCGATCAAGGCCTTGCTTCCAAGGTAAGTAGTATGGAAGCGGCACCCCTCCTCGTCGCAAAAGCCGATTACTTCGATATTGTATGGTAGTGTAGCACCGGACATGCCAAGTTGTGCTGCCAGATCCAATCCAATCAAAACGCCCATCGGACCATCGAACCTGCCTGCATTAACTACCGTATCGATATGAGAAGCGATGACAAATGTTTGCGCTTTTGCATTATTCGAATCCAACCTTCCGCGGACATTGCCAATATTGTCGATTCGGGTATCAAGTCCTGCCTCTTTCATCCACTGCTCTACCTTATTCCGCCCTTGGATAAAGGGTCTGGTTCCATAGGTTCTGGTTATGCGACCTTCGTCTTCACTGATAGAAGCGAGCTCATCGATCCTTTGCATGATCCTCTCTGCACGTTTTGAATGATCACCCATTTCTGATAATTTTCCCTTTATTAAAATGAAGGAAAGTTCCGTTCTCGAAAACTTTCTTCCCTGCAAGCCATGTTTGTTTCACCACACCAAATAACCGTTCTCCAAGGTAAGGCGTCGTCTTGTGACGATGATGAATCATGTACTTCGTTACTACAAATGAGTTCTCTGGGCTCCATACCACGAGATCAGCATCGTATCCTTTTGCAATTTTGCCTTTTGTCGATTCCAACCCGGGCAGCCTGGCAGGATGCTCGCACAACCAACGCGCCACATCTCCGATTCCGCATCCATGTCGTTGCGCTGCCGTCCAAAGTACGGGCAAGGCAAGCTGCAAGGAGGCGATGCCACCCCAGGCCTTGACGAAGTCGCCGCTCTCCAGGGCCTTCATTTCCGGCGGTGCCGGAGAATGGTCGGTAGCTACAAAATCTATAACTCTTTCTTTCAGTCCCTCCCACAGCAATTCATTGTTTGCCTTCTCACGTATGGGTGGCGCGCATTTGAATTGCGTTTGCCCGTCTTGAATTTCCTCTGCATTGAAATATAAATAATGCTGGCCCGTTTCGACAGTGATTGGAAGGCCCCCGTTCTTAGCCTTGTTCACCATGCCGATCGCTTCTGCCGATGAGAGATGGACAATGTGCACTCGACAATTAAATTCCGCACACAGCCGTATCATTAGTTCGATCGCGTCATTCTCCCATTTCTTAGGGCGCGATGCGAGATACTCCTGGTAAGACCTTCGGTCGCGCGAAGGACCCGCATTTTGGTTTGTTAACTCACAATGCACAAGTAGAGGCAATTGGTTCCCGGCAATGATGGGCATGGCTTTTCGAAGATCATCTTCCGACACGTTTGGAAATTCGTCAATACCGGAATGGGTGAGAAACGCCTTGAATCCAAGAACGCCTTTTCCGATTAATGGATCAATCTCTTTTTCATTACCAGGAATGATGCCGCCCCAGAAACCAAGGTTGCAATGCGCTTTTCCATTAGCGACCTCGAGCTTCTTAGTGAAAGCCGCTACTGTAGTTGTAACGGGAGATGCATTCAGTGGCATCTCGATGAGTGTGGTAATACCACCCGCAATGGCAGACTTGGTTGCCGTTTCGAAACCTTCCCATTCAGTTCGCCCGGGTTCATTGATGTGGACATGAGGATCCACCACTCCCGCCATCAGCACGTCGTTACCAACATCGATGACCGGAATATCTCCCCCAGGTAGAGTTGATACTACATCGGCGATTTTACCATCCAGAATCAGTACGATCGCCTTGTCGGTGCCGTCAGGCATAATAGTTCTGTCGCTCTTGATGGCAAAGTCAAACATGATTAAAAGTAAACAAATCATTTAATGATGCTGCGATCGGCGACGCAGCATTAAAATCCTATCTAATAATAGATTATTTTGGCAGCTTCCAATGGCGCTCATACTGCTTATATTATTTAGTTCAATCCTGGTCATGCTTGTAATGATGACCTACCGCATTCATACTATAAACAAGCAGAACAAAGACATCGATTTGCGCCACGAAAAGACCACTCTCATACAAGGTTGGATCTATGCGGCGATTATTTTTACCATCGTTGCCATTATTGCCAGCATATACTTCATGTTGCGCGGAACCCCGTACGAAGGACACATGATGGAGTGGCTCAATATTGTGGTGCGGGTGATGCACATCACGTTCGGCATTGCGTGGATCGGCGCATCGTTCTATTTTGTCTTTTTAGAGAATGCGCTCAACCGTACAGAGAACGTAAGAGACGAACTCGCGGGTGATCTTTGGGCAGTGCATGGCGGCGGCTTCTATTACCTGGAGAAGTATAAAGTTGCACCGAAGACCATACCGAAACACTTGCATTGGTTCAAGTATGAAGCATACTTTACCTGGGTTTCAGGATTCGCCCTGCTATTTATCCTATATTATTTCAATGCATCGGCGATGTTGATCGATGTCGAGGTCGCAAAGATCACTCCCACTCAGGCTATCCTGATCAGCATTGGTTCCTTTATTGTTGCATGGATAATGTATGACCTGTTATGCAAGTCACCTATCCGGAAAAAGCCATGGCTGTTTGTTTCAGTGGGTACAGCGTTGTTATTCGCATTCGCATACATGTATAGCCAGGTCTTCAGTGGACGTGCGGCCTTCATTCACTTCGGGGCAATGATAGGAAGCATCATGGTAGCTAACGTCTTCTTCGTAATAATTCCTTCGCAGAAGGCAATGGTAGCGGCGGCGAAGAAAGGCATACTTCCGGATCCCCAGAAAGGGAAGAACGCTTTGTTTCGATCGATGCATAATAACTATTTCACTCTGCCGGTGCTATTCGTCATGGTCAGCAACCATTTTCCCAGCACTTTCGGCAACCAGTATCAATGGCTCGTCCTGGCTGCTATCACGCTGGGCAGCGCAGGTATAAAGCATTGGCTCAACGTACGCGAACGTGGACAATTGAGTGTTTGGGTGCTGCCTGTTTCCGTGTTGTTGCTGCTCGCAACTGCGTACGTCACTCGTCCCCAGATCGCCAATACTAAATGCGAAGAGGTCAGCTTTGCGGAAGTAAATAGTATCATCCAGCAACGCTGCATCAGTTGCCACTCCTCAAGACCTACAGACGATATCTACACTGCGCCGCCAAATGGAGTGGTTTATGATACTCCGAATGATATTGTGAAGAAGATGGATCTCATTCTTCAACGAGTGGTCGTTACCCGCACGATGCCGCAAAACAACAAAACGAATATGACCCTCGAGGAGAGGGATAAGATCAGGTGCTGGATTGAACAGGGGGGATCGACCAGGTAAAGTCGGTATTTCCCATTACCGGTAAGATATTTGCCCCTTTTTCCACAAGCTTTTAAACGTTCCCGGCTTCAAATAGTCTGTTAGTAGGTATTTTGCCATAATACTCTCATTTACAGGAATTCCTCAATTGCATCTATGAAAAAGATCGTACAAACATTTAGCCTTCTATTCCTGCTCGGCACCACTGGTGTCCTGGTCTCCTCATTTCAAGCTCATAATGGTACAGGATTTCGATTTCCCTACCAACAGGCGGGTCTGACTGACCGCGAGGCAGCTTCTCATTTGCTTAGCCGGTTCAGCTTTGGTGCTACCCCCGGACAACTGGAGGATGTAGTGAAAATAGGTGCCGAGAAATGGTTCCAGGATCAACTGACCGGTTCATTGCCCGACGATAAGGTGGAGGCCATGCTCGCCAGTTTCGAATCGCTGAAGATGACAAACGAGGAGATCGTGCAGACATACCCGAAGGCGGGGCAAGTATTGAGAATGGCAATCAAGGATGGCATTGTTGATCGCGATTCGGCCAGGATCGATAAGAAAGACTCTAAAGATGCCATCCGGAATTATATGCAGGAGAAAGGCATGAAGCCGCAAGCCGAACTACTTAGACAACTAGTAAATCAGAAAATCCTGAGAGCCGCGTTTTCAGAAAACCAGCTTAAGGAAGTGATGACGGATTTCTGGTTCAATCACTTCAATGTGGCGGTTGGTAAAGGCGGAGTACAACAATTCGTCACCTCGTATGAGCGCGATGTGATCCGTCCAAACTCGTTAGGCAAATTCGAGACGCTCTTGCTGGCCACCGCAAAATCTCCGGCCATGCTGACTTATCTCGATAATAACAAGAGCACGGTGAATGAAGAGAATATGATGCAGGGACAAAAGAAGCCAATGAAGAGAAGGAAGAATGACATGCCGGACTCAATGATGAACGGAAATGCAAAGATCAAGAAACCGAAGATGCAGGGTCTGAATGAGAACTACGCACGCGAAATCATGGAACTACACACTCTTGGCGTAGATGGGGGCTATACGCAGGCAGACGTGACTGAAGCGGCTCGCGTACTCACGGGCTGGAGCCTGAACCCGGAAATAGAATATAGCTTAAGGATAAGAAACAAAGTAAATGAGCAGCGACTTAACAGGTTGGGATTCGTATACGACGATAACTTTCTTTTTGCGGCGAACAAGCACGATAAAGGTGAAAAGAAAGTTCTAGGTCAGTCATTCGCCGCTGGCGGTGGTTATGAAGAAGGTGTGAAATTAATTCATCTCCTGGCGACGCATTCGTCTACGGCAAAGTTCATTGCGAAGAAACTGGCTGTGCGTTTTGTTTCAGACAATCCTTCCCAGTCCTTGGTAGACAAAATGGCAAAGACCTTCCTGGAGAAAGATGGAGACATAAAAGAAGTATTGATCACCATGGTGTCTGCGGCAGAGTTCTGGTCAAAGAAAGTATTGCGTGAAAAAACCAAATCTCCATTCGAACTCGCGATCAGTACGGTGAGGACGACAGGAGCTAAGGTGCAGGCTCCGTTCCAGCTATATCAATGGATCAATAAGATGGGGCAGAAGGTTTACAATTACCAGGCTCCTACCGGTTTCCCGGACAAGGGACAGTATTGGATCAACTCCGGATCATTGCTCAACAGGATGAACTTCGGGCTCGCACTCGCATCGGGTAGGGTTCCTGGCGTAAAGATGGACTTACTTGCCCTAAACGCCAATCACGAGCCGGAAAGCGCTGCGGCCGCATTGAAAGTATATTCGAGAATATTATTGCCCGAGCGCGATGTGGAAGAAACTATCAAGCGTCTGACGCCGATGCTGAATGATCCCGAGATGATGGACAAGATCGACCAGGCTGCGGGTAAGACTGCCACTCCTTCTTCGAAAATGGATGATGAAGATGATATGATGATGGATGATGAGAAACCAAAAGGTAAAGGGGGCAAAGGACCGCAAAAAATAAACATTAAGAAGGGAGGTGCGGATGTACGGCTGCTTGCGGGCAACAACACGATGTTGGCGCAGGTAGTAGGAATTATCATTGGGTCTCCTGAATTTCAACGCAGGTAATAACTACAACTATTGATATGAATTCAAGAAGAGTGTTTTTAAGGAATGGGGCGCTTGCGCTGTTTGCTATGGGACTTGGTGGTGTGCCAACATTTATTTCCCGCGCAGCGGATAGCCGTAAGCTTCGTTCGCTCTATAAAAAGAACAAGATCCTTATATGCATTTTCCAACGAGGCGCGATGGACGGGCTCATGGCCGTTACTCCATTCGAGGACCAGTATCTCCGGAAAGCTAGGCCAACACTATTCATGTCCGCGGCAAAGAGCGCTAATAAACCGCTGATTGATCTGGATGGTAGATTCGGGCTTCATCCCTCGATGAGTGCATTTGAGAATCTCTTCAAAGAAAAACGACTCGCCATTGTCCACGGTGTCGGTTCTCCCAACACTACAAGATCGCATTTCGACGCGCAGGATTATATGGAATCGGGTACGCCGTTCAGCAAAGGAACACCAAGCGGTTGGCTCAACAGGGCAGTTGGATTGCTCGGTCACGAGGTACCAACACCTTTCCAGGCGGTTAGTCTTACAACATCATTGCCTCGCTCATTCTATGGAGACAATGCGGCGCTGGCCATCAGCAATCTCTCCGATTTCACCGTTCAACTTCGAGGCAATCCTATGGGTGCAAACACCGCGGCCAAGAGCTTTGAGGAGTTGTACGATCAGACATCGTCCGACTTACTGAACAAGACGGGTAAGGAAAGTTTCGAAGCGATGAAAATATTAAAGACTGCAGATGTTAAGAATTATAAACCTGTGGCAGGAGCTGTTTACCCAATGTCTCCTCTTGGAAATTCATTGAAACAGATTGCGCAACTCGTTAAGATGGATGTGGGTCTTGAGATCGCATTCGCAGAATGCGGTGGATGGGATACGCATTATAACCAGGGAACAGAGATTGGAACTTTCTCTCGCAACGTGTCGGATCTTAGTAATGCAATTGCAGCCTTCTGGACCGATATGGCGCAATACCAGGATGATGTTGAAATAATGACGATGACTGAATTCGGAAGGACAGTTCATCAAAACGGTTCAAACGGGACTGATCACGGAAGAGGTTCCTGCATGTTCATCGTAGGAAATGACATTAATGGAGGCATTGTACATGGTAAAGTGCCTGAACTAAGCATTGAAAACCTGGAGGACCGAAGAGATCTGCCCGTCACCACTGACTTCCGTGCGGTGTTTAATGAAGTGGCGACTGCTCACTTGAAAATTAAAGACTCCGGTAAACTTTTCCCTGAGTGGAAGGGAAGTTCCATCGGGCTAGTGAAGAAGACTGGGTAGTTTCCGATCAATATCTTGACGCAGGGCAACCTGATTTCTTTTTCTTACCCCCACCTGGAATACCCGCGATCTCCTTGTATTGATCTAATACCAGGCGAACCGTATAGGTGACCGCAACATAATAGTAACTATCATTCGATTTCGGATTACCACGCGGAGTGCCTGCGGCTGGATAAGGTGCCCCTCCCTTCTCGTCACCACGCCAAGCCAGGTCTACTGCGGTTTGTCCACGTGCCGCGAAAAGGGCAGCTTCATCTACATAGTTTCCACTCACATCATCGAGGTAGTCGGTGAAGGTCTTACGAAATCCAAATTCGACGCCAAGTCTCATGTCCTCATTGAGAGAATATTCACCACCGAAACCAAAGGGGATGAAGAGCTGTGTGAGTTTATAATTCTTTACACCCGGTACAAATCCCTGGCCTTCGGTGCTTAATTGTTGCAGGTACACTTTGGTGTCCGCAGGATCAAGTGTGAAAGGTTTGTAATGGAAGACTCCAATGCCTGCGAAGACATACGGCGTCCACCATTTATCATTGAAGCTGAAAAGACTGTACTGTGCGCCGAGCTCCCACTCTAGAATCTTCGTCTTGAAACTGAGGTTTCGGGCCTGCATCTTCGCATTACCATTCTTATCATCGGCCTCCAGTGAGGTGAGCGAAAAATAGCTTCGTGCAGTCAGGTGCTCGGTAAGATCATATCGTGCTCCGAGGGAGCCCATCAATCTCGCCTGGACTGTTGAGACCGACTTCGCCTTCAGGTCGCCCTGGTAGTTCGCTGCACCGAACCTGGCGGAAATATAGAGATTTTGGGCACCCCCCATAATGGGGATAAAGAGCAGGATAGCAATTAGTTGTTTCATGGTTTTGGATGTCTTTCCCTAAAACGTTTTTTCCGTGAAATTATTTCTAAGGAATGCATGATTAAGGGTTTGAAAGTTTAATAGTTTAGGAGTTTAAGGGTTGTGATAACAGTACTCTCCTTAAAAAAAGGGAATAGCCGGTAATCAGAACTCTTACACCATTAAACTTTTAAACTTCTAAACTTCTAAGCCACTGGAGCGTGAAAAAAAATTTGCAAAATAAAACCGAACGGTCTAATTTTGGAACTTAATACCCTTCGTGCGCATGACTAAAGGAGAAAGGACTCGTCAACTCATCATCGAAAAATCGGCACCGCTTTTCAACAAAAAGGGGTATGCAGGCACGAGCTTGTCCGATATCATGAAGGCGACTGGGCTGGCGAAAGGTGGGCTATATGGCAATTTCAAAAACAAGGATGAGATCGCGGCATTGACCTTTGAATATGCATACAGCAAGATCAAGACAGCAATCCTATTCAAGTTGAGTGGTTGTACTACCAGCGTTGAGAAACTGGTGGGCATTCTTGATTTCTATAGGAACTATATCACTAATCCGCCCATTCCCGGTGGGTGTCCGTTGCTGAACACGAGTGTAGAGGCAGACGACTCCTTTCCATTTCTGAAGACACGGGCGAGAGCGGCGCAAAACGAGATGCTCAATTCGCTTGTGCAGATCTTTCAATCGGGGAAAAAGCATGGGGAACTGAAGGATTCGATACACCCCCAACGCGAAGCCGAGATGATGTATGCGCTTATTGAAGGAGGCATAGTAATGGCTAAAATCAACGACAATCCTACGATCCTGCACCGCATTCTTGACCGTACCCGGGAGCATATTGAAAACAACCTGGCATCCTGAAGTTTTTTTTTCACTAATAAAAGACCGATTGGTCTTATTTTATTGCAAATCAATGAGTATGGAAAATTACCTGCAATCATTTTATACCGTCCGCTTTAGCGACTGCGATCCATTTCGGCACCTGAATAATGCCCGGTATATCGACTATTTCCTCAATGCCCGGGAGGATCATCTTAAGGAATTCTACCAGTTAGATCTTTCAGAATTGTATAAAAAAGGCCAGGGCTGGGTAGTTCTACAACACGAGATTACCTACATCAGGCCTGCCGCCTTCAACGAGTCCGTTTGTATCAGGAGCGGTCTTCTCGGAATAGGACCCGAACACCTGCACCTGGAAATGCTCATGCTCGACTCGGCCCAGCGTCAACTGAAGTCTATCATGCACACTAGGTTCGTGCCCATTAGTCTAGCTACGGGTAAGAGGCAACCGCATAGCCCCGAGTTCATGTCCTTCCTGGCCGATAAAGTCCTGACTGAAGTAACTGGTACGGTACCCGCGCTTGGAGATCGACAAGCTTATTGGCAAAACCAATTGAACACTTTTCAAACAGCATAAACCTTTTATTAAAAACCAGCCTTCCTGTGAATGCAACGAAGGCAATAAATCAACATCATGAAAAAGATCATCAGCCTTTTGGCTATCTCGTTCCTGCTGACTGCAGCAGCTCATGCTCAACCCTCACCAAACAGCGATCCTGAAGCATCCATCAGCGGTCAGATTGTCCTGCCGGATAACTCTACCGTCACCGGAAGTCTGAAGGATAACATCAGGAAAAAAGGTGAGCTCGTGATTGTAAGTGGCGGCAAGAAGACAAAGTACAAGGCCTCAGATATCACCAGTGCCAATATTGGAAACACGCCATACATCACGTGGAATTATGCGTTCTATGAAGTAGTCCACCAGGGCAGCAAGGTAACTTTACTCCGCAAGGCTAACGAACCATCAACAGTACAGTACAGCGGTTCAGAAGCCGTAGTTGTCAATTCTGAAGGGAGCATCGATGATCTTTTTATTCGGAAGACCGGCGAAACCTCGCTGCAGTTATTATCCAGAAAGAATTTGAAAGATGTATTAGGGAGTGTTTGTAACAATTGCATTACCAATGACACCCAAAAGATCGACCTGGAAAGCATGAAGAAGTTGATAGCGGAGTGTGATGCGTGTAAGTAACGATGTAGACCGAAAGCGCAGATGGAGACCGAAAGACAGGTAGTCGGCAAGACCGGCTGACCGCCGAGTGCCGCGTCATTGCGAGGCTTTAGTGAAAATGGTTATAAGAAAATTTCGTGGAGGCCGAAGCACTCTCCTCAATTTCGCATCCTGGGTGGAGGCGTTTGCTTCGGCCTTCAGGAAGATTCTTTGATGAGACGTTACCTACAGCCTCGCAATGACGCGGCACTCGGGGGTCAGCCCCGACTTCCGGACTTTCGGTCTTTCCTATAGCAACGAACCGGAGATCATAGAAATGACCCCCGGTAAGGCCTCAAATTTAGAAAGGACCTTCGGGATTACTTACCCTTCAGAAAGTCTGTCGGACAACAAACATACGCCGACATCAGTGCGATGCAATGTGATTTTCATCCCTATAGCGACTATTTCCTACATCATTCAACAGTGATAGTTTCTATTATCTCGACCCTTGTCCCAACCACCGCACCGTTGATGTTGAATTTATTTTTCACATCATCCAGTAATCCTTCTCTGACAACTAACAGTATTCGTTGAGATTCGTTGCCTGAACGCAACGCCTCTAACACTACCTCATAGAAACCCTCGCCTTTCAACTCCAGCGGTCCCAGTTCGTCAATGATTAGCCAACCCGGTTTTTGAATTGAATATCGAATGAGCTGAATGGCTCGTTCGAATGCCTGCGTACTAAACGTGTACTTTCCTATTGTCACTACCTCCTTATCTCCAGGAGATGCCTCCATCGGAAATAAATGTCTTGCATGTGCGTCCATGAAGAAACGCTTCCCATTGATCACAGGGGTCAACACTCCGAATACATCTTTTCGTGATTCCGACCAATTGACCAGCGATGTCGTTTTACCTTCACCAATCTTTCCGGTGAGGATCATTACCCTGGAAGGGGCTGGCGGAGCGAGTGAATTAATAAGAATCGATTTCAGAAACCTCTTCAACCGTGACCATCCTTTCCTGTCACCCGAAAGTTGCCAGGATTGCATGATCATCGACTTTGTCGAAGGCAACAACTGTATTACCCGCTCAATGTCCTGTTTGTTCTTCGTCTTCTTCTCCTGCAGCCATCGATGAAGTAACCTCATCACCAAAGGGCCGACAACAAAATACCAGGTCAGGATAATAATGAATGACCTGATAAATACTCTCAATGCAACATAAGAAGGCAATAACGGTGCACCTGGTCCGAGTGATGACTGTGCGTACAATAGTATCAGGATTATCCAGATCAACAACAAGCCCCATTTCCAGCGTTTCCTTTTTCGCGTCGGAGCTATCGTTTCGAACTCACGAGCTGATTCCGGCAAAGTGTAAAGCACCCTTTCTTCTTTCCATCTCCCTACCCGCCCCGGTAGCCCTGAGGCCCACCATCCAATCAGGAGACCAGCCACAAGGTGTAACAACACATAGCCGCCGCCTATCAGCAGGCTATAATTGGTTGTGGTCTTCTGTTTCGTAAGTCCATTAAGGAAGTCGTTGATCACTTTCCATAGATCATTTCCATACAGGATAGTTAACACCAGTATGCGCTGAAGACCCGACTCCAACAATGATAAAGTGGCGAACAACACACATGAGACAGCAAAAAAGCGTCGCTTCCAAAACAGGAGCTCTCCGAGAAATCCCTGGAAGAATACGGCGATGTAGGCGGGTGGAGGTGCCTGCGGACTCAACATCATCTTAAAGATGGCTACAATGATGGTTGCCTTCAAAATCGCGCCTTTTACCGGCACATACCAACCGATCAGGCAGATGCAAATGACGGCACAACCTCCTACTACAAGTCCTGAAACTGGAATCCGCAGACCATGAATGATGCCTCCAAGCATCGCCTCATTCAATACCCACAACGCAATGAGGCGATAATATAGGAGCGAGCTTACTGTGCTTGTTGGTTCTTTCATTGTCTTTATATCCAGATGGAGATACTCGATTCTTATCGTTTTAACTCCTACATCCCGGTCGTCAAATTATACTAACTTTATTCGAAGCGTAAATGGCTTGTCAACGAAATTACTTTGATACGTTTTATATTAAATGAAAAAGAAGTTGTCGCTTCACATCCACCAGGGATGGTGCTGCTCGACTTCATCCGTTACCACCAACACCTGATGGGCACGAAGATCGGATGCCGCGAGGGCGACTGCGGCGCTTGTACTGTATTAGTAGGTGAACTCACCGATAGCCAATTAAGATATCGTTCCATGACCTGCTGCCTGATGCCACTGGGAAACGCTGCAGGAAAACACATCGTCACCATTGAAGGTATCAATCCTGCAGACCGAGAGCTGAATCCTATACAGCAGGCCATGACAGATGAGGGGGCAACACAATGCGGTTTCTGTACGCCCGGCTTTGTAATCTCGTTGGCCGGATTCTGTCTTGATCATAAGAAACCATCGTATAAGGCCGCCATTGCGGCCATCGATGGAAACATCTGCCGGTGCACGGGTTATAAGTCTATTGAGCGTGCCGCTGCAAAGATCACCGACCTGCTGAAGGACCGTGACAACGAGGAGCCCACTAGTTTCGTTAGCCGCGCTAAATTATTACCTGCCTATTTCTCCACAATCAAGGCCCGTTTGCAAACGCTCACTGATGCTAACGAAAGCGATCATTTGGCAACTGGTTCGGAGCGATCGAAATCGATCATTGTCGGAGGGGGTACTGATCTGTATGTCCAGCGACACGATACGATGGTACATTCAGATATCCGTGTTACCGGGGCGTATCCCGGCCAGCAACACATCGCCCTCGAAGGAGATGTATGTACGATCGGTCCCGGCGTGACAGTCAGCGATCTCGCAGTATCTCCCATCATTCAAGAAGCATTCCCGGAATTTCCTCGATATATGAAACTGGTTTCCTCGACACCAATACGAAACATGGCAACGATCGCCGGCAATTTCATTAATGCATCGCCTATTGGAGATTTCACCATTTTCTTCCTGGCACTGGACGCACAACTTGAACTTTCTACCAAACCTGAGAGCAGGAAGAGCAGGACAATGCCTTTAAGACGGCTATACAAGGGGTATAAACAGTTAGACATGCTGGAAGGTGAATACATAAGAAGGATCATGTTCAGATTGCCTGCAAGGACCGAACTGTTTCATTTTGAAAAAGTGAGTAAACGGATGCATCTGGATATTGCAACTGTCAACACCGCTATTCATCTCCGCATGATGAACGATACTATTAAAAATGCAGGCCTCTCCGCAGGAGGTGTTGGGCCGGTACCATTGTTTCTGCAGAAGACTTCGGAATATTTAACCGGAAAATCGATTAATAGAGAAAACATTCTCGAGGCGATCAATATCGCACAAACTGAAATTTCGCCCATCAGTGATGCAAGGGGCACGAAGGAATACAAAAGATTATTGCTTACCCAGCTGTTGAAGGCGCATTTCATCTCATTGTTTCCTATTAATGAGAAATTGAACCTACTGGAAAACGGATAGCCTTTTATACAATGGACAGATTACAAACCATGAAGAATATCGATTCATATACACATGTCCGGGGTGAATCAATCTACCTTGATGACATACCCGTCGTGCAAGGAACGTTGTATGCCGCCGTGTTCGATTCGCCAATAGCGCATGGGCGGATAAAGGCGATAGACTTAAGCGTAGCTGGATCAATAAAAGGTGTTGAGAGAATTTTTACCTCCAGCGACATACCCGGCGAGAACCAGATCGGTGGTATTGTTCCTGATGAAGAACTCTTTGCCACTACCCATGTTCATTTTTGTGGAATGCCGATCGTGATGGTTGTAGCCGAGTCAGAGGAAATAGCAAGGTTAGCTGTCAGCAAGATAAAAGTTGACATCGAGCCGTTGCCCATCATCACAGATCCCAGGGAGGCCTGGGAGAAAGGTGAGTTGATAATACCGCCGCGTACATTCAAACTTGGCGACACTACTTCGGCCTGGGAAAAATGTGATCATGTCTTCGAGGGTCGGACCGAAACGAACGGCCAGGAACATCTTTATATCGAAACACAGGGCGCGTACGCTCTTCCATTAGAGAACGGTACCATAAGGATATATTCTTCTACACAAGGACCCACAGCTGTACAACGTACTGCGGCCCGTGTACTCGGAATACCAATGCACCGACTAGAAGTGGATACGACCCGACTCGGTGGTGGGTTCGGAGGCAAGGAAGACCAGGCTACGACCTGGGGCATCATGTGTGCGCTTGCTACCTGGCATTTGAAGCGCCCGGTGAAGTATTCATTGCATCGCATGGAAGATATGAGGATGACAGGTAAACGTCATCCCTATTCAGCGGATTTTAAAATTGGTTTGAGTAAAGACCTGAAGATACTCGCGTACGAAGTCACCTTCTATCAAAATGCCGGGGCTGCAGCAGATCTCTCGCCGGCAGTGATGGAAAGAACATTGTTTCACTGCACGAGCTCTTACTTCATTCCACATGTTCTAGCTACGGCTTATAGTTGTCGCACTCATCTTCCACCCAATACGGCATTTCGAGGATTCGGTGGTCCACAGGGAATGTTCGTGATTGAAGCCGCCATTGCAAAAACCGCCAACGCATTGGGAGTACCTGCATCTGATATCCAGCAACAAAACCTATTACGCACCGGAGACGAATTTCCCTATGGCCAAAAGGCAGAGAGCGAAGCCAATGAATGCTGGAACAAAGCGATCGAGCTATACGACCTATCACGACTTCGAAAAGAAATAGACGAACACAACTCTGTCAATAAACAATATAAGAAAGGCTTGGCTTTAATGCCCATCTGCTTCGGCATCTCCTTTACCAAGACGATGATGAACCAGGCCCGCTCGCTGGTACACGTCTACACCGATGGAAGCGTGGGCGTGAGTACCGGCGCCGTAGAAATGGGTCAGGGAGTCAATACTAAAATGCTACAGGTCGCCGCGAGCATATTCTCTATCGATCCCGCATTGGTCAGGATCAATAGCACTAACACATACCGCATTGCAAACACTTCGCCTTCCGCCGCCAGCGCCACCGCAGACCTTAATGGCAGGGCCACGGAGATAGCTTGTCAGGAAATTCTGAAACGATTGAAGAAAGTAGCAGCCGAAGAGTTTAGTGCCGGGGAGGATGAAATTGAAATAAAAGATAACTGGGTGTTCGCGAAAAGTGAAAAGACTACATGGGAATGGAAACGACTGGTATTCGAAACTTATTTCCGGAGGATCAGCCTATCCGAACTCGCGCACTATACACCTCCCGGCATTCACTACGACTTAAAAAAAGAAAAGGGTCATCCTTTTGCATATCATGTATATGGGACCGCAATCATCACCGTGACCATCGACTGCTTGCGCGGCACCTATGATTTCGATTCGGTCAAAGTGGTACATGATTTCGGCAATAGTATGAACGAGGTGATCGATATTGGGCAATGCGAAGGAGGCATAGTACAGGGTATCGGTTGGATGACGATCGAAGAGATTGTGTATGATAAGGAGGGAAGGCTTCGTTCCAATGCGCTTAGCACTTATAAGGTCCCGGATATATATTCAGTCCCAAAAGAGATCACAATACATTTCCTCGATACAAAAAAGCCGAACCTTGCGATTTTCGGCAGTAAGGCAGTGGGTGAGCCGCCCCTACTCTATGGCATCGGTGCCTACTTCGCACTGCGCAATGCTATTAAAGCGTTCAATCCAACTGTTGATATTGCCTACGATGCCCCGATGACACCGGAGAAGGTCCTAATGAACCTATATAGTAAAAGCAATAGGTAATAGGCAATGGGCAGCTTTCAATTTCAACTTGGCTATTGCCCATTGCCTCTTGCTTATTGCATATTGCAGAATCATTCCATCACCTTCAATCTCGTCACCATCACACTTATGCATAGCCCTAACACGGCTACTAATGCAAATGAACTTCTGAGGCTAGAGAGTTGAGCGATATATCCAATCAATGGAGGCCCCAGCAAAAATCCAAGAAAACTAATGCTCGATACGGCCGCCAGTGCCATGCCTGGTGCAATCTTCGATGTACGAGCTGCGGCGCTATAAACCGTAGGCACGATAGATGACACACCAAAGCCTACAATGAGAAAGCCGATTGTAGCGGCCACGATGGTGGGAAATATTACGGAGATCAATAAACCAGAAGTAATGAGTATTCCACCTAGTTGCAACATCTTCCGTCGACCGATGGAGGCGATGATCCTGTCGCCCACGAATCGTCCTGTCGCCATCATGATCATGAATGAGGCATAGCCAAGGATCACCAGGGATTTTGGCGCCTCCACCACTTCTTTGAAGTATACACCACTCCAGTCGAACATTGCTCCTTCCGCCGCCATGCTGCAAAACGCAATAATGCCGAGTTGAACAAGAACGGCATCTGGCTTCGAGAAGAATTTCTTCTTTTTCTGTTCTGATGGTGCTGAAGTACCAGGGATCAGATATTTTCTTGACGAGAAAACGACAATGAACACTAGCGCGGCAACGATGAAGAAATGCTGGTGCGGAGTCAATCCGAGGTTTACCATCAACAATCCTATAAGCGCACCGGTGAAGCCGGCGATACTCCATGCTCCATGAAATGATGTCATGATAGGACGTTCATATATTTTCTCCGCCAACACACCTTGTGTGTTCACGGAAATATTCGAGAGATTACCCACCACTCCGAATATGAAAAGCGCAAGCACCAATTGCCAGATCTCTGTGGCCCAACCGATGTTTGTCAGCTCCAATGCATATAGGAGAATCGCGATCGATAGGATCGTTCTGCTTCCATACTTCGTCACCAACCTTCCAGAGATGGGCATCGTGACCAGCTGACCAACAGGAAGCGCCAAAAGGATTCCGCCTAGTTCCGCCTCACTGAGGTTAAGTTTCGTCTTGATATCGGGAATCCTGCTTGCCCAGGAGGCAAAGCAAAGACCCATCGAAAAATAAAAAGCCGCAACGGCAAGCCGCATGGTTGACCTTGGAACCGTAGTTTGAGATGGAGTGCCTGCGAGACTATTGATAAGAAATCTTTTGACGATGGTCTGGCTCGGGGCCTTCTTCAATTCATTTTCCATAATTACACACTTTATCTTCTACAATACTTTCACATGGCCCGCAGGAACGTAAAGATAATTCATAATCCTCTTTCATGTCAGGGATGAATCTACAACGAGTGTTTGTAAAACACGTAGACAACTGGCACTAAGGGTTATCGACAAACAAAAAAATTATTCGTTGCAATTCTTTAACATTGGATGCTTATACCGTCACAACAATCTTTCCTACTGTTCTTCCTGTCTCTATCTGCTTATGCGCCTCCTTCATCTGAAGGAATTCGAAGGTTTGCGATACGTGCGATTTCAAGGTTCCCGCTTTCAACAACGAAGCAATCTGTTGGAGGTTTTCTTCATTGGGACGGACGGAGAAATAAAGTCCGTTTACACCTTTCGTCTTTGCCTTGTTCGCTATTTCATCCTTGTGCTGGCTTGGAAGCATGATCACCGTTCCTCCTTTCTTCGCCGCATCGATCGAGATATCTATATTTCCCCCACCAATTGGGTCAAGAACGAAGTCAGCATCATCCACTAATTCAGATAGTCGGTGTTTGGTATAGTCAATGTGCTTGTGTGCTCCGAGACCCATCACAAATTTCTCATTCGCCGCTGATGAGGTTCCAATCACATACGCCCCCAAATATCTTGCTATTTGCACCGCGTAGTGTCCGACACCACCAGCCGCCGCCTGGATAACCACGCGCTGTCCGATCTTTACCTTCCCATTAGTAACAATAGCCTGCCACGCTGTAAGTGCAGCCAGGCTGGCAGCCGCAGCTTCCTGGTGCGAAATGTTAGAAGGCTTCTTTGAAATGTCATTCTCACGTGCCGCTACAAATTCCGCGTATGCCCTGCCATGTCCCGGAAAATTGACCATACCAAATACCTCGTCACCCACCTTAAATTTTGTTACGTTCTTTCCAACTTCCATCACAACTCCGGAAACATCCCAGCCGAGTATGATGAAAGGATTTTTTGATTTTAGATCGTTGTACACACTCATGCCTGACCTCGTCTTTATATCCACTGGGTTAATACCGATAGCCTTTACTGCTAGCAATACTTCGTTATCGCCTGGTACAGGCCTGGGCAATTCTGTAAAAATGAGATTGTCTGCAGTCCCTGCTTCTTTTAATATGATTGCTTTCATCATTTAAAATTGAATGAGTATGATGTTTATTCCTGGTGTGAAGTGAGGGGCGTGTGCTAAATTCGTAAAACACTGCCAAATCAAAAAGGTTTATCAAATACAATAAATGAAATCCCTTTCTACCTGGAAGATGATCGCCCGCAGCATGAGGGAAGGGAAAGCCGTCATGCTCCTATACGTCCTTGAAAGTCTTGGTAGCAGCCCCGGGAGGCAGGGGTTCTTCATGGCCGTTAATTCCGATGGCGAAATGGAGGGATCCATCGGGGGCGGAATGATGGAACATAAATTCGTGGAAATGGCCAAGGACCAACTTTCCCAACACCCGGAAATAGAATCGTCATCCAGTATAAGGAAACAGGTGCATGATAAGTCGGCCGCTAAGAACCAGAGTGGCATGATATGTTCGGGCGAACAGACAATACTACTGTACCGGTTAAAAAAAGAGGAGAACCAGGCCATCACCGACATCATAGCATCTCTTGAGAAGAACAAGAACGGAACCATAAACCTTTCTCCGGAAGGAGTAGAGTTTGATGACACAGCCTCGGATGAAATTGCAACATACTATTTCAAATCGGAAGATGATTGGAGGTATAAACAAAGAACGGGGTTCAGCAATCGCCTTTTCATTATCGGCGGCGGACACTGTTCACTTGCTTTTTCAAAACTGATGCGATC
>JACMKU010000021.1 GCA_014379965.1 Chitinophagaceae bacterium
TGACGAGAGACCTGCATTAGAAGTCAGAAAGACCGAAAGTCAGAAAGACTATTCATGATAATCGTAGTTTTCTTCCGGACTTTGGACTGCCGGACTTCCGGACTTTCGGACTTTCGGACTTCCGGACTTCCTGACTTTCCGACTTTCGGTCTTATTCAAGTCGTCTTTCCATCACGTAGTCATTCATAAAATACCCATTCCCAATATCCACATCTTCCTTGGCTACCACGGTGAAACCGATTTTTTCGTAGAAATTCCTTGCGGGGTTGTGCCTGTTGACATTCAGGCGGAGAATATTGTTTCCCTTTTTCTTCATCTGATCGATGACTTGATCTAGGACGTATCTACCCGTCCCTTTTCCTTGTTGCGATGCCATCACATATAGCTTATGCAATTTCGTTACGCCCTTCTCCACGTCGCTGAAAGATGCGAATCCAACGGGTGTCGATTCCTGGTAAACAAGAATGAACTCCTGGCCCATTTGCATCTGCTCCTCAAGAGAACGACTGCTATATATCCTCTCCAACATGTAGGCTAGTTGGTCGGGAGTTAGAATACTACTGTAAGTAGTCGGCCATATTTCCAATGCCATCTCACGTACCAATCGAAGATCGTCGGGAGTGGCTTTGTGTATGCGGAGGTTGTGCATCGTTGTTATAGAAAAACCGAAAAGAAGTCCGGAAGTTCGAAGAAAGACCGAAAGACCGAAAGACCGGAAGTCCGAAAGACCATCACTACACCAGAGGTATTCTATATTATTTCAACCAGCTAGAACTGATTGTATATCCGAGCTGGTCTTCCGGACTTCCGGTCTTTCGGACTTCCGGACTTCTTCGTTCTCCTTATCCCATTTTCTTTTTTAGATTACTATCAATCGCATCAAGGAACTCCTCTGTATTGAGGTAATCTTTTTTATGCTCGACCTTGGGTTTGATAGTTATAGCGAGGTCCTTCGTCATCTTTCCTTCTTCAACCGTTTCAATACATACTGCCTCGAGCGCATTCGCGAAATCTATTAACGGTTGATTGTTGTCAAGCTTGCCACGGAATGCGAGACCCCTCGTCCATGCAAAAATGGAAGCGATCGGGTTCGTTGATGTTGGATTCCCTTTCTGATGTTCGCGGTAGTGACGAGTAACGGTACCATGTGCAGCCTCTGCTTCCATGGTCTTGCCGTCGGGTGTAACAAGCACTGAAGTCATTAGTCCTAGAGAACCGAAACCCTGTGCTACAGTATCACTTTGCACATCTCCATCATAATTCTTACAAGCCCATACGAAATTTCCATGCCATTTGAGCGCGCTCGCGACCATATCGTCGATGAGGCGATGCTCGTAAGTAATACCGGCCTTCTCAAATGACTGCTTGAATTCTTTCTGGTAGATGTCTTCGAAAATGTCTTTGAAGCGTCCGTCGTATTTCTTGAGGATTGTGTTCTTCGTGGAAAGGTAGAGCGGCCATTTCTTACTCAGAGCCATATTGAAACAGCTGCGCGCAAATCCCATGATACTTTCATCGGTATTGTACATTGCCATCGCCACACCATCCCCCTTGAAGTTGAAAACCTCGAATGTCTGTGGCTCACCACCACCCTCGGGAGCAAAGGTGAGAGTCAGTTTACCCTTCCCTTTGATGACCGTATCAGTCGCACGATATTGGTCACCGAATGCATGACGCCCCACTATGATTGGTGCTGTCCAGTTGGTTACTAAACGGGGGATATTCTTTATCACAATGGGTTCGCGGAACACTGTCCCGTCCAGGATGTTGCGGATAGTACCGTTGGGACTTTTCCACATACTTTTCAGGTTGAATTCTTTCACCCTGTCTTCATCAGGTGTAATGGTTGCGCACTTGATACCAACTCCATATTGCTTAATGGCATTGGCCGCATCGATAGTCACCTGGTCGCCGGTCTCATCGCGGTGCTCCAGGCCAAGGTCAAAGTATTTGATATCCAGGTCTAAGTAGGGAAGAATTAGTTTGTTTTTGATGAATTTCCAAATGATACGTGTCATTTCATCACCATCGAGTTCTACTACGGGATTGTTAACCTTGATCTTTTGAGCCATAAAAAAGCTGGTTTAAAAGTTAAAATTCAGAAGGTTGCAAAGCTAAGGTATTATGGAATTGGACCCCACGCAAAAAGCGGCACAATGTCTGCCTTACAGTCTGGTAATTCCTACCCTAGGCTCCAAACATTTAACTATAACCCATTTATACAATTAGTAGCATGGAAACCCTAAGTCCATTTATCAACTATTTGCGCAAGTTTGTCAACCTCACGGATGATGAGGTCACCAGGTGCCTGGTGCCCGTTATCGAAGTGAGGAAATATGGCAAGCGCGAATTCGTGACGAAGGCTGGGGAAATAGAAAATCATTTCAATTTCATCGTTAAGGGCCTCGTGCGTAAATATTACAAGAAGAGCAGCCACGATATCAATACGCAGATCTCCATGGAGGGGCACATCATCCTTAGCCAGGAGTCTTTTCATAGTCGGACCCCGTCCGAGTATTATATCGAGACGATCGAGCCAACAGTGTTTATCTCGATCACTTTCGAAGACCTCGAGAAATTATATAGCATATCCAAGAAAATGGAACACCTGGGAAGACTGGTGATTACTCATACGATGATGATCAAGGACAGGTGGCAGATGCAGATGGTGAAGATGACGCCCAGAGAGCGCTTCCTCAACTTCGTGATGAAGAATCCCGATCTTATGCAACGGGTGCCACAAAAATACCTCGCGTCGTATCTAAACATCAAACCGGAAACGTTCAGCCGTTTTAAACACCTCCTCCGTGGACATGCGCGCAGCATCGGTACACCGGCAACGCCGCCGAAGGCGAATCAGCAGGGGAATCATTCGAAGAATGCAGCGTGAGCGGCAGTGTGCAATAGGCAATAGGCAATAGGCAATAGGCAATGGGCAATGGGCAATAGGCAATAGGCAATGAGCAAGTGCGATGGAAGAGGTTTTTTGCCCTAAATAACCCGTAATTCATTTGCTTCGCTCGCAATGACGAGTTTTAACCCATAACCTATGGGTTAAAGTGCACTACAAGCACCGGTATCTTCAATTCATGCCTCACCGCATTGATCGTTTCTCCATAAATAAAGTCTTTCAGTCCCGTGTGCCCATGAGCACCTACAACAAGCATGTCGGCCTTTTGGTCAATCACAATGCGGGCGATGCCTTTCGCTCTTGGCCGGAAACCAAGAATGCCCTCGGCGTCGTAACCCTTTTCCTTCAACTGGCTCACAAAATGGTCGAGACGCTCCTGGTCTTTCTTGGTTTCGTAATCATCGGTTTCCTTACCTAACAACACGGTTGTAGCCGACTCCACGATATGGATCAGGATGAAATGTGTTTCTTTGGCGGCCTGGCCGATTGCCGATCCAATTAGCTTTGTGTCGTTCTCACTAAAGTCGAGCGCCACAGCTATCCGCCGATAGACTGGTATATCAGTCAATTCCAGCCCGGGCATTGAGGGGTGCATCTGGATAGAGACGGGGCGTTTGTTTTTTGCAATTAGCGGGAAGATGATCGAATAGACCAGTAAAGCCACGAACGCAAGCCCGGCAAGGATAATCAAAACCTTTACGGGAAGATTTCCGGGTGCATCGAAGACGGTACCCGCCTCATCCACCAGCATTTTCAGATTAAGGTATACCAAAACGGACGCTACCAGCCATGCAAGAAATTGTACAAAGGGCTTGATGGCGAATGTTCCCATCGTTTTCTTATCGCTAACGAAGTGTATGAGGGGTATGACGGCGAAGCCCAATTGCAAACTAAGCAACACCTGGCTGAAGACAAGTAAGCTGTCGACCTGGCTCTCACCAAATGCACCAATTACAATGATGGCTGGAACGATGGCAACCAGGCGCGTAATCAACCTGCGTAAAACGGGATTGATGCGAAGTCGGAGGTAACCTTCCATGACGATCTGACCGGCGAGAGTGCCGGTGACCGTAGAGCTTTGTCCCGAGGCTATGAGTGCAATGGCAAACAATGTCGATGCGACTGTTGAGCCGAGCATGGGGGACAACAATTCGTGCGCCTGCTTGATCTCTCCAATGTCGGTCTTACCTGTTTGAAAGAAGACGGTTGCCGCAAGTATGAGAATGGCGGCGTTGATAAGAAACGCGATATTGAGTGCGATAGCGCTATCGATAAAACTAAACTTCAATGCCTGTTTGATTCCTTTGTCCGATTTCTTGATTTTCCTGGTTTGCACCAAGGCGGAATGCAGGTAGAGGTTATGGGGCATGACGGTAGCGCCTATTATTCCGATGGCTAGATATAGGGCAGTCTCCTTCGGCAGTGCGTTGGCCATTCCCTTTGACTCATATAGATCCTTCGCTTCGGGTAGTGAAGGAATAAAACCACGTAATACTTCGCTCAGTTGTGGTTGAGCCATGATGATGTTCACTAGAAAACATATTCCTATAACGGCAATTAAGCCGATAATGAACGCCTCCATTTTTCGTATTCCCAATCGCTGCAGGTATAATAGCAGGAAGGTATCTAACACAGTAATGGATACGCCCCAAATCAACGGCAACCCGGTCAACAATTGTATGCCTATTGCCATACCTAGAATTTCTGCCAGGTCAGTCGCCGCGATGGCAATCTCGGCGAGCAGCCAAAGTATAAAATTCACTTTCTTCGGATAGGTTTCACGATTCGCCTGGGCGAGGTCTCTTCCCCTCACGATTCCGAGTCGCGCACTCAGGCTCTGTAGGAGCAGTGCCATGAGGTTGCTCATCAAGAGAACCCAGATCAACGTATAGCCGTACTTGCTTCCGCCTGCCAGATCAGTGGCCCAATTTCCAGGGTCCATGTAACCCACACTCACGAGATATGCTGGTCCGAAGAAGGACAGAACCCTGCGCCATACGGGTCGGTGTAGCGAGGTCGTATCTACCGATCCATGCACTTCACTCAATGACCGGTCGTCGTGTTTATTCGTCATATTTTGCAAATATGTTTTTGGAAAGTTGCTCGCTGATATTAATTGCTGACTGATCGGCCGATGCTTTTCGTGGCTGGCGGATCTTTATCTCGAGAGAGTTGTCGAACGTAAAGCGACGCTTCACCTCGAGGCGTGTTCCCATTGCTATTTTTTTGTGGCCGAGAAGTTCCAGCATTTCCTTCGATTGATCGCTCACGTGGCAAACAGTGGCCATTTGATTAAGCGGAAGGTCCTGGAGACAAACCTGCTTGCTCGATTCGATCTTTCCATTCATGTCGGGAATCGGATCTCCATGTGGATCGAACCTGGGAAATCCAAGGTATTCATCGAGCTTATCGATCAGTTTCTTGCTGCTCACGTGCTCGAGATCCTCAGCCACTGCATGTACTTCTTCCCAGCTAAACTTGAGCTTCTCCGCCAGGAAAAACTCCCATAACCGATGACGACGGATTATGATAAGCGCCAATTTCTTTCCATCATTGCTCAAACGGAACCCATGATATG
This sequence comes from Chitinophagaceae bacterium, assembly GCA_014379965.1. Taxonomy (GTDB): domain Bacteria; phylum Bacteroidota; class Bacteroidia; order Chitinophagales; family Chitinophagaceae; genus VBAT01. The sequence continues at coordinate 5,490 of JACMKU010000021.1, forward strand.
CCTGGTAGTGGACAAGTTTCTTTGTCTTCAGTTTCTTCATCATATCGGTAACGGACGCAGGCTTTGTTTTCAACTCTGCTGCGAGTTCGTTAGTCGTGACAGTTCCATCGGAATGCTGAAGGTGAAAAATGGCCTTGATATAATTCTCCTCGCTGGTAGAATAATTCAGCATGGCTAAAAATATTTTTAGGCAAACCTAAAAAAATTCCAGCAGCTCTCAAAATTAGTATTGACAGGAACACGGGAATCACTTAATTTGGCCTGCCAATCCCATTCGTAATATGCGGTTTACACTTTGTTTATTCCTGATCGTTTGTATTGCGTCGCTAGCATCCTGCAAGCAAAAAAAAACGGCCACTCCGTCGGGTGATGAGCCGATTGAGATCGCGGACTTCATTGGGTTTTTCCCGGAGATGACCCCACCTGTTGTGATGACTGATTCTTTACTCAACAGGAAAGAAAAAGATTCGCTGGCCATTAATCCCAATGTATTTGCCCAGTTCATCCCGGATACTGTGTTGCTGAAGGTTTTCAGTAAGTCGGACAAGGCGAAGGTGTATCCTGTAGCCAGGATAGTAGCAAAGGGTGGGGAGACCTATCTATTCGCCAAATCTACAGGAGGTGATAAGAAGGCTGCCTATGTCTTCGCATTCGATAAGAAAGATAAATACCTCGACGGCTTTCCTATTTTCAGAGTGGATGCATTACCGCTAACACAACAATCCGCGAGTATCGACAAAGGAATGAACCTAACTTCTTCTGTCATCAGGAAGAATGCAGATGGTAATTCCAGCGAAGGCAAGGATGTGTATGGCTTGAGCCAGGGCTCAGGGAAGTTTCAATTGATCATGACTGATGCATTGGATGACAAGCTAACTGAGATACTCAATCCCATCGACACTTTTCCCAGAAAGTTTAAATATGCTACCGACTATACAAATGGAAAATTAAATCTCGTCTCCATTCGTGACGGCAGGAGGAAAGACCTCGTATCCTTCTTCATCCATTTCGAAAAGAATAATGGAGAATGCACTGGCGAGCTGAAAGGGGAGGCCGTCATTAAATCGCCGAATGTCGTCGAATATCGCGAAGGCGGAGATCCCTGTGTATTGAGAATGAGTTTTACCAATGCAGCTGTTACGGTGAAAGAACTTGAAGGATGTGGTGCGCGCAGAGGCCTGCGTTGCTCATTCGATGGAGTTTTTCCAAGAAAGAAGGAAGCTAAGGCTCCGGTTAAGAAAAAGCCGGCACGCAAGCAGTGAGTAGTGAGTGGTGAATAGTGAGTGGCACTCCAATATTCGGACAGCACTCACTATTCACCATTCACTACTCACTATTTTCGCTTATATTGCGCCTTCGTGTAAAAAGAACACTTCATGAGTTTTACTAACTTCACTGTTCCCTATCAGGTTGAACAACGTTATTCGAAGAGGATTGCCTATTTCTCCATGGAATTCGCCGTACATCAGCCGTTGAAAATTTATAGTGGTGGTCTGGGCTTTTTGGCGGGTTCGCATTTGCGAAGTGCATATGAACTAAGACAGAACCTTATCGGGATTGGTATCCTGTGGAAGTTTGGATACTACGACCAGGGTCGAAACCAGGACCAGACGCTCGAAGTCTCCTGGCATGAGAAGCAATACAGTTTCCTCGAGGATACTGGGATCAAGTTTCAGATCAACGTACATGAGCATCCGGTTTGGATAAAGGTTTATTACCTGAACCCTGAGACCTTCAAATCGGCGCCTCTATTTCTTCTTAGCACAGATGTACCGGAAAACGACTATGTTTCACAAACGATCACCCATCGATTGTATGATGCGAATGTGGCAACAAAGGTCGCACAGTTTATTCTCCTGGGTGTAGGTGGTGCGAAATTGATGGACGTCTTGGGCTTCAACCCCGAGCTGTATCATCTCAACGAGGCGCACGGATTATCGGCGGCTTTTTACCTATACAAGAAATTCAATAAGAATATTGACGAGGTGAAGAAGCGACTCGTCTTCACCACACATACCCCCGAGGAAGCCGGGAACGAAAAGCACGATATCTATCTCTGTCATAAAATGAGCTATTTCTGTGGCCTGAGCGTGGATGAGGTAAAGAAACTCACGGGGAATAATGATGACGCCTTCAATCACTCGCTTGCCGCATTGAGATTCGCCCATCTGGCGAATGGTGTCTCGCAATTACATGGCGTGGTATCACGGGCGATGTGGAGCAAGTATGAGAATATATGCCCAATCATCTCCATCACTAATGCACAGAACTGGTGGTACTGGTCGGATAAGCAGTTGTATCGGTTCATGGAAGCCGAAAATGACTATGGTATCGATGACAGGAAAAAATATCTGAAGAAAAGGGCTTTCGAGATTGTTGCCGATCAGACAGGCAAGATCTTCCATCCACATATTTTTACAATTGTCTGGGCACGGCGCTTCGCAGGTTATAAGCGCGCGAGCCTTATCACTTCAGATGAAGAGCGCTTCGAGAAACTGATGAGCAATAAGAAGTACCCGGTTCAGATCATCTGGGCGGGTAAGCCATACCCGGTCGATCATCCTGCCATCAGCGAATTCAACCAGCTCGTCTACCTGAGTAAGAGATATAAGAATGTGGCCGTATTGGTGGGTTATGAACTTGCGCTCTCTAAACGCATGAAGCAGGCGGCGGATTGCTGGTTAAACAACCCCAGGGTCCCGAGAGAAGCCTCAGGCACGAGTGGTATGACGGCAGCGATGAATGGAGCGATTAACTTCTCTACCGATGACGGCTGGATACCGGAATACATCAACCATGGCAACAACGGTTTCGTTGTGCCTAAAGCTGACTACGCAAGTATGCCGGTGCATGAGCAGGACCAATATGACCTCAATAAGCTCTACGAGATATTGGAGAAGGAAATATTACCTCTCTACTACGACAATCATAACACATGGCGACAGGTGATGAAGAATGGGATGCAGGATGTAAGGTTCCAGTTCGACAGCAACAGGATGGCGCATGAGTATTATGAGCAGTTGTACAAATAACCGCAAGTTCGCGTGATCGGGTTTAAAAGTTTAAAAGTTTAAGAGTTTAATGGTTTAAGAGTTCTGAAATTCGAACTGTCCTTACTGTATTGACAATCCGAATTTGACAACTCTTAAACCATTAAACTCTTAAACTCTTAAACTTTTCAACTTAAGGCAACGTTACCTAAACTGCTCAATCACCTCCTCCGTCGTTTTCTCCAGGGGAAAAAACCCCGTCAGCTTCTTTATTACGGCTTCTACTATTGCATCCGGGCATGACGCGCCGCTAGTGATGAGAATGGTAGCAGTATCTTTTAGCGGGAGATAGTTGCTGGTGAGTATTTCCTGGTTCCCATGAATATCATAATGCAGGATATCCTTTCGTGAGAGAATCTTGTCTTCATTACTAATAAAATAGGTAGGAACTTTTTCTTCGCAGAGCTCAACCAGGTGCGATGTGTTTGAAGAATTATAGCCACCGACAACAATGGCCAGGTCCGCATTTGCACCCAGCATTCCCGTCACGGCGCTCTGGTTATCCAGGGTCGCATAGCACAACGTATCCCGTGTGTCTGCGAAATGTTCTTCTATCGTTCCAATTCCATATTTCTGCAGCATCACCTGTTTCAGGTAATCCGCGATCTCCTGTGTATCGCTTGCAAGCATGGTCGTCTGATTCACTACTCCAATACGCTGGAGATGTGCTACAGGATCGAAGCCTTCTGAATGTTGCCCCTTAAACTCCTCGAAGAACTGCCACGCTTGCTTTTCACCAGTGATATATTTAGCCAGTTCCTCCGTCTCCTTCATGTCTTTCACGACGACCGACGGCGCATTCAGAGCCGCGTGTGAGAAGGTGGCGCGAGTCTCTTCGTGGTTGGGCTTCCCATGTATTACGATGGAATATTGTTTCTTAGCTATGGCCTCGCTGCGGTTCCATACTTTCTCCACAAAGGGGCAGGTAGTGTTATACTTCTCTGTAGGGATGCCGATTGCAGAAAGTTGTTTCTCAATTTCGATCGTGGTGCCGAAAGCTGGAATGATCACTACGTCATCAGCACGCAGTTCCTCGAATGGCACAAGCTGGTTGCCGTATGTGTCTTGCAAAAACGTAACGCCATGAGATTGCAGGTCGGCATTTACCTGTGGATTGTGGATCATTTCGCTTAGTAGAAAGATACGCTTGCCGGGGTTTTCATCAACTGTGCGGAAAGCGATCTCAATTGCATTCTCTACGCCATAACAGAAACCGAAGTGCCGGGCGAGGTAAATGCGTAATGGCCCGAAATCCAGGAGGGTGGGACTGAAATCCTTTTTCATCTTGTCCATTTCCTTGCGCTTCTTCTTTATCGCCGATATTAATGGACTCCTGTAAATGATTGGTACTTCAAAACTCTTCATGGTTGACACTGTCGAAACAGGATGCAAATTTAACCTTAGTTGCCTTAATATTGTATTAAAGAATAGAACAGGTGGCTGATCTTACCAAACAAAGTACAAGCATGGACAAAGTGTTCCAGACCGTTGATTGGGCGCATACTACAAACATTTACGAAGTAAACGTGAGGCAATACACCGCCGAAGGAACTTTTGCCGCCTTCACGAAGGAACTACCTAGGTTAAGGGACATGGGAATTGAAACGATCTGGTTCATGCCAGTCACACCAATCTCCGCACAGAATCGCAAAGGCGTGCTGGGAAGTTATTATGCCTGTTCGGATTATGTGAGTGTAAATCCCGAGTTCGGGTCACTGGATGATCTAAAAGAAACAGTACGGGAGGCGCATGCACTGGGCTTGAAGGTGATCATCGACTGGGTCGCTAATCATACCGGCTGGGATCATTCCTGGACCATTTCAAATCCCGAATTCTATTATAAGAATGATCAGGGAACATTCCGGCCACCATTTCCTGAATGGGAGGATACGATTCATCTTAACTATGGAAACCCCGAGCTTCGTAAAGCAATGATCGATGCCATGAAATTCTGGTTAAGAGAATGCGATCTCGATGGCTTTCGATGCGACATGGCTCACCTGGTCCCCCTCGATTTCTGGAAGGAGGCACGTACCGAACTCGATGCCATAAAGCCTTTGTTCTGGCTCGCGGAGACTGAGGATGTGAATTATCATGAGGCCTTCGATGCATCATATGCCTGGGAGTTCCTACATACGATGGAGCGCTATTGGAAAAAGCAGATTGACATTCAGGGGATCGACAAAGTGTTACACAAGTATGCAGATGTTTTCCCGGGCAATGCGATTCGCGCATTTTTCACTAGCAATCATGACGAGAATTCACATAGCGGAAGTGAGTACGAACGCATGGGTGAGTCGGCTCGCGTATTTGCGGTTCTTTGCGCTACATGGAATTCTGTACCGCTTATCTATAGCGGGCAGGAAATGCCTCTCATTAACAAACGCCTTCATTTCTTCGAGAAGGATCCTATTCCGTGGACGGGCAATTATGAGCTCCACGATTTCTACAAGAAATTGCTAGGAATGCGAGCCCGTAATCCTGCATTTCGTGCGGGCGATACCGATGTGCGGACATTCCGGCTCGAGACGACAAATAACGCCCACGTATTCGCATTTCTGAAAAAATACCAAGATCACGAAGCCGTGATCCTGCTAAATCTTTCCGACGTAGACCAGCTCGAATTCGATATCACTGGTAGTTTGGTCAACGGCATTTATACAGACATCTTTTCAGGTGAAAAGATCAACATGGATGAGAGTAAACATTTTGTGATGGGGAAGTGGGGGTGGGTTGTGGCTGAACGAAGCAATTTTCAATAAGCAATGGGCAAAAAACAATGGGCAAAAAGCGAAAGCGACTCTCGTTGCTTATTGCCTATTGCCCATTGCCTATTGCCCATTGCTTATTGCCTATTGTCGCAATCTATTCATCGTCCAGGCTGAGCGGATAGCGATACACACCATCATTCCCAGGATAAATACCTTCGATTTGTACGGTTCCATCGAGTGACGCGAGCAAGCGACTAAGGTTCTGTACACTCGTGATATCAGTTCCATTCACACTAAGAATAATAAATCCTTCCTGCATCCTCGTTCTTCCAAATGGACTATCCTTCTTTATATTCTTCACCACTACACCACCTTCAACGTCATATTCCTGTGCCTTCTTCTTATCGAGCGATTCCAGATCGGCCCCTAGTACGGCACCTACCCCTGTTGCAGCGATATCTTCGTACGTACCCGTCTTCGAACTGAGAACTGCAGTCGTCGAAAAATCCTTTCCTTCTCTCTTGTACGAGATTTTCACCTTTTCACCCGAATTGTAAGAAGAGATTGTCGCCTGCAATTCAGTCCAGGAATTGATAGGAATATCATTGATGCCAGTGATTACGTCGCCTTTCTTAAGACCGATGTTCGCCGCAGCTCCATCTTTTGCTACTGTACCGATGTGTGCACCGTCGCCCGCTTCAAACTTCGTAGGCTCAACCTGGATACCCAGGTATGGACGCTTCACGTCGCCAAACTTGATAAGATCATTAACGATCTTCTTTACCAGGTTTACCGGAATAGCGAAGGAGTAACCCGCATAGGTACCGTTAGGCGCCAAAATAGCCGAGTTGATTCCAATCAGTTGACCTTCTGTTGTGATCAATGCGCCACCACTATTACCCTGGTTAACCGCCGCATCGGTTTGAATAAATGATTCGATAGGAGTCTGGCTTTGGCGTTGGTTGATGCCGATCGACCTGCCCTTTGCACTTACGATTCCCGCAGTAACCGTTGTTTCAAGTGTAAGTGGATAACCCACTGCCAGAACCCATTGGCCAAGTTTCACATTATCTGAGTTACCATATAAAAGATAGGGAAGATTTGTACCATCTACTTTCAACACGGCGATGTCGCTGCTTGGATCCCTACCCACTACTTTAGCCTTGTAAACTTTCTTGTTGTTTAGAGTGACAGTGATCTCATCCGCTACACCAGCTCCACCATCCGAAACCACGTGGTTATTGGTGACAATATATCCGTCTTCACTAATGATAACACCGCTACCTGAAGCGCGTTGCTCTGGCTGCACCTGGGGATCCATTTGGAAGAAGCGTTCGAAGAGGTCTTCCATATTATTGTTGCGGTTGCGGCCGATGTTGTTTGTCAATCGCTTCGCCGGGATCTTTGTCTTGATATGGACTACTGCCGGCACCGCCGTGGCGGCAGCTCTGGTGAAGTCAATGGGATCGGCAACGCCGGCCACATTGTCCGTAAAGCCTGCATAATTAGCAGGAAGCTTGTCGCTCATGATCCTGCCATAAGAAGTTTCGACAGGGGCGAGTTTGTTGTATGTCCACACACTACCAACGGCTGAGGCTGCGCTAACAGCAACAATCAGCAATAGTTGTCTAAATTTCATTTCGTTTGTTCCTTTATTTTTATTGGGTAAAAGCTGTATAACGTCTCTAATTGTCAAATTCTATGCCTTGTCCTACAAAGTAACGAACTGTGTAAGCTATTCAGTCCCCGCTTGTTCAGTTTAACAAATCATTTACCAGTCTTTTCGTACTTCCCCCTACAAATTTATTCATTAATCACAGAATGCCGAACCTATTTTTTACAGGCTTGTATTGAATTTCAACGTGTCTGCGCCATCTGCATAATCGCAAAGGGTAGGATGTTGGCTCTTTCCAAAAGCCACAAAGGCCTTGCCAACGATACATTGTACGCTGTCGTCGCCCGTCAGCGAACGGATCACGGTCTCGCGATCGGTATAGTATTCGTAATTGAGCTGGCTGATGGGAGAAAACTTCGCCGAATCTTCGATCAGTAAAATCGAAGGGTTACTCATGTAGATTTTGTTGTTGAGAAGATGGATGGCCAGGTTGTAATCGTAGTTGTTTTTATACTTATGGTGGTCGGCCAGGTAGTCATATTTCTTGAATGCGGTAAGCAATGGAACGAAGTCATACCCCTCCGGTACAAAGATCTTTGTCACGTTTCTACAGCCTAATCCGAAATATTGGTATACATCGTCGGCGAGGAAAGAAAGGTCAACGTTTTTCTCTTCGCCTGTCAACACGGCTATTGAGGTTCGGTTGCGACGAATGATGTGAGGGTATTTTTTGAAGTAATAGGTAAAATATCCCGCGGTGTTGTTGCTCCCCGTGGCGATGTAGGCATCACAATTCTTCAACATGTCGCTAAAGGTTACTTGCTCATTTATCCTATTGTCCCATGAGGCCATCGTTTGAACAAGATGCTCAATCAAAACTTTGTCCTTAGACGACGGTTTAATGCGTGCAATGTTTCCTGCGATATAGACACAGAGCAGGTCGTGAAAACCCACCAGGGGTATATTGCCTGCCATTACAATGCCCACTCTCCGGGGGTTCGTATTTAAGGCAGGAAGATGATAATTAGATGTCCACTCCTCGAGCAATTCTCTCTCAAGAAAGTTCCGGGCAATTGACTGGGTAGCCATTTCAACAAATTCGGGAATGAACCATCCATTCTCCCTGCTCGAACGCTCTTTCGTTTCTAACCATGCGGTCTCTTCAGACTGCATATATTCACCAAGACGCACAAGAAGGTCTATTCGCTGTTGTAAGGTCATTGCTATAATTTATAGAATCCGTCGATTTTCAATGATGAAACGAACCCGGGTAAACAGTATAAATTTGTCATGGACGATTCATTTCCAAAGTTTATTTTTGTTATACCGGCTTTAAATCGTTGTCCGGGACGCAAAAATAACCTCAACTTATCAATCAACTGATATGGCCATAAAGATTACTGATGAATGTATCAACTGCGGCGCTTGCGAACCTGAGTGTCCTAATAATGCTATATACGAGGGCGGTGTAGAGTGGGCAATAGCTGACGGCACCTCGGTAAGAGGCAAGTTTACCCTTCTCGACGGCGCAGTGGTAGACGCTGAACAGAAAAATACCCCTGTTGCTAATGACACCTATTATATTACTCCGAATAAATGCACCGAATGCCAGGGCTTTCACGAGGAGCCTCAGTGTGCAGCTGTCTGTCCCGTTGACTGCTGCGTACCGGATGAGATGTACCAGGAAACGGTGGAGCAGCTAATGGCAAAGAAAGAGAAGCTACATATGTAGAATTGACGCTGTTTATCAGAACGTTATATCGAAGTCCGCAAGACAGAAAGACCTTCAAAATAAGTGACTGGTCTTTCGGACTTTCCGACTTTCGGTCTTTCATTTGGGTCAAAATCTGGCATTAAATCGCAAGGCCTAGTTTTGCACAGTGTGCATAAAATGGCAGTCAAACGACAGTAGCTTTTCAATAATAGTTTTACCTTACAGCATATAATACAAGCAGCTTCGGCTGCTCTACTTTGGCGGGTGATATTTCCCGTCGTAAAAAGGTGAAGGAGAAACGGCCCTCACCTTTCTTAATTTAACCTTTTCACCACCTTTGCTTCTATTTAATCTTCCTCCCGCCAAAAGCGAACTATCATATACTGCTTAGGAATTGAATTTGATCTCCGTGATATGTATAATTACGCAGTGACCTGAGAAATAAATGATTTTTAGCATCTGAAATTTCCTGCTACCCGAATTTTCCTCAATATTTGCGCAGTTAAATCACAATACACTACATGAAGAAGACCATAGCCCTGGTAACCGGCGGCTTTTCAGGCGAGGCGGTGATATCCTATAAAAGTGCGACGACCATCGCAAATAACCTCGACAGGGAAAAATTTAATGTCTATAAGATCGACATCAACCCAAAGGGATGGTTCTACGAGCTACCCGATGGACGCATCACAGAAGTCAATAAAAATGATTTTTCACTGCAGCTCGATAATCAAAAGATCCAGTTCGATGCTGTTTTCATTGGGATGCATGGCACACCAGGGGAGGACGGTAAATTACAAGGCTACTTTGATACGCTAAAGATTCCTTATACCAGCTGTGATGCTGCAACTTCTGCAATTACCTTCAATAAACGTTATACCGTAGCCGTTGCGAAGATGGCCGGCATCGGTGTGGCAAACTCGCTTCATTTATTTAAACATTCGCCCGTCTCATCCGGCGACGTATTGAACCAATTGAAACTTCCCTTGTTCGTGAAGCCAAATAATGGTGGATCCAGCATTGGGATGAGCAAGGTGACAAAGGCAGAAGACCTCGAGGCCGCTATTAAGAAAGCCTTCAGGGAAGATGACCAGGTGTTGGTGGAAGAGATGATCCAGGGAAGAGAGTTCACTGTAGGAGTATTTAAGATTAAAGACGAGATCAACGTCCTTCCCCTTACTGAGGTAAAGGCGCACGACGATAAAGACTTCTTCGATTTCGAAGCGAAGTACCAGGGGAAATCTACCGAGGTAACGCCGGCTCAGGTCGAAGAGGAAATTGCCGGTAAAATACGAGAAGCGGCAAGGAAGATGTATTCGGTATTCAATTGCCGGGGAGTAGTAAGGATAGATTTCATTTATAATGAAGAAGCGCAACGCCCGTACATGCTCGAGATAAACACCATTCCGGGTCAGAGCGAAGCAAGCATTATTCCACAGCAGGTGAAGGAGCATGGATGGACGCTGAAAGAGTTCTATGCTAAATTGGTTGAAGAGTGTCTATGACCCTCCCTTTCAAGGTAAGAATGTGAATCTTCATCGAGTGAATAGGTAAAAGAATAAGAGAGTGGAAGCAGAAAAACCGTAACACGAAGAAATTATGTTCAAATTTATCACGCATCGCCCATTATGGCTCAACATCCTCACAGGATTATTGTTGGCCTTCGCTATTTTCTTCATCTTCATCTTCTCCCTCAAATGGCTGACTCATCATGATGAATCGAGGACAGTTCCCGCTGTGACGGGCAAAACGTTCGAAGAGGCGATGGCTATCCTCGACAAGGCTGGCTTCGATGTAGAAATACAGGACTCCCTCTATGTAGATACTGTGAAGCCGCATCGAGTGCTTAAGCAGGTTCCCGAACCAGATGAGATAGTGAAGGTCAATCGAACTGTTTATATCACCATCAACCGCGCAGTGCCGCCGTTGGTTCCAATGCCCAACCTGGTAGGTTTTAGTTTCCGTAGCGCGGAAATGGAGTTAAAGAACATGGGTTTCCGGATCGGGGACACAACATACAAGGCAGACTTCGCAAAGAACTCGGTACTGGAGCAACGCTTGAATGGAGAGATCATCAACTCCGGAACGATGGTTCGCATGGGAAGCACTATCTCCTTCGTCTTGGGAAGTGGAGTAGGTAACGAGAAGTTTGTCGTTCCAAATTTAGTTGGAATGCGCTTTTGCGACGCCAAATTCCTCGTCGAATCTCACGGCCTGATGCTTGGTTCGGTTGTTCCGCAAAGCGACGTTACCGATACCTGCAACGCATTTATTTATAAGCAGAATCCTGAGCGGTTCAACGAAGAGAAGAAATTTCAACACATTAGAACGGGACAGACGATGGACGTATTTTTGCAAGTGGAGAAGCCTGTTACCGACAGTACAGCTGTACCTTTACCTGACAATAATTAGGAATGCAAAACATAACCGTAGAAGAATTGAAGAGACGCATGGATGCGGGGGAGAAGATAAACCTCATCGATTGTCGCGAGCCTCATGAGTATGCAGAGTACAACATTGGCGCCCGCCTGATTCCCCTTGGCAAGATCCAGTCCATGCAGACGGAAGAAATAGAAGAATTAAAAGACGAAGAGGTCATTATCCATTGTCGCAGCGGCAAGAGGAGCGTTACTGCCTGTCAGTTCCTGGAGATGCAGGGGTTTAGAAATACGGTTAACGTGGAGGGTGGGGTGCTCGCCTGGCAAGAAAAATTTGGTTGATGCCTCGCTCTCGCTCTGTTTCTCGCTCCCGCTCTGTTTCTCGCTCTGTTCCTGTTCCTGTTCCTGTTTCTGTTTTCTGTTCCTGTTCCTGTTTCTGTTTCACTATTCATTAGTGGGAGAACGAGAAACAGGAACAGAAAACAGAAACAGAAACAGAGCGAGAA
>JACMKU010000022.1 GCA_014379965.1 Chitinophagaceae bacterium
GCTTGTCTTTGAGAAATCTCCAAAGTTTAGAACTGGTCTTTCGGACTTCCAGACTTTCGGACTTCCGGACTTTGTCCTAAGTCCGTTGGCAACCCATCCAAACTCTTCAGATTATTCTTCTCTACATACTCCAGCAATCCATCCGCTCCTTTTTTCTCGGCCCATTCGAAATGGATATCTCTTTCCCCTTCATAAGAGTAAAGGGGAACCCCGAATCCGCAGGACGTTTGCACTAAGTCGATATCCGCCATGATCAGTTGGCGCGTGCTGGGGTATATTTTAAATTGGGGAGCAAATTCTTCCCATTCGGGAGTGCCGGGGAGCACGGCGAACCCTTTGCCGTATAGCCTGAGTATGTTTGGCGCACCCTCAAAGGAGCAGAACATGATCGTGATGCGTCCGTTTTCGAGGGTGTGAGCCGACGTCTCATTACCACTGCTGATCAGGTCCATATAGGCAACCTTACTCTCGGAGAGAACACGAAAGCAATCAAGCCCTTTTGGGGAGAGGTTCACCCGACCATCGGCACTCAACGGAGCGGTAGCGACGAAGAAGATATGTTGCTTTTCAATAAATTCCTTGTGAACTGGTTTGATCGAATCATGCAGTTTGCCCATAATATCCTTCTTTGAGTAAAGTTATGATTGAAATCAGGAATCAGGAATCGGGAATCGGGAATCGGGAATCAGGAATTAGGAATCGGGAATCGGGCTTCAAAGCGGAAAGCATATTTCTCTTTCGGGTTGTCCCAATTCCGGATTCCCAATTCCCGATTCCTGATTCCGGATTCCCAATCCTATTAATATCTGTTCACTGCTTACCTTTGCGCGCCGGAGATGAAGGCCATTCCCGACTTCCGGACTTTCGCACTCAAAATGAAATATCACAACGAAATAGACCGGCGCAAGACATTCGCCATTATCAGTCACCCCGATGCGGGCAAGACGACGCTGACAGAGAAATTCCTGCTTTTCGGGGGTGCCATCCAGGTCGCGGGTGCCGTCAAGAGTAACAAGATTAAAAAATTTGCTACGAGCGATTTCATGGAGATCGAGCGGCAGAGAGGTATCTCCGTCGCGACGTCTGTCATGAGTTTTGAATACAACAACATGCTCATCAACCTCCTCGATACTCCTGGCCACAAAGACTTCGCGGAGGATACTTACCGGACGTTAACTGCTGTAGATAGTGTGATTCTCGTGGTGGATAGCGTGAATGGGGTAGAGGAGCAAACCAGGCGATTGATGGAAGTCTGCCGCATGCGCGATACTCCGGTGATCGTATTCATCAACAAGATGGATCGTGATGGCAAGAACAGGTTTGATCTGCTGGAGGAAATCGAAAAAGAACTTTCCATTCATCTGCATCCCATGACATGGCCGATCAATAGTGGTAAGGAATTCAAAGGTGTATATAACCTGCACGACAAGAATCTTCTTCTGTTTACCGCTAATACGAAGGCTACCGACGAAGACAGCATTTCCGTGTCTGATCTCCAGGATGAAGTCGTCGATAAAAAACTAGGCGAAAACGATGCAGCTCAATTGCGCGAGGATGTGGAGCTCGTCGATGGGGTTCATGGCAAATTGAATGTGGACGACTATCTGAAGGGTAAGGTAGCACCAGTGTTTTTCGGGAGTGCGATCAACAATTTTGGTGTCAAGGAAATGCTTGACACCTTCATTCGTATCGCGCCGATGCCGAGAAGCAGGGAAACAACGACAAGAGTAGTGGATGTGGAAGAGGAGAAGTTGAGTGGGTTTATATTCAAGATACACGCGAACCTCGATCCAAAACACCGGGATCGTATTGCTTTCTTTCGTGTCTGTTCCGGGAAATTCGAGCGAAATAAATATTTCCATCATGTGCGACTAGACAAAGATGTTCGCTTCAGCAACCCATACAGCTTCATGGCGCGTGATAAGAGCATTATCGAAGATGCGTATGCGGGCGATGTGGTGGGCCTTTTCGATACAGGGAATTTTAAGATTGGAGATACGCTGACGGAAGGCGAGGACTTTTACTTCACTGGCATCCCTTCGTTTTCTCCAGAGATATTCAAGGAGGTGGTGAATAAAGATCCGATGAAGACCAAACAACTGGAGAAAGGGTTATTGCAATTGACGGATGAAGGTGTAGCGCAATTGTTTACTCAGTTTGGCGGCAATAAGAAAATCATAGGATGCGTGGGTGAGTTGCAGTTCGAAGTCATTCAATATCGTCTACTGCATGAATATGGCGCTTCAGTTGTCTTCAATACTCTTCCATTTTACAAGGCATGTTGGATAACAAGTAATGATCAGAAGAAATTGCTCGACTTTACAAGATTTAAGCAAGCGAACATTGCGGAAGATAAAGATGGACACTTGGTCTTTCTCGCCCAGAGCGAGTGGTTCCTGAATACGGAAAGGACAAATAATCCCGATATCGAATTTCATTTTACTTCCGAAATACACAAGGAGACTGTATAACCGGGGTGGGAAGTGCGCATTGTGGGGTTGCGCCTCACTCTCGCTCTGTTCCTGTTCCTGTTTCTGTTCCTCGCTCTCGCTCTGTTTCTCGCTCTAAGGTTAGAGATAAAGAAGCAGAAACAGGAACAGGAACAGGAACAGAGCGAGAAACAGAGCGAGAGCGAGGGCTTACAAACCACCTACCATAGAAAAGGCCAAGCTTTGCAGCCTGGCCAAGAATAATTTTCAGTTGGTCAATTCGTTTACACTTTCCCAATGCTCGAATCTGGGAGAGACAAATGAGTGCGGTTGCGAAGCTTACTTTACAAGTTTCGTCAAGACATACTCATCTGTAATGTCGCCATTGGTTCTCCAGATCCTCACCTTGATATCACTCTCGTGACTGATGTTCCAGGTACCATCGAAGATCAGCGTCCAGTCGAAGTCGGCTGTCCATGAACAGGTGTCTTCCACTATCAGTGTCTTTCCATTTTCACTGAATGTACCTGCGCAGATATAGGGATACCTGGGACTGCTGCTGCTTCCGTCGTAGGTTCCATCATTTTTAAAGAAGAACCTGACTTCGGCAGTGTCTAATCCAGTGCGGACAAAGGTGCCTCGATAACGGCCGTATAAATCAGGAGAAGTTGATTGTGCAGAAACGATTTCTTCTTCTACACTTGAGTCTTTCGTGCATCCCGCAAAAAAGAGTCCGATGCTTAACATCCACGCGAACTTTGTAATGTGTCTCATAGAGAAGGTATTTGTCTATGCGGAGACAAATACTGTGCTAAGATGGAGAGGTGGGAATTCTCTTACCTAACGAGGGTAAAAATTCCCTTCTTGAAGGTGGAACCGCAAAGCGTTTTCGCCTTGATCATATAAACATATACTCCGATATCTTGTGGGGTGCCCCGATATTTTCCGTTCCAGCAGGCTGAAGGATCCTTAGTAAAGAAGATCCGCTCACCCCATCTGTTGTAAATGCCGAATTCTAACTCCTGGATTACTCCCCAATACTTAATGCCGTAGCATTCATTCAATCCATCACCATTTGGGGAGAACGCATTGGGCATTAAGTACCCACTCAGATTTGCCGTTACAACTTTTACCATAACAGTGTCAAAATTTACGCAGCCATTATCATCGGTGCCTTTAACGGAGTACGAAGTTTCAACTACGGGACGTGCGATAGGATTACTCACACGATTACTGGATAGTCCGGTAGCCGGCAGCCATTCATACGTGGTCGCCCCTGTTGCAGTCAATTGGCTAAAATCAAGACTACAGTCAATGTCATTCGAACTTGTTGCCTGGACTGTTGGAAGATCCCACACAGTTACAGTTGTAGATAACGATGCGGTAGTATTGCAAATTGAATCCGTAATGTCCACTGTATATACTTTTGAAGAAAGAGGAGTGGCAATCGGATTGGCAATTAATGTACTGCTTAGTGTTGGATCAGGGTGCCACGAATAACTGTGTCCTCCTGAAGCAGAAAGCGTGATTGATTTAGTTTCACAAATCGATGCAGGGGCGTTAATTGTAAACACAGGTTCTGGCCTGATAAAGACGTCGACCGAGTCGATACTACTACATGATGTGCTGGCCTCAGTTACAGTAACATAATAGGTCGTGCTGTCCGAAGGAGACGCGACTGGATTCGATACTGTTGGATTATCCAATCCAGTACTAGGAGTCCATATATAGGAGGTTCCCCCGGAGGCAGTCAATTGGACCGGCGAGTTTTGACATACTAGCGTATCAGGTGATATTGTGATGGCGGGTTTAGGTTTGATTGAAATGGTTATGCTGTCCTTAGCTATGCATCCATTCACCGTAGTGCCAGTCACAAAGTATTCAGTGGAAGCAGTTGGTGTAGCGATGGGGTTTGCGATCGTTGGGTTTGTAAGCCCAACCAGGGGACTCCATTGATAAGTTGCAGCACC
>JACMKU010000023.1 GCA_014379965.1 Chitinophagaceae bacterium
AACATACTGAAAAGTGACGGGCATAATTTGTCTATATAAAAAAAAATAGTGGTCAAATAACAAAATCCACCAGCATGCTTGATGAGGTCTTCTAATACAATTTGACTTATAAACGTAGTAGACTCGCTCTCAGCTGCTCCGAAACTCCTATTGTATTTTGACATATTTAAGTAGCGGACACTTTCAAGAACGCCATAAATATGACCAGTATTGTAGACCTGATCCACATTGAATCCCGATTTTTTAACGATCTGTTTGATCTCTTTGTTCTTGAAATGTACTCCCATAAAATCGGTTGGAAGATTTTGACCGAGAATTTTTCCGAAGAATCGTGACAAGTAAATGGACGCTTTTAATAGTAATGAATCATTCCAAACAATAAGAATCAACACACCATCGTCAGTCATCACTCGCCTAATCTCATTGAGAAGATTTTCCTGATCGGATGCATTTTTATAAAGAATCAGTACTGCGGATAAGATACACATTTCAAAAGCAGAATCTTTGAACTCCATATTAAACGCATCACCGACGTGAAACTTCACATCAGGATAAAGTTCCCGTGCTTTCGTCAGTGTGTTTTCAGCGTAGTCCAGTCCGTGAAAATCAACTTGATTAAACACGTTTGCCAATGGCAGATTAATGCCAAGCCCACAACCAATATCAAGTATAGATTTGGGCTGCCTTCGCAAAACGATGTTAAAAACATGCCCCCAGATATCCATGAATCTGTTTTTAACCAAATGATCCAAATGACTGAAATCTCCGCCGAATTCCCTCTTATTTGAGAATTCGCGATAAAACTCTTTATAATTTTCTATTTTCTGATTGTCGTTGTGCTGTTTAAAATAATTGTATGTTTCAAACATGATGGCATTCCTTCGGACATCGCATGGATTAGAGAGATTTCAGTATCGATCGTGATGCAAAAATACCGCAGTTGAACAGCAGATCAATACAGCTTAAATAAGGGACAAAATCACCATAAAGCTGTGGGTAAACTGGGTGCACAAAATTTTGCCATTTGACTTCTATACCGGCTTCGCAGAAAACACTCTCATCGAAATAATTTTTTGCTCCAACTCCGGAGAGATAAATCGAAGCATCTGAATTCTTCACCAGACTCATCAGCAAAGAAGTACTCGCCCCTTGTGGGTTCATTGCCGATGAAAACACTTGGGGAATCTCCACATCAAACAACTTTGCCAACAAGTTGATGCCGGCAAGGTTAAATTCGGATAATAGTAGGGCGTTCGACTGATACAGTTCTTCCATTATTGGGAAGATTTCTCCAAAAAAGGGAGCCAGCCGATAGTTGTGCCGAATCAAATTCAAATTTCCTCTCCGCCAGTCAACCTGGTCGGAGAGTTCAACTTCTTTGATCGGCGTCGCACGCGGGCACTTTTTCACCGCCACTGTCAACCAGACCGGCCCGTTCTCAGTCTTAATCCGATCCCGATTATGCCAACTTTTACTGCCACTTAAAAACTGTACGTGATCGAGCACAATCCATTCATCAGCATGGAGAAAACGGTGAAAAAAACCGAGATAGGGTAAAAAGTCCGGTTGGTGAATGACTACTGTTTTGCCCATGTATTGCGAATCTCCCGAATGACATTCTCACACCCGTTCAGCGGTAGATTTTCAAGCCCTCGTTGACTCATCTTTGTAACATCCAGTGTCCCGATATATCCTTGTATTGAAAAGTCCTGTCTAGCCCCGATATAGGTCGATGTCCCCAGCTCATGTAGAAACATGGCATTTGCCTCCTCGTGCGCCTCAGTAGCTATAATCAGGCATGGCACCCCAAGTGCATTTGCCTCAAATGGAGTTATTCCTCCTCCAGTTATTGCCAGATCATGGGCTGCAAGCTCCTCCAGAAGAGACGGAACATGCTGCTTGATCGTCATACGTCCATTGACAACCTTATCAAGATCCTGCCGATGTCTAAAATTTGGACCGAGGATAACCGTTGTCGTTATTTCCGCAGCCAACAATTGCCTGACCACTTCGACTGTTACACCGTAAGTGTCGCTCCCCCCCATGCTGACAAGGATGCGTTCGACACTCCGGTGACGCCGTCGTAGCGCGGCAATCACCGGATTAAGAACAAGGTAGTCGATCCCCCGCACCACCTGTTTGCCCTGTAAGTCGAGACGCGCAAATATACAGGGTAGTGCGCAGATGTTCAGATCCGCTTCCTGTGCGCCGATGCTTTCGTCGTCCAAGGTAACGAGAAGTATATCCGATTGCTTCACCAAATGCGCATGCGCAGTAGTTATTGCCAGTCGGTCATTGATCCAGACATCGATCTTCTGATGCTCAATGATAGGTCGCTCCCATCCGCTACATAAATCGTCCAGTCTTGTGTGAAGCACGGGAAAGTTCTCGCGTTTGATGATGTCGATGGCGACGGCATCATCGTTAATGACAAACCGACAATCATCACCATTGTGGCGTAGCGCATGAGCAAGATTAATGCCTCGAAACAGATGTCCCATACCGCGGATATGAGAAGCTTCAAGGCAGATTACCGTGCGCATATCATCTCAAACTGCTCAGAAAGTTTGATTGCTTCTAACGTAGAAACAGGATAGGGAGCCTGCTCGCAAATGAATGCGGCCTTTCGAAAGTCTTCGGGGGTGTCAACAGTAAGTCGGGTGTCTGGTCGTTTTTTTGCCGAAGGAATTGTGAGTTCTGCGATGGTGAACTCATCCGGATGCTCCAGGATATATTCATTGACATGTTCTACATGGTGGGGAAGCACTCCCTTCTTCAAGCTCCGTTCCAATGCAGAAAATAAAAATATTTCCGCTCCTACGCCGACAGGAAGATTGCGAAATGAGCTAGTGTAATCCGAATTTGATTCGAAATGCAGGAGTATAAGCCGGTCAATCTCCTCGACATCAACAAAAGGGTTGTCGGCGGTCAAACGCACGACATGGTCGAAAGAATAGTGCCGAGCGCATTGTACATACCGCTCAAGGACATGATTTTCGCTTCCCCGGAAAACCTTTGTATTGCGTTCGCGGCAAAACTGCAAGATAACGTTATCCTGTACCTGATCTGTGGTGGCTACCACTATCTGCACCTGCTGCGCAACCAAACTGGCTCGATGTACAATATGCTCGAGAATGGCTATCCCTGCAAGCGACTTAAGAACCTTCCCGGGTAAACGGGTTGATCCCATGCGGGCCTGAATTACAACACCTGTCATTTTATATCAGTCCACCCGAGTATTTCATCTGTGTCAATATTTCTGGCAGCGGATCTTCCCAATATCTTGTGCAACTGCTTAGGCTCAATTCCTGTTCCAGGACGGCGAATACCAATGTTTTCAGGTGAAAAAAGTTCGTCTTTTAAAACTGATTTAATTACATGCAGACTTTTGCGATTGTTTAACCGATTTTTTACCTCTGGCCCATAGGGCATCTTCACTGACGAGCCCCGCATAATTTCAATCGACCGTATACTCTCCACGATATACTTCATTTCATCAGGAGTGGCGGAGATCTGATGATCTGGCCCTTCGGAAGTTTTATCGAGTGTAAAATGACGTTCGACAACATTGGCCCCCATGGTTGCTGCGGCAATACACGCCAATGGAGTCAGAGAATGATCGGAAAAACCGACATACATGCCGGGAAATTCCCGTCGATAGGTTTCCAGAACGCGCAGATTGACATCCTGCGGATAGGTCGGATAACCGGAAACCGTGTGCAGGATAATTACGTGCGGATTTCCGCAACGTAAGATGGTATCTACTGCCTCGCGAACTTCTGCTAGGGTGCACATGCCGGTTGATAGAATTATCGGCAAACCGGTACGGGCGCAATTGACCAGAAATGGGAGGTTGTTGGCATCGTCGGCTCCAATCTTGATCGCTTTCATTCCCAGTTCAAGCAGCATTTCCAGATCGGTTTCATGAGAGGGGGTGGAAAACCAGTCCAGACCGGCCTGCTCACTACATGTAATGACCTTTTCATGCAGTTCCCGACTAATCTCGTAGCGGCGGAAATAGTCCTTTTGCAATATTTTACCGGTACTCTCCATGTCAAACATTGCTGTACCGCTGACGATGGTCTCGGCACTATAGGTCTGTAGTTTTACGCAATCGACACCGCTTTCCTTGGCGGCGGCAATCAAGGCAGCAGCTTGCTCAATAGTTGTAAAGTTTCCGCCGATCTCAGCGATGATGTAGCATCTAGTCAAGTTTGTGAACATCATACCATCCTATTTATCGGTAGTTCTGAACAATCAAAGGGCGGTCACCACAGGAAAACAGATCATCTCGAGTTTTGCGCGGCAGAAAACATTTACGACAAATTTCCACACTGCGAAAACCGCCACGCTGCAGGTGCTGTTTCCGCACTACCGCGAGTTCCTGACCATGCCAGATCTCATGAATCGTCTGATGCCGGGAATTGCCGATGACATGTTCGCTCTGCTCGTCGTTGGCGCACAAAAGAACCCGTCCATCAGCTGCAATGACCATTCGCTGATACAGCTGGGGGCAGACAAAATTTTCTTCAAACTCAATTTGTTCGAAAGGCTTCGGATTGGCAAAGTCGATAAGAGGGTTGAATGCTACTAAATCGCTGACTTTTACCATTGCCTCATAATACGCCAAAGGATCTTTTTCAATTGCCGGCCACACGGTCTGTACCTTGATAACCGGCTTGACCCGGCCACTCTTTTCACGGATCTCCAGCGCTTGCTGCAGATGCCCATAGATTGTATCAAACTTGAGCGGATAGCGATTGCGCTCATATTCATCATTTAATCCATCAAATGAGACCGTAATCCAGTCGATTCCCGCCTCCATTGCCTCAGTAAAAAATTCCGGAGTGAGCATGCTGGCATTGGTAAGAGTGGAAACCTCCTTAATGCCCTTTGATTTCGCATAGTGGATGGCGTCAATAAAACGAGGGTGGATGGTCGGTTCACCTCGCAGACTGAGGCGGATTGCAAATACCTTATCTCCGATTTCATCAATTACTTTGCTGAAAAGTTCAAAATCCATCAGTGTTGCGTCTACCTGTTCTTTGAAACCTTCGGATAATGTATAGCAAAATGGACACTTAAGGTTACAAATCGACGAAAGTTCAAGGTCAACTAGCAGCGGGTAGTCTGCCACATGAAACAACCGCGGAAAATCTTCCCACTCACGCCGATTTCTGGCATATTCTGTCTCTACACCGTGGGCTCGATTCTTGTTAAAGAAGTTATCCCGCATGCTAGTGTCCAGAGAATAATTACCTTTATTTATTGGTATACTCCGCTTCATCAAGCACTCTTTTCCTTCGTTATTCTAATAAAATATTTTTGGCCATCAATCTTAAAAAAAAGGGGATGGTCGTCGTTGTTGGCTATCCTCATATGATTGAATTGTTCTCTTATGCTAAGGTCTGGATCGAGTTCATCATCCTCTTGTCGTCTTCTCCTGTATATGGATGGAGTGCCCTGTTGTTC
>JACMKU010000024.1 GCA_014379965.1 Chitinophagaceae bacterium
ATATCTTGGAACAAATGCTGTTGTGATGAAAAGATTACTGGCAAATGGAATTCAGTTCCGACTGAGTTTTTTTCTGTTTTTATGCCCGTGAATGATTCAGTGTAAATGATTTTAAGGAAACCTTCCTCTGTTAACGCAATCAGGTTATCAATTCCGATGTCAACTAATAATTGATTAAGGATGCCCTCTGTCGCAATCACATTGGTGTTCTCGTAAAACAGCATACACTCGAACAACATTCCGATATCAATTGGCTTTGTCGCATTTTCCTTGTTCTGATCCCGAAATGTTATCGATTTAAACATATTTCATCCTCTGCCTGGGCCAACGGTGCAGGCGGTGAGCGGGCTTCGCCGGTCTACCGGCCTGGTTAGACCACCAAGGCACTAAGAATCGTCCTGAGTGATGTTCTCACCTCTGAACTTTCGCACAGCTCCTGCAATCGCTTCATCTGGATTTTGGGGAATAATATTGACTGGAATAACAATTTCACAGTCAATCGGTTCAATTTCTCCTGACGTCAGTTCGACGATTCCGTTTCCCAGCACTTTATAGAAGAACGTGGCATAAGACCTAACATCTTCCTCCTCGGGAGAGTTGTCACCATACATTAGCCCTCCGTCTTCTAAATTGGTGTGGATCTGGCCGTTCCTATAATCGAGAAAGAAAACAAGTGCGACAGTCTTCCGTTCGCTGATTAATACAACTTTAACTACGCCAGCTTCGAAAGCGTCAACGTGCATGGTCATTTTTTCAAGACCTTGTATCGGTCCATCCGGCCATAATCCGACTGATACGTTCAGACCCTGCAGGCCATCACAGTTTTCTGGAGTCCCGCCGCTTTTGAGTATCTCCAGAGTCGCTGTAGGAAGCAGCGAAACCCACGGAGCAAGGCGATTGCGCGATCGATACAGCGATCGCGAGTCTGGAACCCTTAGCTCCTCGCGGATGTACATGCGTGCAAGTTCCGCCATGACTTCCAAGTCGGCAGAAAGGCGCCGCCTATCAGAAGGAATGTCAGGGTCAACTATTTCACCTTCTAGGGATGCATGAGCCACGGCGCACCGCCCGCTTTCAAATAGATGGCGGCTTACATCAAGACCAGCTTCACGGAGTTCCGCCACGCGCTTTGCTGCTCGATCTGTAAGTTTATCAATGCTTGATGCGATCCATTCAACCTTCTTCTTTGAATCTGAGAACTGAGATTCGATGACCTTGTAAAAACTCAGGAACGCATAGCTGGTATGCACCTCATTCAGCCTCCTACCTTCTCTCCAGAAGGCGAGCGCCTTACGAACGTATTCATGTTCAATTATTGGCATGTGGTTACAGTTGAAAGATTTAGTACCCACAATGCCAAGCGAAGAATATACGGTACGAGGATTACCGTAAAGAATAGGACGACTACCCCAAATGTAGCCAGACACATCAACATATCCGCCCATAAACCAGCTCAGAATTGACGTGAAGCGGTACACTTTGGCAATGGTCTCATCAACCTCATGCTGGTTGCACGAAATTGTGATACCCGGAGGTGAAGGTTTGCCATCTCGTTCTGAGCCACGTAGAAAATATTCGTCACCGGCGTACTGCACACAAACATCTAAAGAAGGCCATGAGATCGATGACGCAACGCCTGCAGTGAGCCATCCGCGACGATTCCTAAGCTTTCGATCTACTTCTTCGCCAAAAGTATGAACGATATATGGCGTTTGCATATTTGTGTACCCGTTAGAAAGTGGTCTAACTCGTAGATGACCAGATCCGGTCATCCCGCCAATTTAGGTGTTATCCAAGCTAGTTTCCCCGGACCGAATTACGTACTCTACTGAAATGATTAGAATTCAACCTGGATAATGTTTCTTTTGGGGGGATATACCCCTTCTTGTATAGCATTCCATTTGGGGGGATACACCACTTTGGCCCCCACGATACTTTTCCGCTTCAACTTAAAGCCAACACGCCTCAGTTGTAAATTTTTCCCAATAAGCGCGCACTATATTA
>JACMKU010000025.1 GCA_014379965.1 Chitinophagaceae bacterium
ACAAATCATTCACAGGCTTTCATTTGATTAAAAATGAAAACCGGTGGGAATCAACTAATTAAACATGATTTGGGACGTCAAAATATATTTGGCCAAAATAAGGATGGCAAAGGTAAGGAATTATACTTCTTAGCCAAAAAACTTTGCCGACAAAAATCCAGCCAAAACAGGGGTAAAAAGCGTTGTGGGCGGGCCGTTTGCATGCTACATTAAACACATGAAATGGAAAGAAGTTGTGACGGATTACTTCAGTTTTACCCGTCGCGAGCGCATCGGTTTATTAACGCTCGTTTGTCTGATTATTGTAGTGTTCGCGCTTCCACGCATTGTTGCCAGGATGCAGCCCCAGCGCATCGTTGCGGCTGACACGGCCTGGATAAGTGCCATGAGGAGGATGCAGATAAAAGAAGATAACCAGAAGACGGATGGTGGTCGCAACCGAGGGAATGATGACTTCGCAACCGATGACTCGCGAGGTCGACCAGATGGCCCGCAGCGGGTGGAACTGACCTATTTCGATCCTAATACTACTGAATTGGAGCAATGGCAGAGACTCGGCATAAATGTTAAAACTGCCCAGACCATTCGGAAATACGTCGAAAAAGGGGGAAAATTTCGCAAGCCAGAAGACTTGAAGCGTATCTACAGCCTACCGCCGACAGAGTACGAACGGATAAGACCGTATGTAAAAATAGAGTCCGGAGCCGAGGCATTTGAACAGAGAAAGACTTCACAATATGCAGATGGCTTCACCCGTTCCTTCCCATCGCCCGTAGATATCAACGTAGGAGATACTGCGGCCTTCATCGCTCTACCTGGTATTGGCGGCAAGTTGGCGGGAAGGATTGTTAGCTTCCGTGAAAAGCTAGGAGGCTTCCATTCCATTGACCAGTTGAAAGAGATCTATGGTCTCGCAGATTCGGTATTTAAAAAAATTGCGCCTCTGCTCCTACTTAACCAATACGCCGTTCGACAATTAAATATCAATACTGTCACACTCGAGGAATTGAAAGCCCATCCCTATTGCAAGGCTTCTCTCGGCAACCCTATCATCGCATACCGGGATGCGCATGGTCCGTTCTCTACATTAGAGGATCTGAAGAAGGTAATGGTGATTACTGATGAAGTTTTCCTGAAACTAAAACCCTATTTAAGACTGTGAAATGTAAAATGCAGAATCTAAAATCTAAAATGTAAAAGGTGAACAATCCGATTTCTGTTGATCCATTCGTTTTTGAACATCAATAGTCAGGGTCCCCTTTTACATTTTACATTTTAGATTTTAGATTTTACATTAAAATAAAAACCCCCTGATAAACAGGGGGTCAAAAAAATTATTCGTACGAATGGATTAAGCGATTTCTACATCCGCGCCAGCTTCTTTCAGCTTAGCAACGATCTCTTCAGCTTCGGCCTTAGAGATGCCTTCCTTGATGTTCTTCGGTGCACCATCTACGAGGTCTTTAGCTTCCTTAAGTCCTAAACCAGTGAGATCCTTAACGATCTTCACAACGTTCAGCTTAGAAGCACCACCGCCCTTCAATACTACATTGAAAGCAGTCTTCTCTTCTACAGCAGCAGCGCCGCCACCATCTCCACCGCCAACCATTACAGTTGCAGCAGCTGGTTCGATGCCATATTCTGATTTGAGGAAGTCAGCTAATTCCTGTACTTCTTTTACTGTTAAGGCTACTAGGCCTTCTGCTAATGCTTTTACGTCTGCCATTTGATTTAAATTTTTGCCGTCTTCACTGCTATTGTCGCTCCGACGGAGTTTAAAAAAATTCTGTTATTGCCATTCCTTTTATACCATCAGGCCGGGTAAGTATGAATAAACAATACTATTAAAAATTATTCGGCAGGAGCTGTATCCGTACCTGCGCCTGGAGCCGATTCTGCACCAGCTGGCGGAGCTGATTCCGCTTTAGCTGCTGGCGCTGGTTCTGCACTAGCCGCTGGAGCTGGTTCCGCTTTAGCTGCTGGAGCTGATTCCGCTTTAGCTGCTGGAGCTGGTTCCGCTTTAGCTGCTGGAGCTGGTTCCGCTTTAGCTGCTGGAGCTGGTTCCGCTTTAGCTGCTGGAGCCGATTCCGTAGCAGCTGCAGGAGTCGCTTCTACACCTGCTGCTTTTTGCTCGTGATGATGCAACAACGCAGCCAATACACGCTTAGCTGGAGATTGCAATAATCCGATTACTTCACCAATCAATTCATTCTTCGTCTTGATCTGGGTGAGCGCTTTCAATTGGTTATCGCCAGTGTATAGATCACCATTGATAAAGGCTGCTTTCAATACGGGTCTTTCGCCATTGCTTTCCTTACGGAAGCTACTGATGATTAACGCCGGATCTTTTGGATTCTCAGAAAACATCAGCGCGGTTACCTTGTGTAATGAATCATACACGCCTGAATATTTCTCGCTATCCAGTGATTCGAGTGCTTTCTTGATAAGTGTGTTCTTAGCCACCCTCATCTCTACCTGCTTATTGAAGCAGGCACGACGCAGTTTGCTCACCTGTGCCACACTCAGTGATTCTGTATCGGCAACATAGAAGTTAGTGTATTGAGAGAACTTGCCTTTCAATGCCTCTATTACTTCGTTTTTTTGATCTTTAGTCATTTTATAAGTGTTTGACTGTTCTAATCTGAATTAATGCTTCACATCCTTTGTCGAAAGGACGAGAGCGGTTTTAGTGAACAAAGCCCTTAGTATCGATAGCAATGCCGGGGCTCATTGAGCTTGCCATGCTAATGCCTCTCAAATAGGTACCTTTCGCGGATGATGGTTTCGCCTTGATGATCGCGTTAAGTAGCTCCTGGCTATTCTCTGCAATCTTCTCGGGAGTAAAGCTCACCCGGCCGATAGAGGCATGGATGATTCCCACTTTGTCTACTTTGAAAGCGATCTTACCGCCTTTCACGTCGTTGATTGCGCCTGCAACGTCATTTGTCACCGTACCCGTCTTAGGGTTCGGCATCAGGTTACGTGGTCCGAGAACCTTACCGAGTTTACCAATCTTAGGCATGACGCTGGGTGTAGCGATGATAACATCTACGTCAACCCAACCACCTTCAATCTTGGTAACAAACTCATCGAGTCCTACGAAGTCGGCACCCGCCGCTCTTGCTTCTGCTTCCTTATCGGGAGTACAAAGCACCAAAACTGATTTTGATTTACCTGTTCCGTGTGGCAGTGTAACTGTACCACGAATCGCCTGATCTGCCTTCTTAGGGTCTACACCGAGACGGATATGAATGTCAACAGATGCATCAAACTTAGTGATGTTGATCTGCTTGACTAATGCTGATGCTTCCTTCAGTGAATAAGATTTTTTCTTATCGATTTTAGCGTCAGCTACTTTCCTTTTTTTACCGATGAATGCCATTTGAATTCTTTTTAAAAGTTCGTACCGCCTGCGCTTGCGCTAGGGCGGAAAAAGTTAATTTTCCCAGGGAGCTTTACCTTCTACGTTAAGACCCATGCTGCGGGCAGTTCCGGCTACCATTTTCATGGCGCTTTCGATAGTAAAACAGTTCAGGTCGGGCATCTTGTCTTTTGCAATTGCCTCTACCTGTGACCAGTTTACCTTGCCTACCTTGGCACGGTTGCTCTCTTTGGAACCTTTTTGAATTTTAGCGGCTTCCATCAACTGAACAGCTGCCGGAGGAGTCTTGATGATGAACTCAAAACTCTTGTCAGTATAAACGGTGATTAGTACGGGAAGCACTTTTCCCATCTTGTCTTGCGTCCTTGCATTGAACTGCTTGCAGAATTCCATGATGTTGATACCCTTGGAACCTAATGCCGGACCGATCGGGGGCGCTGGGTTAGCCTGGCCGCCCTTGCACTGTAGCTTTACAAAGCCAGAGATTTCTTTTGCCATTTTTAATCTTTTTTGGTGTTAACGACCTTTCGACTGCATTTTGCAACCTACTTGATCTCCCAATCCGCCTGTTGGCGGACTCCATCAACCGCGGCTTTTCGACCGCGATCCCGTTTGATTCATCTGTGACTCAGCCTGTTGGCTGGGTATCGAGACGCATAACGGATAATGAAAGAACTAATTGGGGGTGCAAAGATAAGGGTGCGCAGGCGAATTTTGAAGTCTCGATTGAAATATTTCGTCGTATAGTTTAAAGTTTAAGGGTTTAATAGTTTAATAGTTTAAGGGTTCTCAAAGCAGTGGGTTCAAAATCGAAGGGATGCCTCTGCTTTAAAAACCCTTAAACTATTAAACCATTAAACCATTAAACTATTAAACACTAAAGCTTAGAACTCATAGCTTAGGGTACCTTCTTCTTCCCCCACTTCCGAAACTCCAAATAATCCAGAAAGTAGATCACCTTGAGCGAGAGGTTGTTGTTCTGGTTTGATTGAAGTGTATTGGTGAAGTTCTTAAAGTAGCTCCGCTCGACTGCGTCCTGATAGGTGAAGCCAGCATCCTTCCACACGAGATTGAGGAAGCTCCCCGGAGCAAATTGCCAGGTATACACCATATCGACATTGAAGAAGTTGACATTCTGGTTCATGTTTCCCGTATATCCCGGGTTTGATGTTATGTCGCCGTTTTCCAACAACGTGAAATATTCTTTGTATTCGACCTTGCTCCAGTAATGGCGGATCCGGGTGTTGAGACCCATTTTCGCGTTGAAGTTGTATTTGAGATTGATGATATTCTCTACCGTGTTCCTATCCCGCCTTCCGAAAATGACGTCCGTATTGCTAACTATGTCTGCAAAGCCCACGTTGTTCGTCTGGGGCTCCATATTTAATTCGTGCCTCACTGAAAATTTATCCGAGAAACGATATCGTTGACTGAAGTTTATGACATAGCGTTTACTCTTGTAAAGACTTCTGCTCACGACAAATATTTCACTGAATACACTGTACTTCTTCGACTGGTTAGTCTCCACCCACAGGTCAATGAAGCGGCTTTCCCATCCTTTGAACACGCGTCCCTCTTTTCGGGGTTCATTGAAATCATTACCTCTCGGCTCGAAACCAACCAGTGCTCCCACCCACCAGAGGTTCTTCAGTTGCCCGTTGGTATTGATATTGAAGGCAGCATTACGATAAGCTGCCGGAAGCACGCGACGTGAATAGTAAGAGTTGAAGTTGATCCGCCAGTTATTATACCAGCTTGAAGGTTTCACCCAGCGATAGACCATCCAGAATGAATGATCGACATAATTATTAAATGTAAAATAGGCCAGGTCGTTGCTGTTGAATTTCCGGTCAGAAAAATCCTGTACAAAACTGAAATTGAAATTACCGCTCGTCTTGCCGAATGAGATGTTGTGACTATACCCACTTTGCGTGGTGCCATCCGCATTATAGCCGATCAGGCGGCTGTTCGCAAACTTGCCGCTGACGTTCCAGACATTCTTCTTGTTGTTGAAACTGAAAAGCCCTGCCATGACGTTAGCATCATAGTCGGTTCCACTTCGCCATACATTCGTATTGACAAAAGATACACTGGAATTATTCTTCAACGTCTGATCCAATACGATCACACTCGAATTGGTTAATGGATCGATCATCACTTTACGACGATCACCGGTGGTCGTGTTCTCTAGCGTGGCATACCTATTATTGGTAACTGCATTCAGCACCCCGATCCCAAGCCCTTTAGAGGTACGCCCAGATACTTTAGTAGCGTTTATCAGTTTAGATTCAACGGCGGTACGGACGGCCTCCTCCCCAGGCCCTTTATATTCGTCGGTTGAATGCAAGAGTATCGGGTCGATCCCGATCCTTCTCGGGTAGAAGAGGTTTCCCTTGCTAAAGAGTTCAGTCCCTTCGGTAAAAAATGGCCGGTTCTCCGTATACCTCACACCGAACGGGGTGAGATTGAGCACACGGTTATCGCTTTGTACCTGGCCGAAGTCCGGTATTAGGGTCACGTCAAGTGTGAATGCCTGGTTGATGCCATATTTTACATCCATACCTCCATTCACCTGCGCGGTCAGATTCTTTGCCCCCTGCTGATTGAGAGGATAGTGATTAGCGTATACTGAGAAATAAGGAGAGAATTGTAAGCGCAATGGCGGTTTGATATTGGTGATACCGGTCCACAGTCCTTCCTGCGTAAGAAAACCATTAACCTTTACATCGATCGGGTTCCAGGTGTATTGTTGTTCCGTCTTCCTTCTTCGTCTCGTAATATTCATTCCCCAATTCTGCACTTCTTTTTTTCCAAACCTTATCGCGGAATATGGAATGAACATTTCGAAGCTCCATCCATTATCGTGTATCACGGCACCGCTCTGCCAAACAGAGTTCCAGGTGAAGTCTTCACTGTTGGTATTAGCCCTGCCCTCAGTCATCTTCGCATCCCATTGTTCATTCAGCGGTGTGACGAAGTATTCGAATCCATTAAGATTATCACGATAGGTATCCAGGATTAGTCCGACATAGTCATTTGTACCGAATCCATCACGACCCACGAGTTCACGGGCGATGCTATCTTTTGTACGCTCATAGAAGAACCCACCGAAATAGATGCCTGCATCATCATACATTAGCCATGTCTCCGATCTTGTTTCGTATTTCTCTTTTGCACCCATGGTAGGGCGAAACTCGACGAGGTCCGTCATCATTGGTGCATCTTTCCATGCAGGCTCATTCACCAAGCCGTCGATCTTTATGGGTTGAGTCTTGCGGACAGCAGGTAATTCCCTTTGCGGAGGTTTTTGAGATTGAATGAAACTCCAGCATAGCATTGCCGGAATGAGCAGGAAAAATTGCTTTCTCTTCATACTTCGAAGGATTGGTTTACTAAACCGGTGAACGGTAGTACGAAGATATACGTGTACACATACGGATATGTTACCGTTTATCTAAAATTAGGGTTTCACGCAAAGACGCAAAGCCTCGCAAAGGCGCAAAGATTCTCAAAGTGCAACAATGTGATGGTGATTAGAAACCGCAAAGGCGCAAAAGGAAAACCCTTTGCGCCTTTGCGAAACTTAGCGTCTTTGCGAGAAACCTTAGCTTATCTTTTCGACTTGCATGTAGTTCAATTCCACTGGTGTCGAGCGACCGAAGATCTTCACAGTAACCTTCAATTTCTTCTTCTCATCATTCACTTCTTCGATCACGCCATTGAAGTCATTGAAAGGTCCTTCTATGATCTTGATGGTCTCTCCCACGATAAAAGGCTCTACCATGCTCACGCCACCCGATTCGGCCATCTCATCCATTTTACCGAGCATCTTATTGACCTCGGCCCTGCGTAAGGCAATTGGATTCTCCTTACCGAGAAAATGTATGACGCTGTTTGTATTCTTGATTGTATCCCTGAGATCGTCACTCAACCTGCCATCGACAATTTCAATCATCACATAGCCGGGGTAGTAGTTACGTTCACGGACGACCTTCTTACCATTGGCAACCTTGTATACTTTCTCTACGGGAAGGAAGACCTGTTTTACCACATCGCTCCATCCGCCGCGGGAGATTTCCTTGTCGAGGTATTCTTTCACCTTGCGCTCTTTTCCGCTCACTACGCGAAGCACAAACCACTTGGATTCCTGCTGTTGCTGAGTACTTTCCGCGTTATTGGTTGTAGTCACTTCGGTCATGGCTTAAAAAGTTGGTTATAGATGAATTTCAAGGCACCACCAGCTGCGAAGTCCATAAGGGAAACCAATGCGGTGATGACGAGGGTAGCAACCAGCACGATCATGGTCGACTGCTGGAGTTGTGGCCATGTTGGCCAGGTCACTTTCTCTGTCAGTTCTTTGTATGACTCTTTGAAATAAAGCGAAATCTTGTTCATTTGTTCAGGTTTTGAGCTAAGAAAAAAAGTGGATCATCGATCGTCACTTTTGCCTTAAGCTATTTAAACATTCAGCACGGGCAGAGAGATTCGAACTCCCATCAACGGTTTTGGAGACCGCTATTCTGCCATTGAACTATGCCCGTAGAAAGCTAAAAGCTATCCCGACCAAGTCGAGACAGCTTTTAGAATTCATATGTTACAAAGATAATAATCTTTCCCAAAGCCTGAAGCGTACAACCCTAGGCTGCAAGCCGCCGGCTGTGGCTTATTTGAGGATCTCAGTCACCTGACCAGCACCTACAGTACGGCCACCTTCACGAATCGCGAATTTCAAACCTTTTTCCATCGCGATAGGCTGGATGAGCTTAACAGTGAGTGATGTGTTATCACCAGGCATAACCATTTCAGTACCAGCTGCCAGTTCAACCTCACCAGTTACGTCCGTAGTACGGAAGTAGAACTGAGGACGATATTTCTGGAAGAATGGAGTATGACGACCACCTTCTTCTTTGCTCAGTACGTATACTTCGCATTTGAATTCAGTGTGCGGTGTGATAGAACCTGGCTTACAGATTACCATTCCACGACGGATCTGTGTCTTTTCAATACCACGGAGCAGAAGACCAGCGTTGTCACCAGCTTCACCTTCGTCAAGCAACTTGCGGAACATTTCAACACCTGTACATACAGACGCGAGGGGCTTTTCGATAAGACCAACGATCTCAACTGCCTCACCAACTTTCACACGGCCTCTTTCGATACGACCTGTGGCAACTGTACCACGACCAGTGATTGAAAATACGTCCTCAACAGACATAAGGAACGGAAGATCAACTGGGCGGGGTGGCAATGGAATATAAGAGTCAACGGCATCCATAAGATCGTCAACAGCCTTTACCCATTTTTCTTCACCGGCAAGAGCGCCAGTAGCAGAACCCTGGATGATTGGTGTGTTATCACCATCGAAACCATATGAAGTAAGTAATTCGCGGATTTCCATTTCTACGAGTTCAAGCAGCTCGGCATCATCAACAAGGTCAACCTTGTTCATGAATACCACGAT
>JACMKU010000026.1 GCA_014379965.1 Chitinophagaceae bacterium
CCCGCGCATTTAATCTAGCATACAAAAGGTACCCATAGAGTGAGACACTCTTTTTAAGTGTCCACTCTATGGGTACCCGTTTAATCTGGGGATTCTCCTTCTTCATTCGAAAACTAAGCGCCTTAAAGGAAGCCTAAAGCATTTGTTTAGCTGATGTAACGGTGATCTCAAGCACTCGGGTTAAAAAAGAGAACTTTTCCTTCATCATGTCATATTCCGCGCCGATGCTTAGATATTCGGCCGTTCCTTCAACTACAAAACCTGTGCCTTGGTAGTCTTTATAGCCTAAAACATCCTTGCTGCCCAAAGCCATCTTTACTCTATGGTTTTGACTCACATTTTTTTCGGTTTTTCGGAAACCATATGCAGGAATTAGTATCCTCCCATCAGATGTTACCACCAAGTATGAGTTCCAAGAATTCACAACGTGGGGTTCCTCTGTCCCCCAAGATACGATTGTAACGACACCCTCATGTTTTAACACTTCGTGAAATTTTTCTGTAAGCACGGTATGTTCCTCCCAAAAAGTATTTGAAACTTGCAAAATCAAATTAACGCTAACGTGGATACGCCTTATCCGTAATTAATATATACTACCGTCTTCTTTTCGTCAACCTGTATTGTGTATATTGTAGATAATCCTTATCTATATTAATAACCGTGAGGTGATTGACTTACCTATATTATTGAAGTACGATTTGGCAAGATTATATTGTTAACTGGGATGGTGAGTGTGTTGCAGTATTCTATTGGAGTAGAGTATGCGTTGCATTGTTTAATATATATGGTAGATATTCCATCAGGTAAACCTGTCGGGATTAAGGATTTGGCAACATTTCAAGGCGTGTCGGAGACTTATCTATCCAAAGTATTTTCCAAGCTAAGAAAGACAGGGATTGTAAGATCAATTCCGGGGGTTAAAGGAGGATATGAATTAGCACGTTCTCCAGGAAAAATTACCTTTTGGGATATTATTGAGGCGGTAGAGGGGCTATCACCCTTATTTCAGTGCGTTGAGATTAGGCAAAAGGAACTGCTACTAGATAAAAATAACTTGCCTGAAGAATTTACCAGTTGTCCTTGTCTTATAAAAGTAGTTATGGAAGAAGCAGAAGATCAGATGAGGCAGTATCTGAAAACGAAGACATTAGCATGGTTGCACGAACAATATAAGTTTAAAGTTCCAGAAGGGTATAGCAAAGCCACTGCTGAATGGTTTATTGATACTAAATCGAGGTAAGGACAGGAGTTGTTAACGCGGTCTACCCGTGCTTAATTTTGTCCTACTTATACGGTTCCCCGCGCTATCTGTAACGGCAAGTTTAAGGCCATCCTTCATTGCGGATGGCCCTTTCTTTTAATACACACGGTTCACATTTCTAAAATGCCATTACCTATTTCTTTGTAAAGATTTCCTCAAGTAGTCGTTTCTGTACATCAGCGATTCCCATCACACCAAGGTCTCCTTCGCCCCGTCGGCGTACGGACGCCGTTCCAGAAGTTCGCTCATTCTCACCCAGCACAAGCATATAGGGGATCTTTTCTTGCTGCGCCTCACGTATTTTATAACCGAGCTTCTCATTTCGCAGATCGACTTCCATTCGGATCCCTGCAGTCTCAAGCAACGACTTTACTTGCAATGCGTAGTCCTCAAACGCTTGTGAAACCGGCAGGATCTTAACCTGAACCGGCGCCAGCCAAAGCGGGAATACCCCACTGTAATGTTCCGTCAAAATACCTATGAAGCGATCGATTGAGCCAAACACCGCGCGGTGGATGACGACCGGAGGATGTTTTTGCCCGTCCTCTCCAATGTAGGATAGATCAAACTTCTCAGGCAACTGAAAATCGAGTTGAATCGTTCCACATTGCCAACTTCTCTTCAAAGCATCAAGAATTTGAAAATCAATTTTCGGCCCATAGAACGCCCCGTCTCCCTCGTTAATTCGATATTTTGCTCCCCGATTGTCCAGTACATTCTGCAACGCCCTTTCAGCTTGCTGCCACAGCTCATCTGACCCCATCGCATCCTCAGGCTTTGTCGATAGTTCAATGCGGTATTCGAAACCAAAAATCTGGTACATCTCATCGATTAACGCTATCACCCGACCGATCTCATCCTCGATCTGATCCGGACTAACAAAGATATGGGCATCATCTTGGCAAAATGTCCTCACGCGCATCATCCCATTAAGCGCCCCTGAAAACTCATGCCTGTGGACCTGACCGAACTCGGCCAGACGAATCGGGAGCTCACGGTACGAGTGCAAGCTGTTTTTGTAAATCAACATGTGCCCCGGGCAGTTCATTGGTTTTAGTGCAAATTTAACATCGTCCACCTCTGTAAAATACATGTTCTCATGGAAGTGATCCCAGTGTCCAGACTGTTCCCAGAGGCGCTGGTTCATCATGAACGGCGTCCGAACTTCTTCATAATCGCGGCGTTCTTGAAGCTCGCGGGATAAGTTTTCAAGCTCAGTTCGGATCGTCATCCCCTTGGGCAAATAGAAAGGCATACCCGGTGCTTCTTCCGAGAACATAAACAACCCAAGCTCTTTACCAAGCTTTCGATGGTCACGCTTCTTGGCTTCCTCAAGCAGCCGCAGGTGCTCTTCCAAATCGGCTTGCTTCGGAAACGCAGTGCCATAAAGGCGCTGAAGCATTTTATTCTTCGCATCGCCGCGCCAATAAGCACCAGCCACGTTCAGTAACTTGAATGCCTTGATGCGGCCGGTGAACGGAAGGTGAGGTCCGCGGCAAAGGTCGAAGAATTCGCCTTGGTTATAGATCGAGAGGACCGAATCCTCGGGCAAGCCGCGAATCAGCTCCAGTTTGTACGGGTCGCCCCGTTCATCAAATATACGAATGGCTTCTTCACGGTTCACCTCAAGGCGGACGATTGGTAGATTTTCTTGGGTAATTTTCTCCATTTCCCTTTCGATTTTCTCGAAGTCCTCAATCGAAATCGGAACGTTGAGATCGACGTCGTAATAAAATCCGTCCTCGATGACAGGGCCGACGCCGAGCTTAACGTTCTGCTCACCGAATAGTCTACGCAATGCGTGCGCCATCAAGTGTGCGGTACTGTGACGAAGAACTTCCATTCCCCCCTCGTCTTCGAGCGTCAAAATCTCAATTGCAGAATCCTCTTCAATGGCTTTAGCAAGATCGACCGGCTTGCCGTTCATTTTGCCCGCGACGGCCTTTTTCTTTAGTCCTGGACTGATTGATTCGGCAATCTGCTCAACTGTCGTCCCGGCTGGATATTCGCGTTCCGCACCGTTTGGGAAGTAAATTTTAACCAACATATCTAATCATCCTTTCTATTTTTCGTGCAAAAAAACACACTCCATCCCTGGTAAAGGGACGAGTGTGTTTCAGACTCGTGGTTCCACCCAAATTTGATCCGCAAGACGCGAATCCTCATTAAGATTCGATAACGGGAATTCCCGGCGACGTATACTTTCAAGGAAGCCCTTGATTTCCATATCGCGGCTACCAGGGTGGTAAATCCTTGGGCTTGTCGAAGAGGATTTCAGCCAATGTCCTCTCTCTCTGGCGACTCGCTTTTAAAGATTCATGTCCATGGTCAGAGCCATTACCTTGTATTTTGAAAAAAACAAAAAGCATACTTATCCCGAAAGGGACGAGTATGCTCGTGGTTCCACCCTAATTTTGACCCGCGAAA
>JACMKU010000027.1 GCA_014379965.1 Chitinophagaceae bacterium
AATTTGGGAAGATGAAGGTATCGTTGTGATCAGTAGAAATGTTGATGTATTGGTGTCAAAATTACGTAAGAAATTAAGTGACGATAACTCCATTAAATTTATTAACGTACATGGTAGGGG
Organism: Chitinophagaceae bacterium; assembly: GCA_014379965.1. GTDB lineage: Bacteria > Bacteroidota > Bacteroidia > Chitinophagales > Chitinophagaceae > VBAT01. The sequence continues at coordinate 121 of JACMKU010000027.1, forward strand.
TTACAAATTTATCATTGAATAGAAAGCACTTAAAATCAAGTAAGGTGTATTGCTTCTTCCAAAAATGCCTTGTAAAGCTTTCCCCGGAGATACCTCTAGCGACGAGTCCGCCCGGGTCGTTTTGCTTAGGTTGTTGATACCTTCGGCGAGACTCGTCGCCGTAAGCAAGCGAATGTTGGTTGGCGGACTCTTTGCCGTAGGCAAGTCGATTCGGCCATCAGTCTCCACATTATTTTTTCAACGACGCCATATCAATCACAAACCGATACTTTACATCCCCCTTCAGCAAACGTGTATATGCGTCATTTATCTGGTCAATGTTGATCATCTCTATGTCGGAAACAATATTATGCTTGCCACAGAATTCCAGCATCTCCTGCGTCTCAGCGATACCGCCGATCATTGAGCCGGCAAAGCTTTTTCGTCCCATAATTACGCTAAAGGCAGCCACGGGAAGCGGTTCTTCCGGTGCTCCTACCAATGCAAGAGAACCGTCCACGCGTAACTGGTTTAAATAAGCATTGATATCATGCTGTGCCGATACAGCATCCAGAATAAAATGAAGCTTGCCCGCATACCGTTTCATTTGCTCCTCATCTTTCGATAATACCACATCATCGGCACCGAGACGTTTTGCATCTTCGACTTTAGATTGTGAAGTAGTAAATACAATGACTTCTGCACCCATTGCCTTAGCAATTTTCACACCCATATGCCCCAGACCGCCTAAACCTACAATGCCTACCTTTTGACCAGGACCTACATTCCAATGTTTCAATGGCGAATAGGTAGTGATGCCTGCACACAAAAGGGGTGCAGTAGCGGCAAGATCCAGGTTTTCAGGAACTCTCAAAACAAACGCTTCATCAACTACGACGCGCTCGGAATAGCCGCCATAGGTGCGTATGCCGAGATGTTTATCGGGAGAATTATACGTTTGGATGCAGCCCTGTTCGCAAAACTGTTCCAAATCCTCCTTGCAATACTGGCACTCACGGCAACTATCGACCATGCAGCCTACTGCCGCTGTGTCACCAACCTTGAATTTTGTGACGTGATCGCCGACACTTACAACTTTACCTACAATTTCATGACCTGGAACCACAGGATACGTAGTACCGTGCCATTCGTTCCGGGCAGTATGAAGATCGGAGTGACAAACACCGCAGTATAGAATATCGACCTCTACATCATGCGGCGTAGCATTTCTGCGCTGGATGTCCATCTGATCCAGAGGCGTTTCTGCTGCTACTGTACCATATGCTTTTACTTGATTTGTTTTCAACTTAGTAGCTCTTTCTGCTGTTGTTTTTACTGCTTCCATTTTTATAAGTTCAGTGTTGAGGTAATTGGGTGTACGATACTTTTGCTTTTTGCATCAATAACCGTACTACCTTTCCTTGCCTGCTATTTGTACTAAGATGTTCGTCGAGGAGCTAAATCTGCGACAGAGGGACAATTTAGCGATGCCTCGATTCCACAGAAAAGGAAAACCAATTCCTCTCCATAAATTTACTAAATGAATTATCTCTCAATCTTATCATTATCAATACTAACCTTGGTGGCAGCCTGTAACAAGAACAATGACGACTCTACGGTCACTATCCATTGCGATGGTTTGATAACTGACTCTGCGGGATCTGGTGATAACGGCAGAGTTTTTATGTCAAATGCCTTACGCCTAACGGTGATGGTATAAATGACGCAAGCAGGCCGATCTTGCAGAATATCTCCAGCATCCAGTTTTCCATATATGACCAGAATAGTACGCAGGTCTTTACTACTTCAACGATCGGACAAGGATGGAATACCACTTTGACTGTGGGCAGTGCTGTAAAATATTATTATAGAATTCAGGCAACCACAAATTCTGGTCGTAAAATCGGAACCTGTGGTGAAGTTTATAAACTTTCTTGCTTTCCTACATCACCACAAAGCAGCCAGTTTCGTTTTGAAGATCAACTTACACCTTTCGGATTTACAGTTGTAACCAATGAAAGCCTAGGCAATTGCCCTTGAACATTGAAGTGCAGTAGAGTTTCGGATCACGAGTTCTACAATCCACTCATCCTTTCTCTCAACTGATCACTCCGCACATTTCGCGCTGGGCACGCATATATATCTTTATCTCCACCTAAATTGTAAGCATTGAACGCCCAGTATCATACACCGGCTAATGCCGAACATAAACGCGTTGTACACTCCATCTGGCAGGTTGAGGGATCGTCACCATTTCAAAAAGAACGGATCATGCCGTCAGGGATTATCGAGATAGTTTTTAACCTAACAGATGGACATTTCATCCCCATTAGCCTAAACAACCATGAACAGTGTCTTCCAAGGGTATTCATTAATGGCTTCAATACCAAGATCATTCACCTGCAGTTACCACCGCACCTGGTATTTTTCGGTGTTCGCCTGTATCCTCTCACCGTAAAACAATTATTCAGAACGCCAGCCTGTGAATTCTCGGATATTGCCGTCGATCTCACCATCCTGGAACCAAGGGTCGATGACATTTGGGAACAGTTGGTCAACGAGAACGATTTTAACAGACGAGTAGCCATCGTTTGCAACTGGTTAGCCAGTAAACACTCGGTTGGCTGTTCGCGTGAACAATCTATCAATGAATTTCTATCTTCCACACAACACCATGATCGCTCAGTAAGTCAGTTGGCCGAATCCTTCTGCTATTCTCCCCGCCAATTTTCCAGAAAAGTGAAGGAGGCCACGGGATTGAATGCAGAAGACGTACTACTGTATAGAAAATACCTTCATTCGCTCGACTTAATGCATCATGCCGGTCTCAGCCTAACGGAGATCGCCCATCAATGCAGCTTTTTCGATCAATCGCATTTCATTCGTTCATTCAAGAGCTTCACTACTCTAACCCCAGGCGAGTACATACGAAATAAGAGCTTTCTCAAAGGTCACCTCTTCGAGGATGTCCGATAAATACAATTTATCATGCTCTACCGATTATAGTTTTGCGGCATTAAAACTTTATCAATTATGAACTTCAAAAATTTAATTTACATCGCCGCCGGAGTAAGCTTCAGCATCGTTATCGGCGCAGCGGTTTATGAACACATGGCCGTGTGGCCGAGAGCATTCAAGGCAGTACCGGCCTCATTAACGATGTTACAGGGAGAATATGGGTTGAATGCTGAAGTCTTCTGGAAGACGATCCATCCGGTGACATTACTCCTGCTGATCACGACGCTTGTGATGTCGTGGAAGACAAGCAGGAAGATGAATGTGCTTGCGACCTTGATCGGCTATGTCATTATCCTCGGGATCACTTTTACCTATTTTGTACCGGAACTTCTGTCGATCACTCAAACAGCATATGCCGACACTGTAGACGCGTCATTGACGAAAAGAGGCGGCACCTGGACCACTCTATCAATCGTCCGCCTGTTTACATTAATTGGATTAGCTATTAATTATTTCCTCGGACTCACGAAGTCAAATGATTGATAAATAAATCAACTGTTAAATAGTGCAAAGGCTACTCAATATAGTGACCAACAAGATTGAAGCCGGTTCCAACTAAATGAAACCGGCTTCAATTCAAATCTTGCTTGAAATAGGTAGCAAACAAAAATTACCCTCTGCGCCTCCGCGCCTTTGCGTGAACCCCCACCTCCTCACTCCGTTCGCAACGACTTCACCGGATTCGCCACCGCCGCCTTTATCGCCTGGAAGCTTACCGTCACAAGTGCGATGACAACGGCCGCGATCCCTGCCAGGAGAAATACCCACCATTTCACATCTATATGGTAAGCATATTCCTGCAGCCATTTATTAGTCGCCCACCAGGCAATCGGCGAGGCGATGAACATCGCTATTAAGACCAATTTCAGGAAGTCTGCAGAAAGCAATGAAGTGAGGCTGAAGACCGACGCACCAAGAACTTTTCGTACTCCAATCTCTTTGATTCGTTGTTCCGCCGCGTAAGTGGCGAGTCCGAATAGACCCATGCACGCGATGAATATTGTCGCGAGCGCAACCCAGATCAACAAAGTCTGGCGTCGCTGATCATCCGCATAGAATCGTGCAAGTTGATCATTGAGAAAATGATACTCGAATGGTTCCCTGTCATCAACGCTTACCATAACGGCCTTTAACTTATCTAACGTTCCCTGGATATTGTCGGGAGCTATCCTTGCGGTGTAATAATCGATCACGTGTAGTGGATTCCGATTATAAGCTAGTACCAAAGGTTCAATTTTGCTCCGCAATGACTGGAAATGAAAATCTTTCACGATCCCGATTACCCGCGGTGAAAACGGATTGTCAAGCGGCATGAAGTCGCCGTCCCGGGATACGGAGGGTATCTCGAGTAGCTGTCCACCCGGTTCGGTAATATTCAGCATCCTCGCAGCTGTTTCATTTAGAATCACGCTATTCGAATCTGCGGGGGTGTCAAAATTCCGGCCCTTCACCATCGCGATCTCGTAGGTCTTTGTGAAGTCTTTATCAGCCCCAAAAAGGTAAGCAACTCCTGGCTCATCCGTACTCCCCATATTCTTCAACTTGACCGTCCTGAAAGTTTTCCATTCGCCTGGAACTCTCGATGTAACTGAAACGGTCTTGACGGAAGGTATCTTTGCCATTTCGGTTTTAATAGTTTCAAAACTCGACCTTGCCTTTCCCGTATTTACATCGATCACCACCAGCATGTCTTTGTTGAATCCCAAATTAGTCGTATTCAAATAGCGTACTTGCTGGAATAATACTATGGTCGCGATGATCAGGACGATGGAAATAGTAAACTGGAAGACGACAAGCCCCTTTCGTAACGATAGTCCATTCTTACTTGTCAGTTTCATGCTTTTCAACAACAGGACAGGCTTAAATCGTGAGAGCATCAATGCCGGGTAGCTGCCAGCCAAAAAACCAATGATGGTCATTATTCCAATTGCATACAGCCAGATCCTGTAATCTGTTGAAAAGCTAAGGGTCAATTGCTTGTTGATAAAACGGTTAAAGCCGGGCAGCAGTAGGTTAACTACAAGCAGTGCCAGGATGAAGGAGATCGTTGTGACCAATAATGATTCAAAAAGGAATTGCCTTATCAAATGACCGCGAAATGCGCCTACTGTTTTTCTAACTCCAATTTCTTTCAGACGACCGGAAGCTCTAGCAGTCGTAAGGTTCATATAATTGATGCCGGCGATGAGGATGACGAACAGGGCTACGAGGGAAAATATTCTTATGTACAATGGACTTCCCTGTGCGATGGCCTCAACATTGGAATTCCTGGCCCCGTCAGCAATATTTTTTGAGTTGAGGTGCAAATCCTTTAGCGGCTGAAGGCTATATCCAATAGTAGTTCCAGCCTCGGGCTTGAAATTGTCGAGAACCAGCTTCGTAAGCTTATTGGAAACGTTATTGGCGTCTGATTGGGGTTTGAGTAAAGTGTAAACAGAAAAGTTGCCTGATGCCCAATCGCTCGACTGTATTTCTTTGTAGTACTCGGTGTTCTGATAGGTGGATTCTGATATCAGGCAATTGAAATCGAAACTTGAATTGCGTGGATGATTTTTCAGGATACCCGTAATCTTCAAGGGTGTTTCAAGATGACTAAATTCCAGCATTTTTCCCATCACGTCAGTCTTGTTAAACAGCCGCATGGCCAGGTCTTCATTAATGACGATGGAGTTAGGTTCTTTCAGCGCAGTGTTCTTATCGCCAATGATCAATGGAAAATCAAATATGGTCAGGAAATTATGATCGGCACTCGTCACTGTCTCCTGGAAAGGAACGGGGCTTTCGGGATTCACCAGGTTAGCGCGACCTGCGCGTTGAATACGGGTTGTGTTCTCAACTTCGGGAATCTTTTTCTTCGACTCCTCCGCTAATTTATAGCCAGCCGCGGCGACGATAGTGGCCTCGCCTTTCACATTCCTATGTTCAACCACCCTGTATATCCGATCCACCTTCTTGTGTTGCTGATCAAAGGTGAGTTCATCGAAAATGTAAAGTCCAATTAACAGAAAGCATGTGATGCCGAAAGTGAGACCGGCTACATTGAGCACAGTATAGAGTTTATTGCGGCCCAGTGTGCGGAGTGCGATTTTCAAATAGTTTCTAAACATGGTGACGAAGAATTAGGCGTTGTTTATTTTTTTGATGCCCCAACTTCCCCCGCGCTTGCAGGGTAGGATATCGAGAATGGGTTTTCAATACCATTTAAAGACTAAAAGATAGTGCCAAACCCTAACCTCATCATTTCCAACAAAATAGGCGGTCATTTCCTACGAAACTGTTCGTTTTTGATCCAGAGACTGTTCGGTTTTGGAACAGCAGGTGAGGAGGGAGGCTTGAGGCGGGAGACGTTAGGCGGGAGGTGATGGGCAATGTGCAATAAGCAATGTGCAATGTGCAATGTGCAATAGACAATGGGCAATTGCTCGTTGCCCATTGCACATTGCCCATTGCTCATTGCCTTTCACGGCTCTTGTTGAAAAAAAGTTTTTGCTGCACTAGGGATTCGTTTCAAAATAGTAGTAAGTTTAGTGTCTTCTGGAACGCAAGGCGTTCATTCCATCCTATCTTAAGCACACTACCTCCCAGAGAACGTAGATCAACCTATCTGAAGCCTCAATACCCCCGGGAAAGGTCCACCAACCAATTCAGGATTACTCCGTGCCATATACCCTTGCCACCATTTTTAAGCCTTGTATATGAAATTCACGGAGGATGCCACACCATTGCAGCAAAGCGCTCGCAGAGTACGTCGATTATTATCAGTCTTTATTTTCCTTTCAGTCTTCGCATTGAGTTTTATCGGAGTTGATTTACCTGAACCTTATGCACCCGGAGTTGTAATTGACTTACAATTCAATGAAGGCGCTGGAACGGTTGCTGCCGATTTCTCGGGTAATGTGCATAATGGAACATTGACAAATGGTCCCACCTGGGGAGCCGGCAAATATGGACAAGGCGTCAACCTCGATGGAACCAACGATTATGTAAACATCGCCGATCATGCAAACCTGACCCTCGATCCAGTTGTTAACTATACGTGGAGTGGATGGATCAGGAACAACAATTTTAATGAATGGGGCACGGTATGGAGTCAAACTCTTAACGCCACCAACTTCTTTTACTTCTATGCGCATACAACAAGCGATCCCGAAGGTGGCCCCGTTACAAATGGTATTTCCCTTTACTGGTGGTCTAACAATGGAACCCGGAAACTTGGACTACACAGTAATAATAATGTATTAACAGTCGGACAATGGAGTTATGTGGCTATTACTTACAATGCCGCATTGGCACAAGCTAGCCGGTTCACCATATATGTCAATGGAGTTGATGTGACCAACAGGACCGATGTGGCATCGGTTGGAGTGCTCGGAATCGTGAATCCCACTAGTGCGCGAATAGGATCGAATCAACCTTTTGGGGAATACTTCAATGGATCTATTGATGAATTCCGGTATTATCGAAGGATGCTTTCGCAGGCGGAAGTACAGAGTGATATGCTTATTGGAAATGCTCCGGACTCCCAAGCGCCTACGACAAACATTACCGCACCCGCGGCGGGAAATGTATCAGGTACAATAAATGTCACGGCCAATGCGAACGACAATGTAGGCGTGGTAGGTGTTCAATTCCTCCTCGATGGAGTAAACCTTGGTGCGGAGGATCTTGCTGCCCCATATTCTGTATCGTGGAATACAACAACGGCTACAAATGGCAATCATAATCTGACGGTGAGAGCTCGAGATGCCGCCGGAAATTCGACGGTTTCCGCCGCGGTGGCTGTCAATGTAAGTAATGATTCGCAAGCACCAACTGTCGCTATTACTGCGCCAGCAGCAGGCAACGTTTCGGCAACAGTAGATATCACCGCAAACGCTGCAGACAATGTGGGTGTGTCTGGTGTACAATTCCTCCTCAATGGTGCTAACCTCGGCACGGAAGATCTGACGGCACCTTATTCCACTTCATGGAATACCTCGGTGGTATCAAACGGGAATTATACGCTTACTGCTCGGGCACGCGATGCGGCCGGCAATATCACAACCTCTACCGGAGTATTAGTGACAGTAAACAACACGGACGGCACTCCGCCCACGGTGAATTTAACAGCGCCTGCTGCCGGCAATGTAGCAGGTACGATTAATATTACTGCAAATGCTGCTGATAACCTGGGAGTTTCCGGCGTTCAATTCCAATTGAATGGCGCTAACCTCGGTGCAGAAGATCTCTCCGCTCCGTACTCCGTTTCCTGGAATACTTTAACAAGTGCCAATGGCAACTATATACTCACTGCAATTGCCCGCGACGGAGCCGGCAATACAACCACTTCACCAGGCGTAGTCGTCACGGTGAATAATGACCTCCAGGGACCAATGGTTTCCATTACTGCGCCTGCGGCGGGTAGTGTCTCTGGATCGATAAATGTTACTGCTAATGCGACTGACAATGTAGGAGTATCGGGGGTACAATTCTTACTGAACGGAGCGAATCTTGGAACAGAAGACGTTGCCGCTCCCTATAGTATTTCATGGAATACGTTGACAAGCGCTAATGGCAGTTATACCGTAACCGCTCGAGCCCGTGACGCAGCCGGCAATACAACGACGTCATTAGGAGTGGTAGTTAACGTTAGCAATACCGCAGCTCTTCCTTTCGCGGCCTATCCAATGAATGAAGGTTTGGGAACAGCGTTTGCGGATATTTCAGGAAATGCACACAATGGAACGTTGACTAATGGTCCTACATGGATTGCAGGTAAATACGGCCAGGGTGTTAATCTGGACGGGATAGATGATTTCATGACCGTCGCCGATCATGCCAACTTCACTCTTGATCCTGCGCAGGGTTATACTTGGAGTGGCTGGATAAGGAATACCAATTTCAGGGAATGGAGTACCGTATGGAGCCAGACGCTGGATCGTAATAATTTCTTCTACTTCTATGCGCATACAACCAGCGATCCAGATGGGGGGCCCGTAACGAATGGAATATCTTTGTACTGGTGGGGTAGTGGAGGTACAAACAAAGTTGGGGTACATTCAACTAATAATGTGCTCACTGCAGCAGTGTGGAGTCATGTTGCCGTTACTTATGATGGCGGCCAGGTACAAAACAATCGCTTCACGATATACGTCAACGGTGTGGATGTTACCAATAGGACTGATGTGAGCTCAACAGGTACGCTTCCCACAATCAATCCAACGAATACACGAATAGGCGCTAACGCGCCATTTGGCGAATATTTGACCGGATCTGTAGATGAATTTAGATTCTATCGCAGGGCACTAACTCTGCCGGAAATTACCAGCGACATGAACACCGCACTAGGCATCGATGCGACTAATCCCACCGTTTTGATTAACGCTCCCGCAGCGGGTGTTGTGTCCAGCACGGTGAACATTTCCGCTATTGCAACGGACAACGTTGGAGTTGCGGGAGTACAATTCGTGGTGAACGGGATCAATCAGGATGTAGAAGATGTTACTTCTCCTTATAGTATTACATGGAATACAACTGCAGTCTCTAACGGCAGTTATACCTTAACAGCCCGTGTCCGTGATGCCGCAGGCAATACAGCCACTTCGGCCCCGGTGATCGTCACAGTGAATAATATACCTGATGAAACGGCACCGATAGTAAATCTAACTTCTCCTGTGGGAGGGAACGTGACAGGAACGATAAATGTCACTGCGGATGCCACCGATAACATTGGGGTTGTGGGTGTTCAATTTTTACTAAATGGTACCAACCTCGGAGTCGAAGATATCACAGCACCCTACTCCGTCTCCTGGAATACACTAGCTGCGAGTAATGGAGATGATACGTTGACGGCGCGCGCGCGGGATGCTGCAGGAAATATTAAGACCTCGATCGAGGTGATTGTTAACGTGAACAATGACCTGCTGGGTCCCGTTGTGAGCATTACTTCACCAGTTCCTGGAGTTGTGGCAGGTGAGTTGGATGTCGCTGCCGATGCTTCGGACAATGTCGGAGTAGCAGGAGTACAGTTCTTACTTAATGGCACTAACCTTGGAGCGGAAGACGCGTCCGCACCTTATTCGGTTTCATGGAATACGGTACCGATCGCAAATGGAAATTATACATTAACGGCCAGGGCGAGAGATGCGGCAGGCAATTCCACTACTTCAGTTGGAGTAATTGTAACGGTTAATAACCTGGATGAAATTCCGCCTACTGTGAACATCACTGCACCGGCGGCAGGCAATGTATCGGGTACGATCAATGTTACTGCCAATGCAGCCGATAATCTCGGAGTTGCTGGTGTACAATTTCAATTGAATGGCGCCAATCTTGGATCTGAAGATGTAACGGCACCTTATTCCCTTTCCTGGAATACACTAACCAGTTCGAATGGAAGCTATACAATAACTGCAATTGCGCGGGATGGAGCAGGCAATACAACAACATCTGCAGGAGTTATCGTTGCAGTGAACAATGATTTGGAAGGGCCAACGATTACCATCACGGCCCCAGTACCGGGCACTGTCTCCGGCACAGTAAATGTTACTGCAAACGCGACCGATAATATTGGAGTATCGGGTGTGCAATTCCTACTCAATGGAGCTAACCTGGGTGCGGAAGATGTTGTCGCACCTTATGGCGTTTCCTGGAATACGATAAGTAATCCTAACGGAAGCTATACGTTGACCGCACGTGCCCGTGACGCAGCAGGCAATATAACGACATCGGCATCAGTATTGGTCAATGTCAGCAATGCAAACAATTTTACCGCTGCCTATCCGATGAATGAAGGAACCGGTACTGCAGCAGCCGATATTTCGGGCAACGGCCACCATGCCGCTTTGACAAACGCCCCTACATGGACAGCAGGAAAGTATGGACAAGCCGTTAACCTTGACGGTGCAAATGATTTTATGAATATCCCCGATCACGCCAACTTCACGCTTGATCCCGCGCAGAGTTACACCTGGAGCGGTTGGTTAAAGAATACCAATTTTCTACAATGGAGTACTGTATGGAGCCAGACCATTGATGGGAATAATTTCTTCTATTTCTATGCCCATACCACCAATGATCCTGACGGTGGCCCGGTCACAAACGGAGTGTCAGTCTACTGGTGGGGCAATGGCGGGACTAATAAAGTGGGAGTGCATTCGAATAATAATGTGCTCACCATAGGACTGTGGAGTCATATTGCTGTCACCTATAATGCAGCCCAACCACAGAACAATCGTTTCACGATTTATGTTAACGGGGTTGATGTTACAAATAGGGCAGATGTTAGCTCTACGGGTACACTCTCTTCGATAGATCCAACCAACATTCGCATCGGCTCAAATGCACCGTTTGGCGAATACCTGACGGCTGCAGTTGACGAGTTTAGGTACTATCGTCGTTTGCTTAGTCTTGCAGAAGTAGTCGTCGACATGAATACTCCTCTGGGTGAAGCCGCTGTCGATAACACAGCTCCGGTGGTTAGTATCACTGCACCAGTAGCTGGCAGTGTTTCGGGCATTATTGATGTGACAGCGAATGCTACGGACAATATCGCCGTTACCGGCGTGCAATTCTTATTAGATGGAGTAAACCTGGGAACAGAAGATCTTACGTCACCGTATTCGGTGCAGTGGAACACAACCACCGCAACAGGCGGTAGTCATGTTTTGACTGCCAGAGCGAGGGATAACGCCGGCAATACAACTACATCGAGTCCCGTAAATGTTATCATCACTCCTGACTTTACATTCACGCTGTTGAACTCTACGCGGGATGTTGAAACGACTGGCAGCACCAACTTTGGAGTAAGCATCAATTATCTGAATGGCTTTACAAGTTCTAATGTGGTTTTATCAGTGACAGGATTACCGGCTGGCGTCACCGGTAACTACGCCATAAATCCAATGACTAACCAGGGTCAAACGCAACTACTGATCAGTGCGAATGATGCGAACCCTGGCGTGTATACGCTGACTTTGACGGCGACCGCAGGAAGTCTCATTCATTCGCAGGAGGCGACACTCATCGTGAATAGTCCCGACGATTTTGAGCTTTCTGCATCACCATCGGTTCAGAACGTAGCTGTAGGAAGCGGGACATCCTATTTCATTAATATTAATGAAAGCGGCGATTTCACCAACCCGGTAGCGTTGTCGATAATAGGCCTTCCAGCAGGTATGACTGCATCGTTTAATCCGGCTTTTGGTATTCCGCCAACTATTGCTGTATTAACTGTAACAACACAGGGGTCGACTCCGATAGGCACATACAATTTTACAGTGCAAGGTGCAAGCGGCGGAATCATACATACCCTTCCTCTAAGTTTAACAGTCTTGGCTTCGCCTCCAGCAGCGTGGCCGGAGACGGCTCTAGGCTCCGGATGGAATACGCCGGTCGGCGCTACGTTTTCAAAAGATGGTCAAAAGCTGTTTGTCTGGGAAAAAGGAGGAAAAGTATTTGTGTGCAATAGAAATCCTGCCACTCAATTGTACGACAAGCAGTCCACACCGGTATTGGATATATCCGCGGAAGTCGGCGACTGGTTTGACATGGGCTTCCTTGGTCTTGTACTCGATCCTGCATTTGAAACGAACGGTTTGATCTATGTGTCCTACATCGTCGACCGACATCACCTGCTCAACTTTGGAACACCGGCCTACGAACCTGCTCCACCCGATAATGTATCGGCTCAAAAAGCAACGATTGGGCGGGTAACCCGGTATCAAACTGTAAGCAATGCGGGAATACTAACTGCGAACTTAGCTACGAGAACAGTTCTCCTGGGAGAAACAAAGTCTACAGGTGTTCCTATTTTGTTTGACTCGCATGGTATGGGCTCCCTTCATTTTGCAGCAGATGGAACGTTGATCGTTTCTGCCGGTGATGGCGCGAGCTACAACACTATTGATGGTGGAAATATTCCTGAGACATATTATGTGCAGGCGCTCGCAGACGGAATCATTCGACCAAATGAAAATGTAGGTGCTTTCAGGGCGCAAATGTTGAATAGTCTTAATGGCAAGATACTTCGTATAAGTCCTGTTGATGGAAATGGCATTCCAAGCAATCCTTTCTACGACCCTGCACAACCAAGATCGCCCCGGTCGAGAGTTTGGGCATTAGGATTACGCAATCCATACAGGTTCTCAATAAGGCCAGGAACCGGTTCTACAAATCCAGCCGCAGGAGATATTGGCGAGATCTATGTTGGCGACGTGGGTTTTGGAACCTGGGAAGAGTTAACTGTTGTCAAACAGCCCGGAATGAACTGCGGTTGGCCACTCTATGAGGGCCATACGCCGGTCCCATTTTATCATGACCTGATCACGGCAAACAGAGATGAGCCTAATCCGCTATTTAATGTTGGAGGATGCTCACAACAATTCTTCACGTTCCAGAATCTTCTCAAGCAGGCGACGGCAGACAATATCGAAACCGTGTTTAATCCTTGCAATGTCAGTTTGCCCATTGGTACCGGTAATAGGTATTTCCATCGCAGACCGCTTGTCGATACAAGACATGACGCAGACGTAGCGCGCGTGGGAATTTTCAATGGCAATACTGCTGCAGTTGCCACCATCGGCACACCTGCATCTGGTGTTGTCGGCACTCCCTACAGAGGCAATTGCGTAATTGCCGGTTTCTGGTATACTGGTAACCTGTTTCCCGTCAACTACAGGAATACATTTTTCTATGGCGACTTCGGCAGGTCATGGATAAAAACCCTTACGGTAAACTTTACGGACGTGTTGCAGAAAGTTGAAGACTTTGCGGTGGCGCCCAATGTAGTGTGCATGGTGGAAAATCCATTAGATGGTACGTTAGTATATATCGATGTATACAACAACACTGTGAAAAGAATCAGCTATGGAGGAAACCAATTTCCAGTTGTAAAGATGTCATCAAATGTCACATTTGGACCCGCTCCATTGAGCGTCTCATTTACTGGCAATAATTCCTTCGATCCCGAAGGCGGTCGATTGACCTATTCATGGAACTTTGGAGACGGCACACCCGTGAGTACTGCACCTAATCCACCTATTCACAATTTTGCAGCTCCTCTGGGCGTGCCTACGCGATATGTGGTAAGATTGACGGTCAGGGATTCTGTCAATGCTGTGGCTACTGACAGTATCATTATATCGGTGAATAATACTCCTCCTGTCGTCAACATCACCAGCCCCATTAAAAATTCTACGTATAATGTTGGAAGCGATTCCATTTATTTATTCAGGGCGACGGTCACCGATGTGGAGCACACTGCTGGCCAATTAAAATATGAATGGCAGCAGGTATTGAAGCACGATGAGCATGAGCATCCGGGACCGATAGACACGGTACGGAACACTTTTGGTTCTATCGCGAGGATAGGATGCAACGGCGACGATTACTCATGGTTAGTACGATTAAAGGTTACGGATGCCGCGGGGCTGTGGACGAAGGACTCTTCCCATATTTTCCCTAACTGTTCATCACTCCGCATGTCGCTTGTACTGAAAGAATTCAGTGTGACCCAGGAATCAAATGAAAACCTGGTGCGATGGTTAACTGACTTGACGACTCAGGTAAGAAGTTTCAATGTAGAACGAAGTTCGGATGGCATAAACTTCTATTCAATTAATCATCAAACGCCCCAAAGGGCAACAGCTCCAAAAGAATATGGATTTAAGGATAAGGATTTTGTTGCGGGTGCAAATTATTACAGGTTGAAGATTGTGGACATTGGTGGTGTCGCCAGGTATTCGGTGACAGTAAAGACATTTGCTGCAACGAGTGTTGGGAACCTGACCATATTTCCCAACCCTGCGGCTGGTGATTTCGCACTGAGATACACCGCAGCCGAAAGCGGAACATTCCTAATCAGGATCAGTGATATAGATGGAAAGCAGATTCACAACACTTATGAAACTGTGAAGAAAGGGGAAAATATTATAAACCTGCTGGCCAGACCGGGTTGGAAGACGGGTATGTATATGATTTCTGTACATCATAGAGATGGGGTGCAGAGGGCGAAGTTGGTATATACCGGCAACAATAGACAATAGACAATAGGCAATAGGCAATAGGCAATATGCAATGGCCAATCGTTATGGAATTTTCATCCTTTAGCTTGCCCATTGCTTATTGCCTATTGCTTATTGCCTATTGCTTATTGCCTATTGACCTACAGGTCTGGCGCAGAAAAAGTATCCCCTTGCCTGATATCTCCCGTCTCGTATCCTTTTTTGAACCAGTACATTCTTTGTGCGGACGTGCCGTGTGTGAAGGCGTCGGGAACTACCCGGCCAGATGACTGACGCTGCAGACGGTCGTCGCCAATAGCGTTTGCGGCGTTAAGCGCCTCCTCGATATCGCCTTCATCGAGTATGTTTTTGGTTTTTTGGGCGTGATGCGCCCATACGCCAGCGAGGAAGTCAGCCTGTAATTCCATCATCACAGAATATCGGTTGAATTCTCTTTCACTGAGCTGGCTACGTTTTTGGTTGACCATGTCTGCAATGCCTAAGAGGTTCTGGACATGATGACCTACTTCGTGTGCAACGACATATGCCATCGCAAAGTCACCAGGGGCATTAAATTTCTGCTGCATCTCTTCGTAGAATGACAAGTCGATATATAGTTTATAATCTCCAGGACAATAGAAAGGACCGGAGGCCGAGCTGGCATTTCCACATCCCGATGCAACCGCGTCGCGGAATAAAACCAGGGTAGGCTCACTATACTGTTTATTTATCTGGGGGAAAATAGAGTTCCATACGTCTTCGGTTTCGGCCAATACAACCTTGACGAACTTTGCGCGTTCTTCATCCGCCGCCTGCTGTTCGGGACTTAAAGTCGTTTGCGACGCAGGATCATTATACTTTTGTTGGATTGCGGAAGGATCAATATTTCCCCCTCCGAGAAAGGTGTAAAGCAGGTAAATGATGACGCCAGCAATGCCGCCCCCGGCCGCAAGTCCTTTCCCTGACATGCCGCGCCTGTCATCTACGTTTGTGCTTTCTCTTCTTCCTATCCATTTCATAATGTGAAGTTTTAAATGACTTGTTAGCAAAAAGCCCGCCTGTTTTATTGAAGACAAGTGGGGAGTAGGTAGTAGTAGTAGGGTAAGTGCCCGAATGGGGTAATGTTTTCGCGGAGTGGTGGAATAGTTGTCTATGGGGCGGTAACCGTGGTGACCATTGGAACGCTGGATATGAGAATGTCTTAACAAGTGCAAGTGACTGCCACCCTTCTTGCCATTCCCCACTAGCCACTCGGTTCCTGGAAAGGGTCTCAACTGGTAATGCCTACTTATTCTTCTCAGCCCCTTCTTTTTCCTCACCTCCGTGTTCATCAGCATCATCTTTAATGTTTTGCATGATAGAGGAGAGTGGACCTTCCATTTCTTCCTGCGGATCCGTTGTATGTAGTGTCTCGGGATCAGGTTTTAGAGCAGAATTCTTTTTGTCTTTGTCGTCTTTCTTATCTTTTTTATCGGGCATAAAAGGTTGTTTGGTGTAATTCAAACAAATTTCAGACCGATAATTGTTGAGTGGTTGTTCGGCGCCCCCTCGCTCCCGCTCTGTTTCTCGCTCTGTTCCTGTTTCTGTTTCTGTTCCTGTTCCTGTTTCTCTTTCTATTCCCGATTCTCTTTCTGTTCCAGTTCCGTTCTACTATTAGATTAGAAAAGGGAAACAGAAACAGGAACAGAACGAGAAACAGAAACAGGAACAGGAACAGATCGAGAAACAGAGCGGGAGCGAGGGGGCACCAAGAAACCAAGCAACCAAGCAACCAACCCCCAGCCTCAATTTCCTTTAAAAGAAATGTGTACGAATTGACTAACATAGTCCATCGTGTCTTCCAGGTGTGTCCTAATGAGGTTCTTTGGAATTTTCAGGTTTAGGTATCCTTTGCGGATTGTAGAAAATGCTTGTAATACGTCGACAATTTCCTGGTTCGACTTTAGGACATGGTACCTGTCATCAACTTCAATATTCAGGAGAGCGGGCACCACGGCGATATTGATCGTTTTATATCCATCAAATTTTTCGAGTTCTGCAGGAACACCTCTGCTACGGAGGGAGAAATACAACGTTATTGATTCCCGGGTACTATTTAAGAATTTCAATTTTAGTGATCTCTGGCAAGACATACATAGACAATAGCCCCACTTATTTGCAGAGTAATTTCGAATGGGGAATGTGGTCGTGGTAAAACAATTGATACAATTGCTTGATGGAGTATGGACTTGCATAGGGATGGATTTCCCTATTATAACGGTTTTGGCTGAGAAAAATTGCCATTTTATATAGTGAAATCGGGAATTGGAAATCTGGAATTGGTAATCGGGAATCGGGAGGAAGACGGTGAGTTCTTATCTTTCTGCTGTAAAGCCCGATTGCCGATTACCAATTCCCGATTCCCGATTCCGCTACTTGAAGTTCCTTCCCTGCGGAAATACCGTTTTCTCATCCGCCCTTGATAAAGTGAGCAAGGGTAAATTCTCCTCGTTTGTAACAGTGAGGTGACGCAATAGCCTCGATAGATCATGACAACTACTCACAATTACATGAATAACCTCCCCCTCGATTTGCAACTTGCCTTCCACCATGATCAACCGGGATTGCAGGATAGGCTTCCGATATTTCTCAAAGAGGTTTTGAAAGATTACCAGGTTTGCTACACCCGTCTCGTCTTCTATCGTCATAAAGCACACGCCTCCTGCCGTGCCCGGTCGTTGCCTGACCAGGACAAGACCCGCCACCTTTACCTTGTCGCCATTTTTACCTTTACTCAAATTGTTTGCAGAAAGAATATGGAGTTGAGATAATTTTTCCCTGACAAAACTTACTGGATGCGCTTTCAACGATAAAGAGGTAGCCGCATAGTCATGAACAACATGTTCAGATAAATGCATTTGCGGAAGTGAAATCTCAGTTTCACCTGTGTCGCCACATGGCTGCCCCGTGAATACTCCAAACGGCCGGTCCTTTGCTGTCAATTCCCATAATGCCAATCTGCGATCGATGCCTATCGATCTGAATGCATCTGCATCAGCAAGTTTCTCCAGTGCTGCCTCGGGCAGGTTGATATCACGCATCGCATTAATTGAAGTAAATCCCTTCTCTCGGCCTGCCACCAGTGCAGTCATATCTTCCTTACGTAGACCTTTTACCTGTCGGAAACCGAGGCGAAGCGCACAATACTTACCCGATTTTTCCTCCAGTTGATTATCCCACAGCGAATGATTGATATCGACTGGACGGATGTCTACTCCATGATTTCTTGCATCGATCACGATCTGCGCGGGTTGATAGAAACCCATTGGCATACTGTTGAGCAACGCACACGCAAATACATCGGGATAATAACATTTGAGCCAGGAGGAGACATAGACCAACAAAGCGAAGCTCGCCGCGTGACTCTCCGGGAATCCATAACTGCCGAACCCCTCCAATTGTCGGAATACGCGCTCAGCATATTCGATAGTATATCCTTTCGCCGTCATCCCGGAAATTAATTTGTCGTGGAACTGGGTTACGAGACCTTTCAACTTGAACGTCGCCATGCTACGACGCAATTCATCGGCTTCCGAAGGAGTGAATCCCGCTGCAACGATCGCTATCTTCATCGCCTGCTCCTGGAAAAGAGGTACACCCAGCGTTCGACCGAGAATCTCTTCCAGTTCCTTCGATGGATATTCCACAGCTTCCTCACCATTTCTTCTTCGGAGATAGGGATGTACCATATCACCCTGTATGGGTCCTGGTCTCACGATCGCTACTTCAATGACTAAATCATAGAAACACCTCGGTTTTAATCTCGGCAGCATCGACTGCTGCGCACGGCTTTCTATTTGGAAGACTCCCAGCGTATCAGCGTGACAGATCATCTCGTAAACTTCAGGATCATCCTGCGGTATGTTGGCTAAAGTCAGGTTAAGACCATAATGTTTCTTGGCGAGGTCGAAGGCTTTGCGAATGCAAGTGAGCATGCCGAGCGCGAGTACGTCTATCTTCAGAAAACCGAGAGCGTCGATATCGTCCTTGTTCCATTCTATACAAGTCCTGTCTTCCATGCGCGCATTGAGAATGGGACATAGATCCGATAACTTGCCTCTTGTTATGACAAAACCACCCGTATGCTGGCCCAATTGCCTGGGAAATCCCATATACTGGTGAGTCAATGATAGCACCTTAAGTATATGTTTGTCGTCAGGATTCAATCCCTGTTCGGTTAATCGGCTCCCCTCAAACCATTCATCAGTGAATTCCCAGATGGCGCCGGAAAGCCGGTTGATCGTATCGACAGATAGCCCCATCGCTTTACCTACATCCCTGATCGCACCTTTCTGATGTAGTTGTGTAACCGTGGCTACGATTGCTGCACGATCCCTACCATACTTACTATAGATGTATTGAATAACCTCTTCTCTTCGCTCATGTTCGAAGTCGACATCAATATCGGGAGGCTCATTCCTAGCGGCAGAAATAAAGCGTTCGAATAGTAGATCGAACTTGGTCGGATCGACCGATGTGATGCCCAAGAGATAACAAACCGTAGAATTTGCGGCTGATCCTCTTCCCTGGCAAAGAATTCCCTGTTGTCTCGCGAACCTGACGATATCATATACGGTGAGAAAGTAGGGTGCATAATTCATCTTTTCGATAAAAGAAAGTTCATGATGAATGGCCGCGATCGTCTTTTCGGGAATGATATCACCGAAATGTTCCCGCGCTCCCTCCCAGGCGAGGTGAGTAAGTTCCTCCTGGGGATTACGGCCTTCACTCGTTATCTCTTCGGGGTATTCGTATTTCAATGTATCAAGCGAGAACTGGCAAGCATCGGCAATCTCCTGCGTACGTAGAATGGTATCAGGATAGTGTCTAAACAACCGCAACATCTCCTCTTTGGGTTTGATATATCGTTCCGCATTGGGATGCAATCTGAACCCGGCATTGTAAATCGTGCACTTTTCACGTACGCAGGTCATGATGTCCTGTAGTTCGCGCCGATCGTGGTCGTGGTAGTGAACATCATTAGTAGCTACCAGTGATACCCGTAAACGATCGGACAATTGAGATAACCGATGCAAATACTTCACATCATCGCCGAGATAATATCGTGAGGCGGACAAGTATAGATGCTCTCCCAGCGCATTCCGATATTCACGAACTGACTTCTCAAATTCCAGTTCGAAGTCAAAGTGTTCATTGAGTGCAGATGGAGGAATAACAATAAATTTTATTCTTTTCGCATTTGCAAATACATCTGACTTGTATAAATGACACTCGCCTTTCTCTGCTCGCAAGTTGCCGATAGTAAGGAGTGAACTGAGAAGCGAATAGGCTGTTTTGTCAATAGGGTAGGCGAGGAGGCTAGGTCCATCAAGCAAATCGAGACGACATCCCGGAATAATCCTTATATCTTTTTTCTTTGCGGCAACATGGGCGCGCACGATACCTGCGAGAGAGTTTCGGTCGGTGATGCCAATTGCGTCATACCCTAAAGATGCAGCATAGTTTACCAGTTCTTCCGGGTGCGATGCGCCACGAAGAAAACTGAAGTTGGTAGTTACCTGTAATTCTGTATAACTCATATGCCATTTCATTTTCACGGAAAGAATCCATGCAAGTACCACTGATGTGTCTTATCACCGATGTAATGTCCAAGTCGAAACAACCAATATCGTTGTCCCTGTTCATCCTCTACGGAATAATAGTCACGATGCTCCCCCTGTTGCAACCACCATTCCTGTTCTATGCGTTCCGGGCCATCAGCCCTGACGATTTTATGTAATATTCCTTTGTATCGAAATAACATGGGTGGATAATCAGGAATTGGCGCTGTGACATCAATGCGTTCCGGTCTCGCTAAGAGCTGCAATGGTCTTGGACGGTCTAATTTCCAAGGCGAACTGGATTTCTCTGTTAACGACCTGGCGTGACGCATCGATCGTTCAGGCCAATAGTGTTCATCGGGCAGGTAACGGTGTATGTGATCCTCCCCAAACTTGCCTGCAAACCTGTCTAACAAACCAGAGAGGTTTGTATCATCGAGTCCACGTGTCTGCTCCCATAATTTTTCCTGTATGACCTTCACATCTTCTACCTTGGGTGCTTCCAATAAGAACAATTCGATTCCGAGAGCAGGTTCCATCTTCTCAAGGTTTATCTCGAATAGCCTGAACAAATGTTGCACGTTATTCGAAGGACGGTTGGTACCGATTTGAAGTGATTCTATTTTACCGTCTATTCTAAATCCTTTGAAGATGGCGGTGCGCATCCCTTTGCCTTCTTTGCGTAGGCGATTAGTTAAGGTTTCCAGCAGGCGCATCAGAGCTATCTCGATGCCACCGCGTGTTACGATCAGTTCGATACAGGGCAATCGCTCATGATAAGGAACAACAGGATACACGGGGTTTATGGCTTCATCCTCATGACCCAGGGCCTGATCGAGTCTTTTGAGGAAGGTCGCACCGAATCGCCTCCGTAATGCATTTCGAGGCATGCCGATGAAATTGTTGATATGCCGAAGTCCAAGCTTTTGCAATCTTTCAATGGTATCTTCTTCAATCCGCAACGCGGCAGGAGGGAGTGTCAATAAGGCCGTACATTGTTCGCCAGGCCCGATGATAGCAGCGATTTTTCCAAATCGGGCGATTGCCCATGCGGATCCAACTGTATCGGTCATTGCTGCGCGAACATAATATCCCTTGCTCTTCATTCGCACGATAATATCTCTAAGGTATTCACGCTCGCCTCCCCAGAGATGAGCGCAGCCACTAGCATCAAGGATTAATCCATCTGGCAAATCAATGGCAACAGCCGGGGTGTAGCGGGTGAACCATTCTGCAAGACGTATAAGAAGTTTTGGGGCAAGACCGGGTTTGTCATCCAGTACTTCCAATGATGGGATGATGGCTCTCGCATCGGCCGCAGCCATTCCGGGGAACACACCTTGTAATTCCGCCAATCTATTTGCAGCATTGATCACCATTCGTCCATGATCCGGCGCAGCGAGTACGAAAGGAAGTTCGCGTAATGCGGGCCGACGAATGGCCACCCAGTCCGTCAGCAGGTAACGGAACCATATCGACACATATCTCTTACACATATCACCCCGTTTTCCTGTGTTCTTCTTCTCTTATTATTAATGCAGGGACATGCCTGAATTTTCCTCCAATCCATTCTACCTCCCATGACGAAGGCTTTCCGTTGCGGACTTTTAGTAACTCTACCTTCCAGCGCGGAAATCCAACACCAGGAAGATCGAGCGGCAATTCACTCGGTAAGGAAGTGATGTTCCATCGTGTGACAAAGGCAGTCGTATTTAGTTTGCGAGGATTCTTCCTGATGACGAATCCTGTAACCCTGCTTTTCTCGACCGCCAATTGTAATCTGCGAGAAGCAGTCAGACTTATATCGGTGAGCTCTCCTACAACGGCAGCCAGACCTTCGCATTTGAGTGCTTCCTCCATTGCCCATAAAACATCTCTTTCCTTGGATAGATCGATGAATATGATCTTATCAGGTGGAATGCCAAATGTGCTCATCGCTGGGGGAAACAATATCCGGGATGTACCTATCCAAAGCGCAGCCCCGCCCTTTTTCATCAGTGATCCGATGATGCCAGAGACAAACCCTGAACTTTAACTCAACTCTTCGTATCGTGAGGTCAGAAACTCATGCACGGCTCCAAGTGGAAAGGTCCCATTTGGAAAAGCATCGCGCATCATGTCAAGACCTACATCTATCGCGGTAGCTCCCAACGGCCTGAAGCCTTGTAGCGGAAGAATCTCGCGTTGGAGGCGTGCGATCGTTTCTGATTTCATGATCGGTCTTGTGAAAGGGTTACGATTCGAATGTTATAAGTCAAGAATATTCTGCCTTAAACCTTGGACAATATTACTAAATAATTTAGCAAAGCAAAAAACTATTTTAATACGCATTGGGCGTTAGGGCTATACAATGAACCCTGCCTTCCTTTTAATTTTTCCTCTGCGCCTTTGCGTCTCTGCGTCTCTGCGTCTCTGCGTGATACCTTCTATTCCTTATTTTTGACCGCTACAACAGATTTTAATACGGAGGATGGAAAAGATTTCAAAACTGTTTAAAGATTTTACTGATAGCGAAAAAAGTGCTGGTTTTGTTCTCATCTTAGTCACCATCCTAAGTTTGATGCTCGCCAATTTCACTGGCGATTCGTACATCTCATTCTTTCAACAGAAGGTCGGTTACGATGGGAATGGAATTCACTTACACCTTTCGGTCGAGCACTGGATCAATGATGGATTAATGACCATATTTTTCTTCATGGTCGGACTGGAGAT
This sequence comes from Chitinophagaceae bacterium, assembly GCA_014379965.1. GTDB lineage: Bacteria > Bacteroidota > Bacteroidia > Chitinophagales > Chitinophagaceae > VBAT01. The sequence goes on from JACMKU010000027.1 coordinate 23,411, forward strand.
TGAAAGGGAAATTTATGTTGGTGAATTATCTGCACTTAAAAGTGCTTCACTACCGATTGCGGGAGCCATGGGTGGAATGCTGGTTCCATTTGGTATTTTCCTGGTGCTAAATATCGGGCTCGAGACGCAAGGTGGGTTTGGTATACCTATGGCAACAGACATTGCGTTTGCATTAGGGATACTATCGCTTGTGAAAAACATACCCCATGGGCTGAAGGTGTTTTTGACTGCGTTTGCCATCATTGACGACCTCGGCGCGATCATCATTATTGGATTGTTTTACTCCGATGGACTAAATCTTGTTTATCTTTTTTGTTCTTTGGGTATGTTCATTGTTTTGATTGTGTTGAACCGCTGCAGGGTTCATAGCATCTGGCTCTACATGGTCCTTGGTATAATAATGTGGTATTGCATGCTGCAATCCGGTGTACATGCCACGATTGCAGGGATCTTATTGGCCTTTGCGCTTCCTTTTGGAAAAGGCGATGAACATTCCCCGTCCTATGTGATGCAAAGATTTCTGCATAAACCGGTCGCATTTTTCATACTTCCCGTCTTTGCCATAACAAACACTGCTATACTTATTGATGGTAATTTCCTGGAAGCCATTACAACCAACTTAAGTCTTGGAATTATTCTGGGACTCGTCATTGGAAAGCCTTTGGGCATCTTCCTTGTGTGTTGGCTGGCGATAATAATTGGATGGAGCCGTTTTCCAACTGGAGTCAACTGGAGTAATCTTCTTGGCGCGGCCGCCCTTGGAGGCATAGGGTTTACTATGTCAATCTTCATTACTTTGTTGGCGTTTGATAACCCAGTGCTTGTAAACCAATCCAAATTGGCCATCCTGGTGTCTTCAATAGTCGCCTCCCTTATAGGGCTAATTATTTTGAATAAACCAAGAAAATAGCGGTTTTAAGCCTGTTTCTCGCTCTGTTTCTCGCCCTCTTTCTCTCTCTGTTTTCCCCCTCTCTTTTTTCTTCCCGCCCGACTATTTTGTCTATTTTGTATACCCAAAGCCTTAAACCTGCTTACTGATGAGAAGATTCATACTACTATTGATCGGTGGAGTTATTACATTTCAACAACTTTTTTCTCAACCCGCCATCACTACCTTTTCGCCCATGTCAGGGCCAATCGGTACTTCCGTCATCATCAAAGGAACAGGTTTCAGTAACAGTCCTGCAAACAATACGGTTTTCTTCGGTGGGGCAAAAGCAACAGTTTCCGGAGGAACGGATACAACAGTTTGGGTCACTGTACCTGTTGGTGCGACATTCAGTCCAATCACCGTTACTACAGCTAACCTTACCGGATCATCATCGACGCCCTTCGTAGTCACTTTTACAAGCGATAGCACGACGCTGGCCGCTAACTCGTTTACTGTAGCTGCCAACTTTACTACGGGCTCCTATCCGACTAATGTCGCCATTGCGGATCTCAATGCGGATGGACTCGCTGATATGATAACTGCTAACGCACAGGCTAACTCCATATCTATATTCAAGAACACGGGTAGTTTCGGCGCGATCTCTTTCGATGCTAAGCTGGATTTCGCAACGGGTACCGATCCCAAAAGGATCGCCATTGGCGACCTCGATGGCGACGGTAAACAAGACCTTGTGGTAACTAATTTTAATGCCGGGAATGCCAGTAGTGTTTCCGTGTTTCGAAACACGAGTGTTGGGGCGAATATTTCACTGGCGCCGAAGATGGATTTTACTACAGGCATGGGTTCTTTAGGGCTCTCGTTAGCGGACATGAATTCAGACGGTAAGCTGGATATGATTGTATCAAGCGGCAATTCAGGATATTTCTCTTTCTTCAATAACACTACCTCAATCGCAGGAAACATCAGCTTCGCGCCACAGCAGAATTTTAGCATGTTGTTTCATCCGGATAATATTACTGTCGCCGATCTGGATAAGGATGGCAAGCCTGATATCATTACCTCCAACTTTAGCGCTAACACAATTTCGATTTTTAGGAACATTGGAAGCGGCGGGTCTTTGTCTCTCGCGACCAGGACAGACTATGCAGCGAATTTGAGTCCGAGTTGGATCACCTCTGGTGATTTCGATGGAGATGGGAAAACAGATATCGCATTATCCAACTATTCATCCAACAATACTTCATTATACAGGAATATTAGCACGCCAGGTTCCATCATGCTGGAACCTAAGCAGGATTTTCCTTTGGCTCCAACCAATATAGCAGTAGCTGATCTTAATGGAGATGGCAAGCTTGATTTGAGCGGTGGAAGAGGGCTGAACGGTATGGTTGGCATCATGGAGAATAAGTACACGGGCGCCGGTGCATTTTCATTTGGAAACGCAATTGACATCACCGCCGGCAATTTCGATACGTTCATAGCTGTGGGTGATCTCGATGGCGACGGCAAGCCAGAGCTGGTGGCCGTAAATACTCTGCAGAATAATGTGGTTGTTCTGAGCAACCGCCTAAACACACCGGTAATCCTTTCCCTATCGACGCCACTTGCAAGTAGCGGGGCCACTGTTGCTCTGAATGGAAATAATTTTACCGGCACGCAGTCGGTCAAGTTTGGTGGCACACCAGCAAGTTCTTTTACAGTGATATCGGCCACACGCATTGACGCCGTGGTAGGCGGCGGAGCCTCAGGAAATATTTCTGTTACCACGCCATCGGGTACAGGCACAATCGGGGGTTTCAATTTCATTCCGGAAATCACCGCCGAAGGCGCGACCAGTTTCTGCGTGGGAGGATCAGTGCTGCTGCTATCAACAGCCAGTGCCAATAACCAATGGTACAAGAATGGTAACTTAATTTCCGGTGCAACTCATACCAGTGTTCAAATAAGTGAAAGTGGTCTATACACTGTAAAGACGACAAGTAATAATATCACTACTACATCCACCACGGGTGTGACCGTCACCAGTACGAGCGTACCTACCCCGACGATCACAGTCAATGGCGGTACTCTTTCTTCCAATGCCGCAGCAGGCAACCAATGGTATCTTAATGCAGTGGCAATTCCTGGAGCCATCAATTCAAGCTACCAACCTGTTGAAAGCGGAAACTATACCGTTAAGGTTACGGTGAATGGTTGCACAAGTTCCTTCTCCGCTGCCCATAATTTCATCATCACGGGTGTCATTGATTTACCTACTGGCGCATATTTACGTATCTATCCCAACCCCGTAAAGGATAAACTGTTCTTGCGTTGGAATGTGGCCGGGATGACCCAGGTGCAATTGGAGGTGTCGGATCTTCTGGGAAAGAAACTGAGGTCGGGGACTGCCAACAACGGTGTCTCTACCGATCTCTCTGCACTGCCGAGCGGAATCTACCTCGTTCGAATCTTCAATAGCCGGTTCAAGATTAATGAAACGATCAAGATTGTTCGCCTGGATTAGTACGTTAAATACCCACACAATTTAAGTCGGGAAATATTCACCCTCCCGCTTCCGTATCTTTCAGCCACTGACATAAGTCTTCGGTAAACGTGTGTCCAACGTTAAACGTTAAACCTTAAACGTTAAACGATTGTAGAATTCCCTCCCCCATGAAATTTCGAAAAATCAAAGGCATATTTTTTGATTCAACATACCAATATGACAAAAATCAGCACACCACTCCTTGTTGCCTTCATCGCCATCGCTGCATGCGGCAATCGTAACGTTTCCAAAACAGATAATTCAACTAGCAGAGATATCATCACAAAAGATGATTCACTCCCGGCTCCGTTCGCGACGAAGTCTGTCCGGAATAGTAGCCGTGTAATAGGTTGGCCGGCTAATGCGGCTCCTACCGCCCCCGCAGGTTTTACTGTGACACGATACGCCGAGAACCTCCATGACCCGCGGTGGATATATGTTGCAGATAACGGAGATGTATTCATCGCAGAATCGAAGTCAGGAGAAGTAATCCTTCTTCGGGATAACAACAAAGACGGAGTAGCTGAGACAAAGTCAGTATACCTTAATAAACTCCGTCGTCCATTGGGGATGTTGGTTGTCGGAAGCAAGTTCTATGTCGCAAACACGGATGGAGTAGAAGAGTATGCTTACGATCCCAAGGCGACGAGTATTAGCGCTGGCTCAGGAAAAAAGATCGTCGAGTTGCCCGCAGGAGGATATAACAATCACTGGACTAGAAATATTATCACGAATCCGCAAAAGAATAAGCTATACATCTCCGTTGGATCGGGCAGCAATGTGGCGGAGCATGGAATGGAGCATGAGGCGCGTCGGGCAGGGATCCTCGAAGTCAATCTCGATGGAACGGGTGAGAAGATCTACGCAAGCGGCCTTCGTAACCCGGTGGGGATGGATTGGGCACCTGGCACCAATATGATGTGGACTGCAGTAAACGAAAGGGATGGCCTTGGTGATGACCTCGTTCCCGACTATATCACGAGTGTAAAGGAGGGAGGATTTTATGGTTGGCCGTACGCGTATTTCGGCAAGCATGAAGATCCAAGAAGGAAAGGAGAGCGGCCAGACCTGGTAGCGAAGACGATAGTCCCAGATGTCCCAACTGGTTCTCATACTGCATCACTTGGATTGACTTTCTATACAAAGAATGTGTTCCCGGCGAAATACCAGGGTGGCGTATTTGTTGGGCAGCATGGATCCTGGAATCGCAGTACGTTATCTGGGTATAAAGTGATCTTCGTTCCATTTAAGAATGGTCAACTGGCTGGTCAGCCTGAAGACTTCCTGACTGGTTTCATTGCTGATGAAAGCAAGAGCGAAGTATATGGCCGACCCGTGGCAGTAGTTGCGCTGGCGGATGGTTCATTGCTGGTATCTGATGACGGCGCAAAAATAATCTGGCGGGTAAGCTATAAGAAATAGTCAAAGCAAGAATAGGATATTCATCACTTAAAAGTTTTTATTATGGAGATCAAGAGAAACGAAGCCACGCTGAATCGTCCGAAAGGGGACAGGGTAATCGATGGTTCATATGTGTTCATCGACCTGCCTGCATTTCTACTACAGTTGCAGCAGGAGAAGGCATGGGAGAAGAATGATCGTAATGGGATAACGGTCTTCAAGTCGGACGACCTCGCAATAGTATTGTCTACTCTTAAAGGTGGCAGCCAGTTGCCAGATAATTCTGTTGATGGATATATGACCATTCAATTGATACATGGTAAGATAACAGTCGTTACTCCGGATGGAGATGTTGTGATGGCACCAAATCAACTCATCACTTTTCATCCAAACATCCATCATTCAGTGCAGGTGGTAGACGATAGTGTGGTGTTGCTTACCAACTATAGTACCGCGAAGGGTAGTGGGGAGGATGATGATAGGGGGGATATTCTTTAAAAAGTTGATTAGTAGCCCTCGCTCCCGCTCTGTTTCTCGCTCTGTTTCTGTTCCTGTTTCTGTTCCTGGTCGGTACTAGGAATGAGACGCAGGAACCAGAAGGAGAAACAGGAACAGAAACAGAAACAGGAACAGAAACAGAAACAGAGCGAGAAACAGAGCGGGAGCGAGGGCAACCAAGCTACTAAATCTAATCCCTATGCCCGAAGGCCCATCCATTGTCATTCTCAAAGAAGCCGTTAAAGCATTTGAAAAGAAGAAGGTGATATCGATAGGCGGCAACACCAAGATCGATGTCAAGCCTCTCGAAGGAAAGAAAATCATCGCGTTCAAGAGTTGGGGTAAGCACTTTCTCATTTGCTTCAAGGATGCTACTCTTTGTATACATTTTCTCCTGTTTGGAAGCTATCGCATTAATGAAAAGAAAGATTCGCCTCCAAGACTACAGCTGGGGTTTGCTAAGGGAGAATTGAATTTCTATGCATGCTCCGTACAGTTTCTCGAAGGTAATCCCGACAATGTTTACGATTGGAGCGGGGATGTGATGAATGATAAGTGGGATGCCCGAAAGGCGAAGGCGAAACTGAAAGCACAGCCATCGACTTTGGTGTGCGATGCTTTACTTGATCAGAACATTTTTGCCGGCGTTGGCAATATCATCAAGAATGAGGTATTGTATCGCATCAAAGTACATCCGAAATCAAAGGTGGGTAAATTACCTCCGGCCAAACTCACCGCCCTGGTGAATGAGGCGCGAAACTATAGTTTCGATTTCCTTGAATGGAAGAAAGCGTATGTGTTGAGGAAACACTGGCTGGCACATACCAAGAAGACATGTCCTCGCTGCGACCTGCCTATTAAGAAGGAGTATATGGGGAAGACGGGTAGGAGGACGTTTTTTTGCAAAAATTGCCAGGTGAGGTTTTAGATTGACTCTTTGATTATTCGGGGGGTCTCCTCGCTCCCGCTCTCGCTCTCGCTCCCGCTCTCGCTCTCGCTCCCGCTCTGTTCCTGTTCCTGTTTCTCTTTTCTATTCTAGTAAAAGGCTAAAACAGATACAGAAACAGTAACAGAAACAGGAACAGAGCGAGAAACAGGAACAGAGCGAGAAACAGGAACAGAGCGAGAAACAGAGCGGGAGCGAGGGGGTACCGAGCAACCAGTCACTACTACTACCTTCCCATCCACCCCCCATCCACCGTTACTATCGTTCCATTCATATAGTCAGAAGCGGGGGATGAGAGGAATACGAATGCCCCGGCCATGTCCTCCGGTGTTCCCCATCGATTGGCGGGAATACGGGAGAGTATAGCCGCGCTTCGCTCGGGATCAGCCCTTAATTGTGCGGTATTATCAGTGGCTATGTACCCCGGAGCCACTCCATTTACGGTAACGCCGAATTTTGCCCATTCATTTGCAAAAGCCTTTAGTAGTGAGGACACTGCGCCTTTGCTGGCGGCATAACCCGGCACGTTGATTCCTCCCTGAAATGAAAGTAATGAGCAGGTGAAGACAATTTTTCCATAACCCTGTTCTACCATTCGCTTTCCAATCTCTCTCGTGATAATAAAAGGAGCATCGAGGTTAATACCCATGATTGTATCCCAGTATTCATCTGGATGTTCGGCCACGGGTTTTCGCAGGATATGACCTGCGTTGTTGATCAGGATATCGATCCGGGGATGGTCTTTCTTTACCTGCTCGAGGAAAGTAGTGAGGGCGTCCCTATTTGTAAGATCGCAGGCGTAGGGATAGTACTTTCTACCTGCCTTTTGAACGGCTTTCTCAGCATCTGAACCTGCGGATTCTGGCTTGCTGCTAACACCGATGATGTCGGCGCCAGACTCGGCTAACGCTGTGGCAATCGCGAGACCAATACCGCGACTGCTACCAGTCACAAGTGCGAGTCTGCCATCTACTCTGAAATTAAGCATGATGATTGTTTGGTTTATTAGACTTGTCCCGGTCTAATTGATAGTGCTATAATGTTATTGCAATGATTGCAGTGGAACGGGATCCATGTCTGTAAAGACCATATTCTCTCCGGCCATCGCCCATATGAATGAATAATTAGCAGTAGCCATGCCGCTGTGAATACTCCAGCTTGGTGAAAGAATAGCCTGCTCATTATTCAGAAAAATATGTCTCGTTTCATGCGGTTCTCCCATGAAATGTATCACCCGTTGCCCTTCGGGCAGGTCGAAGTAGAAATAGGATTCCATTCTTCTATCATGCAGGTGAGGTGGCATCGTATTCCATACGCTTCCAGGTTTGAAATTGGTGACGCCCATTACCAACTGGCAACTCTTAATGCCATCAATGTGTATATACTTGTTGATCGTGCGATGGTTGTTGTTGTCTATACTTCCCAATTCTGCAGGCAACGCCTCAGACGGTTTCATCAGTCGCGTGGGAAACTCCTGGTGAGCAGGACAGGAGAAGAAGATAAACTTCGCAGGCTGCGATTTGTTGGCGCTGGAAAACGTAACCTTCTGTTTTCCCTTACCGATATAGAGACAATCCTGTTTCTCCAGATCAAACTTCGCATTATCAACATTGATGCTACCATTTCCACCTATGTTGAGAATGCCGATCTCCCTGCGACTTAAAAAAAACTCCGATTTTAATTGTTCATAAGTGCCAAGTTCGAGCCGCGTATTCACGGGTACTGCTGCCCCGATAATCATTCGATCATAGTGGGTATATACACATTCAATTTGGTCTGGAATGACGAGGTCTTCGAGAAGAAATTTTTCTCTAATCTGTTGAGTGGTGTATCGATTGAAATCTTCGGGATGAACCTGGTGAATGATCTTCATGGTTTTAATAGATGAGTCGTAAAGCTAAAGTAAACTTGATTATTTCAGTAGAGTATTACCGGCAACGATTCCGGAAGGGGTTTCACGCAGAGGCGCAATGGCGCCAAGGAAGGTTTTTAAGGATTCACGTTTCGTGACATCTTTAGGAATTCTACGCAAAGGCGCAGTGGCGCAATGGATTAGAATGGGATTAGAATTTCTACGCCGCAAAGGCGTGAAGGCGCAGAGAATAGAATCGATTGGATAGGATACGAAATCACTAAAACGATTGCATAAAACACAATTCTTTCAATGTAATATTGAATAGAAGCGAGTTAAAACATAATTTATGCGGAGACATTTTTAATGATTATATTTAAGAGATGAACAGAACCCTCCTGGTTCTAAATTCATATCCTCATTTTAGATCACGTGTGTGACAAATTTTTTCTTCCGGTTGATTTTTGTCAACGATTTTTTTATATTATTGCGTGCCGTTAAGGAATTAGCCTCCTAACTACAACCATCCTAGAGTATTCCTTCCTAGAAGACCAAATTCCTTTTCCCATGAAGCCTCCTTCCATTCCTGTGTAAATGCCAACGATTCGTATTGCATGTCGTGTGTACTAATGCAAGTTTAAACAACACGAGAACAAAGTAAGGATTGGTTATTGGCTCAAATATTAATCAGAAAAAAGTTTATGGGGGGATCGGTTTCCAAAAGAAACTGGAATCTGATACATGCCTGGTAACGAAGTAATGCGTTGCCTGGGCTGATGTATTTCACATACCAAACTATAGAACGCTATGAGAAAAATCTACCCGGCTGGATTTACTGGAAAATTAGTACTGTTCTTTTTCTTGTTGACATTCTCCTTCGGTAGCCTTCGTGCGCAAATCGACATTGCCATCGGTACCGGTACTACCGGCAACAGCACAACTTCATATCCTGCACCATTTGGTGACTGGTGGGAGGGAAGCCGTCAACAGTATCTCTTCCTGGCTTCGGAGTTGAATGGCGCGGGGCTTAGTGCTGGTACAATCAATGCAATTAAATTCAATGTACAGGCGCTCACCACGAGCACGGGCGCTAATCCGGCAGTTGAACAGTTTACCATTAAGATAGGAACGACTTCGGTCGGTTCTCTTGGTACTACGACCTGGGAGACCGTAGCTGCCACGGTATTTGGTCCGGTTAATCATGTTCCCGTACTCGGAATAAATACATTTGCGTTTAGCGCGCCATTCTTCTGGAATGGTACCTCCAACCTGGTGGTCGAAGTATGTAGCGGCGATCCCAATAATCCCAGCGATACTTATTTCACGAATAACTCGGTCATTCCATGGACCACTGGACTGACGTTTAACGCTTCCCGCGTATATGCCGCCGATAACGGTGGAAATCTATGTGGCACAACGCTTACGACAAACGGTTCTGCTACTACTACTGCTACGACACGCCCGAATTTGATATTCAACTGGACATCGGCCGGACCTTGCACCACCCCTCCACAGGCAGGCAATGCCACCGCTACTCCTAACTCAGTTTGTGGCGGAACCCCCGTCAATCTTAGCATCAGTGGAGCTTCATTTGGAAGTGGTCAGACCTACCAGTGGGAGAGTTCGACTAACCTCACGGGCCCGTACTTACCAATTGGCGCGGTGGCGACTACTCCGTTTTATACTATCACGGCTCCGTCCGTGACTACATATTATCGTGCAGCCGTTACCTGTAGCGGAAATACGCAAACCTCAGTGCCCGTCGAGGTCTTCGTCAACAGCGCCGCACCTACACCCGCCATTACGTCTACGCCGACCGGGAATGTCTGCAATGGAGTCAGCGTAGCTCTTTCCACTGATGTTTGCCAGGGTTGTACATACTTATGGAGTACCGGCGCAACAACAAACAATATTTCTGTCAACGCTGCGGGACTCTACACTGTCACGGTAAGTAATTCCTGTGGCACAGCGGCGGTGAGCAAAGAGGTAACCCTCGATCCCAGTCCTTCGCTTAGCATCTCAACGGGCACGTCTTTGTGCCTTGGTTCATCTGTACAGATAGATGCCAACGGTGCATCCACTTACAGCTGGTCACCCGCAACAGGGCTCAATACGACTACAGGTGCATCAGTGATTGCGTCACCGACAACAACAACTACATACACCGTCACTGGAAACATCGGAAGTTGTTCACGAACAATGTCCGTAACAATTACCGTAAACACAGTGCCTACTGCTCCTTCGCTTTCTGCAGGCACCGCAACGACGTTCTGCCAGGGAGGAAGCGTGACAATTAGTTCTTCGGCAGCAACGGGTAATCAATGGTTCAAGGACGGTGTAGCCATTTCAGGCGCGACCAACCAGACTTATAGCGCAACTGCGAGTGGTAGTTATACCTCAAAAATCACCACGAACGGATGCACATCAAATGCATCAGTTGCCACAGCGGTCACGGTGACGCCACTTCCCGCTCAACCGACGATCACGCAAAATGGCAATTCATTACAGTCTTCAGCGGCTACGGGTAATCAATGGTTTCTCAATGGAGTAGCCATCACCGGCGCAACATCCGGCACCTATGCTCCAACGGCGGGAGGTCAATACTCTGTACAGGTTACAAGCAATGGTTGCACGGGTACCGCGTCAAGCGCATTCAACTTCGTGATCACGGCAACCAATGATCCCGTACTCGATAGGAAGATCACAATTGCACCAAACCCGGTGAGAGATAACCTTACTATTCGCTACACAGGCACAGCAGGGAAGTTCAGCGTATTGCTCGTGAATATGCATGGGGCAGTCCTTTCGAGAAGTTCATTCACAAGTATACATGAACTCGATATGAGACGCTACAGTGCGGGAATGTATATCATCGAGATTGTCAATGAGAGAACCCATGAGAAGATTCAGAGGGTAATTGTAAAACAATAAAGGCCCAACTAAAACTATCATGAAAATCCAACTAATTTCAAAAATAGCTGCAATGAGAAAGAGTCATCTGTCCTGTTTGAACAGCAAAGTGTCAGTCGTTTGTTTATTGGCCATTTTGTTGATGTGCGCCGGAAAGGGGTTTGCACAGGCTGTCCCCGAGTTAATGTATTACAAGTTTAACGCGTCCGGTTCCCAGACCAATTCTGCAAGTGCTCCAGTGGGTAACAATCCTTCTCCTATTTTAGGGACGGCATTATCTATCGGCACGCCTTCCCAGTTTGGAACGGCGCTCGTCGGAACAGGTGGAGTAAGTACTTCGAATTACGTAGATAACAACTGGTTGACCAATCTCGTTGCTACGAATTGGACTATCAGCTTTTGGATTAATAATGTACCCTCGGGATCCACACTTTATTACCTGTTTGGCGACGGCGGTAATGCTATGCGTGCCTTCGTCAATGGAGCTCCCGGTGCAGGCAATTTGCGTCTAACGGGAACGGGTCTGCCAACGGTCGATGTGACGGCAGTTACAGGCGGCCCAACGGTGCTGCATTTCGTGAGAACCACGGCGCCGAACGAGATTAAAGCCTATAAGAATGGCGTTCTGTTTTCTACTACAGCAATTACCGGTACTCCGACAGTGGGAACCGGTTTTCGCATTGGGGGATATACCACCAACACAGGTTTGCTTGGTCAGATGGATGAATTCAGACTATATAACCGTGCGTTACCCGCATCGGAGATTACTGCGACGTGGAATGTTGAATTGGGCACACTCCCCTGTACAAGTCCTCCAGTAGCAGGTAACTCTACTATCACTCCTTCTGGTCCAGTATGCCTCGGTACTCCTGTGACACTCAACCTAACGGGCAATAGCAGTGGATCGGGTCAGACATACCAGTGGGAATCTTCGTCTGCGGTTGGTGGGCCTTACTTGCCATTTAGTGGAGTGCAATCCGGCTCTTCATATGATTTCAATGCTCCCGCCACTTCTGCCTTTTACCGTGCGGCAGTTACCTGCGGCGGCAATACACAATACTCGGTACCTGTACAGTTAAATATCAACGCCCCTCTTGCGGGAGGTACTTATACCATCAACTCGGCTATAGCTACCGGAGGTACTAACTTCCAGAGTTTCAACGCTGCAGTGAGTGCGTTAAATTGTGGTATCGCCGGTCCGATTGTCTTCAACGTCAATGCTGCCAGCGGCCCTTATATCGAACAGGTGATCATGACTCCCGTTCCCGGCGCCTCATCGATTAATACCATCACCTTCAATGGTAATGGAAGAACTTTGTCTTATCTCTCTACTAATACTAATGAGAGAGCGGTAATTAAATTGAATGGTGCGGATCACGTTACGTTCAACAACCTCGTCATCACAGCTACTGGAACTACTACGACTGAATATGGATTCGGTGTGCAACTGATGAACAATGCAGATTCAAACGTGGTGAATAACTGCGTTATCAATATTAATACTACATCCACATCAACCACAAACTATGCGGGTATAGTAATAAGCGCTTCTGCAACATCACCAATCACTACCGGTACTGTTTCCGCGGATTACAATACTTTCAGCAACAATACCATTACAGGTGGCTACTATGGCATCACGCTCGTGGGTAGTACGACAGCAGGAAACCTTGGCAACAAGGTTATTAATAATGACATCAGGGATTTCTACCTCACAGGTGTCTATGTGAATGGTTCAGGATCGGTTCTTATTGAGAGAAACAGTATCAGCCGTCCTGCCCGTACCGTGGTCTCTACATTCAACGGAATTTATTTTACTAGTCTTAGTGTTGCAGCCAGCGTTTCACGCAACAGGATATTCAATCCTTTCGGCGGAGATCCTACCAGCACCAGTGAATTCAATGGGATTTTTTTTACTGCAGTTGATGCTCTCTCGGGCGGCTTGGAGAATACGGTAAGCAACAATCTAATCTACAATATCAACGGTGCAGGTGATCAATATGGTTTGTGGAATGCAAGTTCAGATAACGTAAGATATTTTTACAATACTATCTCGCTGGATGGCTCCGGAACAGGGAGCACAGCTTCGGACTTCACGCGTGGCTTTCACCAGGTAACGTCAGCTGCCGGTATTATCCTTCGCAACAACATAATTACAATTAATAGGGGTGGACCGAGTCAGAAGACGGCACTTTATTTCGCGACGACGATTACCGGTACCAATACCATTGTATCAAACAGGAACGACCTTTACTTGTTCTCAGGAGTAGGTACAGAAAATGTAGGTTTTTACAATGGTGTAGCTCAACCTACGCTCGCCAACTGGCAGGCTGCCTCAGGCCAGGATGCAAACTCGGTTTCTTCAAATCCGTTGTATGCGGACGTATCTTCAGGAAACTTCGAACCCACTAACGCATCAATCGATAATCTGGGTCAGCCTATCGCAGGTATAACCGTCGACATCGATGGCGACACTCGCAGCGCTACCACTCCAGACCTTGGCGCATATGAATTTACCCCAGCAGTGTGTACCTCACCGCCACTCGCGGGTACGGCCACAGTTAGTGAGTCACCCATCTGCGTTAACTTCCCTATTCAACTTGGAGTAACGGGTAATTCGATCGGTTTGACTCAAACCTATCAATGGCAGACTTCCGCCTCGATCGGTGGTCCATACACCAACATCGGCAACGTACTTGGTAACCCGGATACGAGTATCATTTCTTCTTCAACATTATATTATAGGGTCGCCGTGACCTGTTCAGGTAATACAGAATTCTCAGCTCCTGTACTGTTAACAGTAACCGGCGCATTGCCTGCTGGCACCTATACAATTGACCAGACGGCGCCTGCGAGCCCATCGAACTTTGTAAGCTTCAACGCAGCAAAGGATGCACTCGCCTGCGGAATCGAAGGACCCGTGGTAATCAACGTGGTTGCCAATACCGGACCTTACCTCGAGCAACTCATACTCGATTCGATTCCCGGAACATCGGCTACGAAGACGATTACATTCAATGGTAACGCAAACGTTATCCAGTTCAATTCAACTAACACCAATGAAAGGGCAGTTATTAAATTGAACAGGACAGATTATGTCGGATTCTATAACCTGGTGATCACCGCTACTGGCACGCTCACTACGGAATATGGTTTCGGTGTCCAGATCATCAATAATGCCGATAACAATACGATCAATAATTGTACGATCAACATCAATACTAGTTCGACCTCGACGAACTATGCCGGTATCGTGATCAACAATTCGCCAACCAGCCCGACCACGACAGGTGATAGCAGGTGTGATTTCAATACGATCAGCTTCAACACTATCAACGGTGGTTATGCAGGTATTACATTGGTAGCAAACGGAACGACCAACCAGGTCAACGGCAACACGATATTTAATAACACCCTCCGAAACTTCTATATTTACGGTATCTACATCAACGGAGCGGCTAACTCACTCATAGAAGGCAACAACATAAGCCGTGCGACACGTACCGTGCTGACTACGTTCAACGGTATTTACGTAACGACCGGTGGACGCTCATTGAGAATATCGAAGAACAGGATACATAATCCATCCGGAGGGAATACTACATCTACGAGCATATTCTATGGGATATACTTCACAGCTGTCGACGCTCCTGTAGGTAGCGAGAATATCATCAGCAACAATGCGATCTATAATGTAAACAACCAGAGCGACCAGTACGGCTTGTACAATGGTGGTTCCGACAACGCCTGGTATTACCATAATACGATTTCAATGGATTTCGCTGGTGGAACTTTCCCTACAGCCGATTGGTCACGCGGTATCTATCAGACTACCGTAGCAACGGGCATACGTTACAGGAATAATTTAGTCACTATCACCAGGGCAGGTCTTGGCAGCCGTCACGCCATTTATATGGCAGAGGCAACTACCACATATACGGCTAATAACAATAACTATTACGTTGAGGCCAATGGCGGCACCGCATTCATAGGGTACAATGGTGCAAACAGGGCCACACTGGCCGATTGGCAAACCGCCAGTACGCAGGATGCGAACTCCGTTTCATTCGATCCTGGTTATGCTAATGCTCCAACGGGTGACTTGAAACCAACATTCGCTCCTTTAGATAACAAGGGCGCCCCTGTTGGAATAACAACGGATATCATTGCTGCGCCTCGCAGTGCGACTACACCGGATATCGGCGCATGGGAATTCGCCGTATTGCCCTGTACCTCACCACCCGTACCTGGTACAGCATCAGCTGTTCCAAATTCAGGCATCTGTCTTGGTACACCAATTCAATTATCACTTACAGGAAATTCGGAAGGAGCCGGTCAGACATACCTCTGGGAAGTCTCGACTTCGCCGACGGGCCCATGGAATCCATTAGGATCTAGCATGCTCTCTCCCGACAGTACGATCATGGCAGCGGGTGTCTTATACTATCGCGTGGCCGTGACGTGTAGCGGCAATACCCAATATTCCGCCGCCGCACTGGTAAATATCAATCCTCCGTTCCCAGGTGGTACTTATACAATCGATAAGACGATTCCAACGAATTGGCCCGCGACTGGCAACAACTTCAATTCATTTAACGCGGCCGTTGGAGTTATGGAGTGTGGAATCAGCGGCAAAGTAACTTTCAACGTTGCACCTAACACTTACACCGAGCAGGTGAGGATGCATGCTATCACGGGCACATCTACTACAAATACAGTTACTTTCCAGAGTCAGAATGGTACACCTTCTTCAGTGATCCTCACACATGCGATCACTGACGCAGCCGCCAATTATGTACTTCAACTGGATAGCGCCAGCTATATTATTTTCAAGAACATGACCATCACCGCCACAGGCACTACGAACGCCAGAGGTGTGGAATTGGCCAGGCTGGCATCGAACGATAGCCTCCTTAACCTCACGGTGAATGTTCCCCTGTCTACCAGTACTTCAAATACCATTGCGGGTATCGTGGGTACTGCATTGAGCGGCGCTAACAACGTCATAAAGGGAAATACGATAACCAACGGTTCTGCCGGTATCTATATCGCCGGTGCATCGGTTGCAAATGCGGCATCGCGCCTGGTGATCGACAGCAACATCATAAACAATAGTTTCTACTACAGCATTTATACCAGCAACACTAAAAGGGTGCTTGTGCAGAAGAACAGGGTGACAATGGCATCACCACGCAACGCCACTACATACGGTATATATGGTACAAATAGCGATTCTGCATATCAATATGTAGGCAACATCATCAACATCGATAATGTGGCGAGTACTACTACATACGGCCTCTACCTCACTGGATCAGATGCTACGGTGCTGGAACCAGCTCGAATAGCCAACAACAGGATCAGTGCGATCTCTGGCAATACCGGTACACTCTATGGAATGTACCAGACCGCAACGACGAATAATTCCACGGTGAATAACGTGATCGTCATTAATACAACGGGGGCGAGTTCATACGGAATTTATAGCACCGGCGGCGGTCCAAATAAGTATTACAACAACTCTGTCAACAGTGTTGCTACCTCCGGAACCAACAACTACGCTGGTTATTTCACAAACACTAGCGGAAGCGGTGTCGATGTTCGCAACAACATCTTCTCACACAGGGCTGGCGGTCGCGCTTTGTATGTCGGCAATACCGACTACGTTTATAGCGATTATAACATGCTCTATACTACTGGAGCGATCCTTGTAGCGCGTAATACGCCTGCGGGCACGTTCGCTACGCTTGCTGCGTGGAGAACAGCTTCAGGATCGGATATGAATTCGATCGTGTATGCTCCGGCATTTACAAGTATGACCAACCTCGTGCCTAATGTCGTTGACCCAGAGGTGTGGGCGATTCATGGCCGCGGTGTGCAGATACCGGGCAACAATTACGATTTTAATAACAATGCAAGACCGACTACAGTAGTGGCTGGTGTTCCCGACCTTGGCGCCTATGAATTCCTGCCAACGTCTACACCACCGGTGCTGACAGCTACACCTGCGACACCTGCTGCAGGAACTACACAGGTATTCATGTTTGGTACGGATACGGTGACGAAGGTTACCTGGAAGCCAGCTTCCACGATTCCTTCATCGGTAAGCATCAGGCGTTATTCGGGTGTAACTCCTCCCGGAATGCCAGCGACAGCTAAATACATGTACTTCTATACAGATGTAGATATCGCCTCTTCAGGTGCTCCTAATTATGACCTGCAACAATTCTACATCGATCCATGGCAGGGATTGATCCCCAGGGAAATCGTGACTCGCCTCGGCAGGACCAATGCATCGAATGCGTGGACTATGGATTCATTAAGTACTGTAGATACCATTAAAAACTTCCTTCGTCGGGATACGTTGAACTTCATGGATAAGTTCACTGGAATGACCGACAGCACCATAAAGGCTCCACCACCGCCACCAAATGTGATCTCAGTAGACAGCTCGAATAAGGGTACTCACTTCTGGGTTGCCTATGCACACAGTTGGGATTTCTTTAGCGGCAGTAATAGCCAGAACATGGTTATCTATCTGAGCACCGACGCGCAGGCCGCTAATGTGAAGATCCGAATCAACGGAACGGATTGGGTACGTAACTACACCATTGCACCGAATACTGTGATCACCACGGAGAATCTTCCGAAGGGTGGCCTATACGACGCAAGGTTGTTGATAGAAGGAACAACGCCGAGAGGCATTAGCATCGAAAGCGATATTCCGATCACGGCCTATGCACACATTTTCTCGTCGACTAATTCGGGCGCGACGATGCTGTTGCCAGTAGGAACGTACGGCTACGAGTATTATACACTTAACTCGAGGCAGTCATACACTGCGACAAATTCTCATTCTTCATTCTTCGTTATAGCGAATCGTGACTCCACACACGTTGAGATCACTCCATCTAACCCGACATCGACCGGTCGCCCGGCAAATGTTCCGTTCACTGTAATCCTCAACAGGGGTGAAGTGTACCAGGTTCTTGGAGCGTACATCAGCGGTATCGATGGATACGATATGACCGGAAGCCATGTGAAGTCTGTTCCAAACCTATCAGGTAAATGTTTCCCAATCGCTGTGTTCGCAGGAAGTACTCGTACTGGATTTGGTTGCGGTACGGCAGCAGGTGGTAGTGGAGACGTGATCTTCCAGCAGGTATTCCCGTCGCAGGCATGGGGTAAACGTTACCTGACTGCACCAACTTCAGTGGATGCTACACCAAGTAGTTTCATGACGAATATCTATCGTGTTATGGTGAAAGATCCAACGACGATAGTGACCAGGAATGGTACAGCCTTGACGGGTCTAATCAATGGCCGTTATTATCAGTTTGAAAGCAATGCGACCAACGAGATACTTTCCGATAAGCCTGTAATGGTTGCGCAGTATATGTCATCATCAGGCGATTGTCCAAACACATCGGGTGACGGAGATCCTGAGATGTTCTATTTGAGCCCAGTGGAGCAATCCATCAAGTTCTCGGGCTTCTATCGTAACGATCAGTTCAACATCGATGAGAATTATCTCACGATCATTATTCCTACAAATGGTATTCCTTCATTGCGTATCGATGGCACGAATGTGTTTGACCATACATATGCGCATAATGCTCCGGGCTACAGCGTAGTGATCAAGAGATGGCCAGCGGGTACGGGACAAAGCATTGTGTCGAGCGACTCGGCCTTCACCGGTATCGTGTATGGATTGGGAAGTGTGGAGAGTTATGGATACAACGTAGGTACGCTCGTGAAGAACTTGAATGCATCTGGAACGATCAGCAACGTCTTTGCGTCCGGTTCAGTGCCTTATACATGTAAAGGAACGCCATTCAGATTCCGCATGCGGGTATCTGTGAAGCCAGTGACTATAAGATGGAATCTAAGCCAGGTTCCTGGTCTTTCTCCGAATGTAGATATCGTTCAGAATTCACCGCTGCCGGCCGACTCTTCGTTCTCAAATGGCCAGTGGTATTACACTTACACTTTGCCAGGCGACTACCTCATGAATGCAGTAGGTACGTATGTGGTGCCGATTTCGATCACACACCCAAGCATCGAAGGTTGTAACAGTAGCCTTGAATTCACGCTTGTGGTCAATGTACTTCCCGCACCTGTGACGAGCTTCACAACGACCTTCTCAGGTTGTATTGGTGATGTAGTTCAGTTCAACGGAACTTCCGTACCGAGCAACAGCGTACCGGTGACACAGTGGAACTGGAATTTTGGAGATAATACTACAGCAGCGATCCAGAACCCGACGAAGCTTTATGCAACACCGGGTACTTATAATGTAAATCTTCGCGCCATTGCCAACGATGGATGTATAGGTGATACTACGAAGCAGGTAGTTGTAAATGCAAGACCATTAGTGGATGTTTCGAATGATTCGATATACGTGTGCAGCGGATCAGGTGCGACCTTCACAGTTCTTAATCCTGTGACGGGTGCTGTGTACAACTGGTATAACGCCGCAACTGGAGGAACACTCCTTGGAACTGGTGCGAGCTTCGTATTACCAAATATCACAGCTGTTACCAGTGCATATGTCGAGGCGGTCGTCAACGGTTGTGCGAGTGTGAATAGGGTAAAGGTGACGGCGCTGATCCTTCCATCATTGGCAACTCCGGTGGCTGTTGTTGATTCAACAGGAGTCAACGCATTGCGCTTCCGTTGGAGTGCAGTACCGAATGCTACAGGGTATGAAGTGTCACTCAACAATGGTGGTACTTGGTCGACGCCTTCTTCAGGTCCAACAGGATTGACACATACCGTGACAGGCTTGCAGGTTGGACAGAGTGTGACGCTGATCGTTAGAGCACTTGGTGGTTGCGTGGATGTATTGTCACAGCCAGTCACTGGAACAACAGTTACGGATCAAATTTATATCCCGAACACGTTCACGCCGAATAATAGTGGACCTGCAGAGAATGAAAGACTGAGGGTGTATAGTAATATTATTAGAGAAATGCGTTTCATGCTGTTTAATCAGTGGGGTGAAAAGATCTTCGAATCAAGAAGCCAGGCTGTTGGATGGGATGGTACGCATAATGGAAAGCCACAGCCATCGGGAGTGTATATGTATGTCTGTGATATAGTATTGAATGATGGAACAAGGGTACAGAAGAAAGGCTCTATCAACCTGATAAGATAAACTATCGGACCGCACTTATGAAACTTGTAAAAAAATCACTTATTGTTTTTAGCTTGTTACTAAGCTGGTGGGGAGCGTCTGCCCAGGACTTTTCCAACCGTGGTAGGGATTTCTGGGTTGGTTATGGGCACCATCAATACATGGAACCAGGACAAAACAACAGTCAGGAAATGGTGATCTACCTGAGTGCGGAGCAGCCGGCTAATGTAACGGTGACGATTGATGGAACAACCTGGGTGCGCAATTACAGCATCCCAGCGAACACGGTGATCGCGACAGAATTCATTCCTAAGGCGGGAACGATTGACGCACGACTCATCTCTGTTCCGTGTTCTTTCGTTCCTCCCGGCACGCCATGCGGTGGCGAGGGTGTATTTGTAAACAAAGGAATTCATATCGTAAGTGATGTGCCCATCGTCGCCTATGCACACATCTTCGGCAGTGTGTCTTCAGGAGCAACCATGTTGTTGCCCACCGATACCTGGGGATATTCCTATACTTCTATTAACAGCCAACAGATAGATGCGGCCGGTCCAGCTTACACATGGGTATACGTGATCGCAAAGGATAATAATACAGTGATCCGTGTGACTCCATCGGTCCCTACACGAACAGGACAGCCGGGTGGTGTATCGTACGATATCACTTTACAGCGTGGAGAGATTTACCAGGTGGTGGGTCAATCCGACGCCAGCGGCAATGGCAACCAGTTTACAGGTACTACTATAAAATCGATCGCCAATCCTTCCGGTCAATGCTATCCTGTGGCAGTATTCTCAGGCAGTAGCCGAACGCGAGGTGAAGCGATTCCTTGCGGAACCAGCTCGGGAAGAGACAATGACATGCAACAGGCATTTCCACAACAAGCGTGGGGCAAGCGATACCTGACAGCCCCATTCTCGGCGGCAAGTGGACCCTCAACTAATGTCAACCTTACAGCAAGCACATTCCAGACAAGTGTATACAAGATCGTAGTGAAAGATCCCACTACAGTGGTGAAGAGAAACGGTGTACAGATCACAGGCCTGCTTTCTCCCGGCAATTATTATCAATTTTCCAGCAATACTGCCGACTATATTGAATCAGATAAGCCGATCATGATTGGACAATTCATGTCCGGTGGCTCGGGCTGTAATCCCGGATCATGGGGTGACCCGGAAATGGTTTTCCTCAGCCCGATCGAGCAGGCAATCAAGAATGTAGGTTTTTATCGGAATAACAGGCAATCCATTTATGCCAACTATGTCACTGTTATTATTCCTACAGCAGGCGTGGCGTCTTTGAGGATCGATGGATCAGCTACATTTAATCACACGTATGCTCACCCCAATTTGCCGGGGTACAGTGTAGTTGTCAAAGGATGGCAGGCCTCACAATCGCAAAGCCTGATGTATAGCGATTCCGCTTTTACAGCGCTTACCTATGGGCTTGGTTCAGCGGAGTCATACGCCTATAATGCCGGAACCTATATCAGGAATCTTAGCGCGGTAAGTTCCATTCACAACACACTCGATCCCGGAACAGCTCAACACGCTTTTACTTGTACTAATACTCCATTCGAGTTATCCGTGTTGATGGCGTACCAGCCAACAAGGCTGGATTGGTTGTTGAGCCAGGTCGGTTCTACACTTTCGCCGAACGCTGATGTCATTGACAATGCCCCGGTTTCTTCAGGGACCGTGATCGTGAATGGTATCACATACTACAAATACACATTGCCGGGAACCTATTCATTTAATACGGCAGATACTTTTGATATTCCGATCAATGGCTATCATCCAAACATCGAGAATTGCTACAACCGCGAACAGTTGCGTGTACCCGTCATTGTAAAGGGTAAGCCTATTGCCGATTTTAGTTTTTCCCATTCAGGATGTACGCTCGACACCGTTCAATTCACTGGTGCGGCGACGACGAGTAATAGTTTCACGATCCGCGATTTCAACTGGACATTTCCCGGTCCCGTCACGGCCACTGGCCAACTCGTGAAGCGTTTGCTGCCGCCAGGAGTTCACAACATCAGCCTGAATGTAGTTTCGAATGAAGGCTGCGTCAGCGATACGATCAAGCAGATTACTATTTATGATAAACCGCCTGCAGAATTTGCCGCATCGCCGGCAAGCATTTGCCAGGGTACCACCTTCACATTCACCGACACTTCATCTGCGACGGTAGCAGTAAACACCTGGTATTGGGATTTTGGAAACAACGTTACTCAAACCATCACTACCGGACCATCGGTAACGTATTCCTATCCGCAACCGGGTACATATACCGTAAAACACGTCACGCGTTCTAGTGCCACGTGCGTTAGTGATACTGTACGAAGAGTGGTGATCGTATACGAGAAGCCTTTCGTTTCATTCACTAATAATGCTTCGGGTTGTCTCGATGTGAGCGGGCTCGTTCAGTTCACCGGCATCGCCACGGTAGGCGATGGCCAGGCAATCAATACTTATTTGTGGAACTTCAATGACCCTAATGCGACAGGAACTAACCCCAATACGGCCGCAGTACAGAACCCATCACATAATTTCCAGCAAGGAACTTATAATATTAACCTGAGCGTGATGACCGCAAATGGTTGCGTGAAGGATACGACCATTACGGTTACATTTAACCTTAAACCGCAACTGGCTTACCCCACATTGAATGCTGTCTGTGAGAATACGACTGCGGCGATTAGTGTGGCAACAGGCAGTGTTACGAATGGTGTCACCGGCACGGGAGTCTATCGCGGACCAGGTACAAGTTCAGCTGGAGCCTTCTCACCTTTGACGGCTGGACCGGGAACACATACTATATGGTATGTATTTACAACAAGTGCCAATTGCAAGGACTCCATATCTCAAACCATACTGGTGAATGCAAGGCCACGCACAAGTTTCACCCTTCCTAATGGGGGCTGTCTTCCAACGAACGGCCAGGTACAGTTCACCAACACCACGACCATCCCGGACGGCCAGGCAATGACATGGGCATGGAACTTCAACGATCCAAATGCAAATGGCTCCAATCCGAATACATCTACTGCATTAAGCCCATCACATAA
This sequence comes from Chitinophagaceae bacterium, assembly GCA_014379965.1. GTDB lineage: Bacteria > Bacteroidota > Bacteroidia > Chitinophagales > Chitinophagaceae > VBAT01. The sequence goes on from JACMKU010000027.1 coordinate 46,643, forward strand.
TTACCTGGAGGGTACTTACAACATCGTTCTGCAGGCAACCACCTCCAATGGTTGTGTGAAGGATACTACAGTTACCGCCACATTTAGTCTTACTCCATCCCTTGCTTTTGCCCCGCTTGCAGCGATCTGCGAGAATGCTGCGGTGAGTTCGGTGGCCTCGGCGAGTGTGACTAATGGTGCAACAGGTGTAGGTGTGTATAGCGGTCCAGGAACTACATCAGCAGGTGTTTTCAATCCTGCACAGGCTGGCCCGGGTAATCACACGATCACTTATACATTCACTACAGCAGGGGGTTGCATACAACCGATCACGCAAAATATTCTCGTGAATGCTAAGCCGCGGCCAAATTTCAGCTTCCCCAATGGCGGATGCTTACCAGCAAGCGGCCAGGTGCAGTTCACTAACAGTAGTACGATAGCCGATGCGCAGACCATGACGTGGCTGTGGACGTTTAACGACCCTAATTCAAATGCGGGAAATCCGAATACGTCAACGGCCTTCCAGCCAACGCATAATTTCGTTGATGGCACCTACAACCTCAACCTACAGGCGACCTCTTCGAATGGTTGCGTGAAGGATACAACGATCACGACGACGTTTAGCATTACGCCTTTACTCAGTTATCCAGCTCTTAGTTCTATCTGCGAAAATGCAGCAGCGGTTTCTGTAGCCACCGCGGCTGTGACGAATGGAGCGACTGGAACTGGCGTCTATAGCGGAGCAGGAACAACGAGTGCGGGGATGTTTAACCCAGCGAGCGCAGGTCCAGGCGATCATGTGATCACCTATACATTCACCACGGCAGGAGGATGTATACAATCAATACCGCAAACCATTCATGTATACGCGAAGCCAAGAACGACTTTCAGCTTCCCGACGGGAGCATGCCTTGCACCTAACGGACAGGTACAGTTTACCAATAATAGTACGATCCCTGATGGACAGGCCATGACATGGCAGTGGACATTCAATGATCCTAATGCGAATGCCGGGAATCCGAATACTTCAACGGCATTGTCGCCAACACATAATTTCAATGAAGGCACCTTCGCCATCAACCTTATGGCCACTTCGGCTAACGGTTGCACGAAGGATACTACGATCAATGCTACGTTTAAGGTAACACCCGTATTAAATTATCCAGCACTTACCGCGGTATGTGAAAGCGTCGCTTCCTTCTCGGTCGCCAATGCAACTGTAACGAACGGCATTCTTGGAAACGGCGTCTACAGTGGGCCCGGAACCTCGGCAGCAGGAATGTTTAATCCAGCCGCCGCAGGCTACGGTACGCATCCGATCAATTATATCTTCACTACAATCGGTGGATGTGTTCAGTCAATAGCACAGAACATAACTGTACATGCAAGACCCAGGACAACTTTCAGCTTCACTTCGGGTGGCTGTCTGCCAGCCAATGGCCAGGCACAGTTCTCAAACAACACTATCGTTCCTGATGGACAGGCGTTGACATGGCAATGGACATTCAACGATCCGAATGCAAACGCTGGTAATCCGAATACATCCACTGCGTTCGCTCCCACACACAATTTCAGTGAAGGGACGTACAACATCAACTTGCTGGCTACATCTTCCAATGGATGTGTAAAGGATACAACTATTGCTGCGACATTTAAAGTGACACCGGTTGTAGTATTCCCAGCATTGGCTAATGTTTGTCAGAATCCAGGTGCAGCGCCAACGTCCGTAGGGATGGCTACCGTGACCAACGGTGTATCGGGAACGGGCGTCTATAGCGGTCCGGGAACAACTCCTGCGGGACTATTCGATCCGAATGTTGCCGGTCCGGGCACACACACAATCAATTATACGTTCACATCTGCTGGTGGCTGTATAGCAACCGCCTCAGGTACGATACAGGTTTATCCAAGACCAATGGCAGCATTTACAGTGACGCCGGACATTTGTCTTGGTCAGACAGCTACGATCACTAACTCATCTACAATTCCCTCAGGAAGCATTACTACCTGGAACTGGAATCTTGGAAATGGTAATTCTCCTTCCTACACAAATGGAAATCCATTTACGGCAACCTACCCTGCAGCTGTTCCATATACCGTGCAGATGGTAGCAGTAAGTGACCGGGGTTGTTTCAGTGAATCGGTTTCTCGCCAGGTAGCGGTGCACCCATTGCCTGCAGTTGACTTCGCTATACCAGCGGGCATTTGTATGCCTAATGGAAATGCTGTCTTCAACAACCAAACGGTGGTCCCTGACAATTCTGCATTGACCTATTTGTGGAATTTCGGTGATGGCAGTGGAACCTCTACGGCAACTCATCCTACATATGTTTACGCATCGCCAGGATCTTATAGTGTTCAGCTCACAGCCACGTCCGCCTTTGGATGCACGGCCACGAGTGTTCCAAAGGTTGTTGACGATTTCTTTGATAAACCTGTGGCCTTGTTCGATGTAACACCTACAGAACTCTGCCAGGGTGTAAACACGGTCTTCATGGATAACAGCTTTGCCACCGGAAGTAGCATTCAATCCTGGAAGTGGAATTTCGATGATGGTTCACCCATTGTAACCACGCAGACGCCTACTAAAAAATTCAACAACCCGGGTGAATACGATGTTACTCTAACGGTGACAAATGCTGTAGGGTGCGTATCGGATCCTTATCCGAAGACGGTGAAGGTGCACTTGCAGCCGGTGATCGATGCTGGCCGTTCTTTCGTGGTGCCACAGGGAACTACTATCCAGTTTGAAGCAACGGCGAATTCATCATCGTTGACCTTTAGTTGGTCGCCTGCTTTCGGACTATCAAGTGATTCAACCCTTAAACCTTCGTTGATAGCGAATGGTGACCAGAGGTACACGTTGACGGCGACAGGTGAGTTCGGTTGTACCGCTACTGATTTCATGAACGTGGCGATTTTGAAACCGGTTCATGTGCCGAATGTATTCTCTCCAAATAATGATGGAGTGCACGACAGGTGGTTGATCCCGAATCTTGCCGACTATCCGGGCTGCAATGTTGCAGTGTTTAACAGGTACGGCCAACAGGTATTTTATTCATCTGGATATTCTACACCTTGGGATGGAACGGTGAATGGAAAGGGACTGCCGGTCGGAGTGTATTATTATGTTATTACACTGGAGAATGGATTTAAACCTATAAGCGGGTCCGTGACAATTGTGAAATAGAGTTTATATAAACCAGAAGAAACTTTTTGTACATAAAAACTACTACGATGAGAAATCTTTTAAAGGCTTCCTGCCTGTTTTTGGTAATGTGTTTAGCGGGTTCTGTTAAGGCGCAGGTTGATCCGCATTTTTCACAGTACTATGTTTATCCTGCCTGGTTGAATCCGGCCCTCACTGGTGCATTCGATGGCGAATACCGCGTATCGGGTATTTACCGCAACCAATGGGGAAACATCAGCAGTCCTTTCTCTACGCCGGGGCTGTCAGCGGAGTTTACTACTAACAAGAATATTAACCTTGGTGTCAGCATACTCAACCAGAAAGCGGGCAGCGGTGGGTACAACTATACCACTGCCTATGCGAGTGTCGCGTACACGGGTGTGAAGTTTGGAACAAACCTTACGCAACGTGTGGTATTCGGCATACAGGCGGGAATGATCCAGAGAAGGTTCGACCGTTCGAAGATGACCTTCGGCGATCAATGGAATCCCGTTACCGGATATAACCCCGGCAATCCTACATCGGACGTACTCAGCAGGACATCTGCAACAGCATTAGACGTGGGTGCTGGTGTGATGTACTTCGATGCTGCTCCTGGCAAGAAATCTAATTTATTCGCAGGCTTTTCTGTATCGCATCTAACGAAACCTGAAGATAAGTTCAGCGCAACGGGTAATGCGAAGATCCCAATGCGTTTCACCGGCCACGCTGGAATGCGCTTTACACTATCGCAAGTCTTCAGTATTACACCGAATATCCTTTACCTGAAACAAGGAACTGCAACGGAGAAGATGGTAGGAGCCTATGCTTCTTACAAGGCTGCGCCCGACCTCGACCTGATGCTCGGTGCGAATTATCGTTTCGAAGACGCGATTTCGCCTTTTATAGGATTTGCATATAAGAACCTGGTGCTTGGTGCAAGCTATGATGTCAACTCATCAGACCTTGGAAAGATGGCAAATGGTTCAAATAGTTTCGAAATATCGCTATCGTTTATCGGAAGGAAGGCGACGAGAACGCCGGAGATAGAGTTTGTTTGTCCAAGACTGTAGGAGGAATAGGCAATTGGCAATAGGCAATTGGCAATAGGCAATTGGCAATAAGCAATAAGCCAGTCGAACTTTGAAATTGATTTTTGTAAATAATAATATATAGGATGAAAAAGATATTTTTTGCTTCGATGGTTTTCCTGGTGACATGCTCGGTCAACGCGCAGTTCATTTATGATTACCTGAAAGCGGCGGATAACTATTACCAGAAGGGTGATTATTTTTCTGCGGCACAATATTATGAGAAGTACTTCGGCAGTGACAAGGCGAAAGACCGCCCGGAGTACAAGCCGTATGCCGTACAGACTTCGTCCAAGAAAACAGCCCCTGCGGCTACCAGCCGTGAGACCGCTATATGGAGGCTTGCAGAAAGTTATCGCCTGTTGAATTATCCAGCAAAGGCAGCTCCCTACTACAAGCAGGCAATGGAATTGGATAAGACAAAATTCCCCCTGGCGTCGTATCACTATGCGACGATGCAAAGGGCGTTGGAAAATTATTCGGATGCAGAGGCTCATTTCAAAACATTCCTCGCCGAGTATACTACCGACGACGAATACCGGAAAGGAGCACAGACAGAGCTCGCCAACTTGCAGTTCATCCAGGCGCAATTGAACAAGAAAGACCTGAAGTATTATACGGTTAACAAAGCTCCTTCAGTACTAAATACTGTCGGTGCCAATTATGCACCAGCCTGGCTCAATGCTACCACGCTGTTGTTTACTTCAACGAGGCCTGAAGACAGCACGGCTAAAGACAAGATTTATACGAACAAGCTATACCAGGCCGTTTATTCCGAAGGAACGTTGGCCGATATTCAGAAAGCGACATTGCCCCAGGACAAAGACATGCACCAGGGTGTGGTCAGCGCGACGCCCGATGGCAAAACACTCTTCCTCACGCGTTGGAGTGTCCAGGGAAATAAGAAGACGGCGGCGATTTATTCAAGTACCAGCAATGGCAACGCATGGAGTAGCCCTTCATTGATCGGAACGGATATCAATGTTGCTGGCGCCAATACTCAACAGCCATTCGTGACGGCCGATGGTAAGTATTTATTGTATTCGAGTGACCGCAGCGGCGGCCTTGGTGGCTTCGATATCTGGTACGCACCTTTAGATGGAAGTGGCAGACCCGGAGCCCCAGTCAATATGGGGGATGTGATCAATACCTCCAGGGATGAGCAGGCTCCGTTCTATCATGAAGCATCTAAGTCACTCGTCTTCTCCAGCAATGGAAGAGTAGGCATGGGTGGCTATGACTTCTTCGTTAGCAAAGGCGCTGTTGGAAGTTTCGCAGCCCCTGAGAATTTCGGGTATCCTGTGAATTCAGTAAAGGACGACATCTACTTTACAAGCAGGGGAGGAGCAAAGAACATACTCGAGGAAGTAATGATGAGCTCAGACCGCGAGGCGGCTTGTTGCCTGGAGATGTTTTACCTTAAGAAAATAAGACCCTTGAAGCAGCTCGGTGGCCGCATAGTATCGTGTGATCCTGCAAAGACAATCACCGGTGCGACTGTCACCGTGGTCGACGCTACTACTACTAAGACGCTACACACCACCACCGTTGGTGCGGATGGTGGCTACACTTTCACGTTGGAAGATCATGTGGCAGTAAAGGTTAAGGGCGATGCGCAAGGCTTCATCACCAATACTATCGATGTGGCAATGCCTGCAGATCCAGAAGATGAGCGCATGAATTATCCTGACTTATGCCTGCAACCCGAAGCGCCAAAGGTCAATGAGACGTTCGTAGTTGAGAATGTATATTATGATTTCAATAAGGCTGTCCTTAAGCCTGAATCGTTCCCTGCCCTTGATGAGATCGTTCGCATGCTGACTACATATCCTGAAATGGTTATCGAATTAAGCGCGCACACCGATCAAATTGGTTCAAATAGTTATAACCAGAAGCTTTCTGAAGCCCGCGCCCGGAGTGTAGTCGCCTACCTCATCAGCAAAGGAATCGATGAAAACAGGCTGGCGGCAAAGGGATATGGAGAAACAATGCCTATAGAGCCCAATAAGAATCCTGACGGGACTGATAATCCGACGGGAAGAGAGAAGAATAGGAGAACTGAGTTTAAGGTACTTAAGAATTAGTCGAATGAGTTGAATGGGTTGAATGGGTTGATTAGATTGATTGAGTAGAGAAGCTTAATCAACTCAATCAACTTAATCAACCATTCAACCCACAAAAAGTCCCGTTTTTAAAATCCGCGTATTGAAAACAAAAATGACAATGAGAGTAGTGCTATTCTTGGGAATGACATTGTTGTATGTGCAGGGTGCGGCTCAGCAAAAGCCACACTATACCCAGTACATTTTGAATCAGTACATTGTCAATCCCGCTTTATCGGGGATTGAAAATTATGTAGATCTGAAAGGAAGCCACCGGCACCAGTGGGTAGGTATCAGGGACGCCCCTGTCACTACCTACCTCACTTTGCACGGCCCTATCGGAAAGAAAGACTATCGAACAACCGCAACATCTTTTTCCATGCCCGACGAGAACCCAAGGGGCAAGCAATACTGGGAGGACTATACTGCGCCCGAACCCCATCACGGAATAGGCATGCAGATAATAAATGATGTGACGGGTCCTATGAGCAATTTCTCGGCGTATGCAACTTATGCCTATCACCTTGGCCTTTCTCCCCGCACGAGCTTGTCGGGTGGATTCGGCGTAGGCTTTAACAGGCTAAGTCTCGACGCCTCTAAACTCGACTATGGCGACGTTACCGTCGATCCCGCGGTGATCGGGTCAGGCGTTCTCAGGAAGAACCGGCTCGACATTATGGCCGGCTTATATCTTTATTCTGCTGATTATTTCATTGGCCTTTCTGCCCAGCAGATCGTGCCACAGAAGATCGATTTTTCAGATGGATATATTCGTCCGAACAACGGCAGTGCCGTACCGCATATCTTCGGAACAGCAGGTTATCGGTTCCTGGTAGGTTATGACTTTAACCTCATCCCGTCATTGATGATCAAGTATGTACAACCATTGCCGATACAGGTAGAGATAAATGCAAAACTGCAATATCGCGATATGGCCTGGGTAGGAGCGAGTGTGCGTTATAAGGATGGATTCGCTGGCATGCTTGGACTGAACATATCAAATACGTTCAATGTCGGCTATGCCTATGACTACACCACTTCCAAGCTCAATAACTTCAGCAAGGGCACCCATGAATTGATTGTGGGGTTCATCATCGGAAATAAGTATCCGGATAGTTGCCCGAGGAATGTTTGGTAGGAGGATAGTTGATTGGTTGATTGGGTTGATTGGGTTGATTGAGTTTCCAGCAACCGCTTATTCAACTCAATCAACCTAATCAACCAATCAACTAAACCACCCTACTTCCACACCGCTCTCACCAACGTCCTTCCGCTAATCACCACCGTTCGGCCCAGTATTTTAAGATCGAGCCGCATGTTTGCCTTGCGCACGTAGACGGCATCCCAATAGTAACGGTTAACGATTCCTTCATAGTCTCCGGCGGGTCCATGGTATCCTTTGATCTGTGCGAGACCGGTAATGCCAGGCTTTACGAGGTTCCTGAAACGATAGGATGAAATAACAAATGAAAAACGATTGCAGTCCGAGAGCATATGCGGGCGAGGACCCGTAAGGCTCATATGTCCAACAAGCACATTGAGAAATTGAGGAAGCTCATCAATATTCGTCTTGCGGAGGAACCGACCGGCGCGGGTAATCCGGCTGTCATTTTCCTCGGCCGGTTTCTCATCGGCGTCTTCGTTTATACGCATGGTTCGGAGCTTTAGGCATCTGAATAGTTTGCCATCACGCCCGACACGTTTTTGCGAGAAGAACACCGGCCCTCTCGAATCCAGCCGGATCCATATCGCAACGATCGGCAAGAGCCAACTTAGCACCAGCACGATGACAAGCAGGGAAACGACGATATCGACGGTTCTTTTGAGATACAAATAGTTCTTCCGGTTGGCAACGAAGGGGGCGATAATTGCGTTTTCAGCAATGGTCAAAGCTTCCGTGGTAATCGGATGTGAAAGTTCAGTAGTGTATTCTGTTTGTAGCAATTGGGGAATGGTTTTCACTGTCAGTTAAATCGGAAAATCATCGCAGAGGGTTGCTTAATAGTGAGCGGGGAGTGGTCAATAGTGAATAGTGAATAGTGAGTTGTGAGTAGTTCATGCAGCTCACAATGACTTTTCGTGTTCGAATTGACTTTTCAAATTTTTTGCACCACTCACTATTCACCACTGACCACTCACCACTGACCACTCACCATGATGACTGTTGCATATAGAAAGCAGATGAAATTAAGTCCTGTCACCAGCGACTGTGTACTTCGCACGCTCGCCTATTTTTCCATTTTTCAATACCCCTTAACCCGGCAGGAGATAATCGACTTCATGCATCCGTCAGCGGAAAGAGATGCGGTGGATGAAGTTCTCGCCGGTCTAGTACTCAGCCAGAAGATCTTCAAGATCGATGAGTTTTATATGCTGGTTGACGATTCAAATCTTGTGCAGCGACGTCGGGAAGGCAATAAGCGCGCCGATCAGTTGATTCCCGTGGCCATGCGAATAGGACGTTTCCTTTCCCGCTTTCCATATGTGCGTGGCATTGCCATTTCCGGATCCTTGTCCAAGCGATATGCTGATGACGAGGCAGATGTGGATTTCTTCATCGTGACGAAGGCAAACAGGCTTTGGATAGCGCGTACCTGCATGCACCTGTTCAAGAAACTTACTTTTCTTACCGGAAGGCAGCACCTTTATTGCATGAACTACTATATTGACGAGAATTCGCTCGTGCTCGACGACCAAAATATTTATACGGCTATCGAGACAAGGACATTACTGCCAGTTTGTGGTGAAGGCATCAATGAGTTTGTTGCTGCGAACACCTGGGTAGATGATTGGATTGCGATCGATAGCGTAGAGACCAGGAAACTAGCCAAAAATTCTATCCCATTCTATAAGAACATTCTCGAATGGCTGTTGAATAGTAATCGCCTTGATTCTTACCTGATGAAGTTAACTACCAGAAGGTGGGATCGGAAGAAAGAACGGCAGGCTCGCAACGACCAGGGCAAGGAAATGGACCTCATCACGGGAAAACACTTTGCGAGGTCGAACCCAGGTATGTTCCAGGAGAGATTGCTTATGATGTATGCGGAGAAGCTACAAACACTCGATATAAAATGATCCGTTTTTAATCCTTTTTTTTGCGAAGCGTAATAATGTAATAGTCGCCGATATTTTTCCACGGCCATTTACTCTTCCAACTGTCTTCCGTGTTCTTCAAAAACCTGAAAGCTCCTGGATGCTTCTCTCCAAAGCGAGCGATATAGGAGGGAGGCACGATCGTACAGAGGCCTTCCTGCCCAACTGGCTCGAACGTATCCCCGCAATGCTTCTTCACGAACCCTGGTGAGTAGTACCAGCATTGGAAGTATTGCCCTTCAACATGGGCAGTTGTTCCTTTATTTCCCCCCGAGAATCGTCTAAAGGCCGTTTTGAATTTTCCTTTAAAAAGAAGGAGTGTCTCCCATAGACAGAACTTGGGGAGAATTACAAGGGTGACATGACCTCCAGGTTTAACCAATGGTTCAAATGATCTAAGTACAACATCAAGTTCCGAGGTACAATTCAGCCCGGCAAAGTTTGAGAATATGAGATCGTAAGGTCCTTGATCCGATAAACTTGACAAATCAGTAAATGACAGCCGCTCCTGAGTTATATTATTTTCCTGTTCGTGTAATCGGATTTTCTCTTTGAGCATCTCCTGCATGACCAGGGAAATGTCAGTCGCGTGTACGTTGTGTCCTCCTCTCGCGAAGTGTAGGGCATCTTCACCAGTTCCAGCATTCAACTCGAGTATTCTTGATTTTGGGGAAAGGAATTGCATGATGTGTTTTCGTACCCTATCCCGCTTATACTGGATGATGAGGTCGGTACCATAGAGCTCATCGAACAAGGGTGCCTGCCGGTTAAATGCAGTCGCAGCAGCTTGTTCATTGGAAGTATGTACCAGTTCACTCATACGCCAATATTTTCAAGGGAATGTAGTTTGCGTTTGTCGACCCAGGCGGCTGGCGCATAGTAAAGAAATGACAATGCCTTTTTCACAGTGAATGCTTTTGCAGACAGCGGTTTTGTTATTAAGTGTTTCAGGTTTTGAATGGCAATGCGCTTGCGATAACTTTTATGTACGTACCGATGAAGTTGCTTGTAGAATGCAGGCGCATAAGTATTCCTGAACATCAATGCCAGTTCGTCTGAATCAGTCCAGTTCTTTTTTTCCTTCAATTCATTTCTTACTCTCTCGAAGAATGCAGTACCAGGAAGAGGATAGGAGACGGAGACACCAATTTCATGAGGGATCAATTCATTGATCATTCGGATCGTCTTCGTGATATCGTCCTTTGTTTCCCCTGGGTATCCAAATTGTATGAAGAAGCTCGGATGAATTCCATTCTTTTTCAATAATCGTGTTGCTTCGTAGATCTGGTTGACCGTAGTGCCCTTATCCATTGAGTCAAGGATTTTCTGCGAGCCACTCTCTGCGCCCATCCAAATGTTTTCGCAACCAGCCTTCGCGAGATCCTTAATATAGTTTTCCTGTAATAATAGGTCAGCCCTCGCCTGTATCTTGAACCGGAATTTAAGTCCTTCCTTTTCTAATATGTTGGCAAACTGATTCACCCAGCCGGGCTTCAGACCAAATATGTCGTCGCAAAACCAGATATGGTCAAAGCCAAATTCCTTCCTAAGCATCTTTAATTCGTTCACCACGTGTTGTGGCGATCGCGAATTGTATCGGTTGCCGTAGATGGGCTTGGCGCACCAGTTGCACTTGAATGGACAACCCCTGGTCGTCGCCATGTTCATCGAGAAGTAACCTTTATGCTTCAACCACATCTTTCGATACGGGGAAATATCTACAAGGTCCCAGGCCGGTAAAGGAAGACTATCAAGGTCCCTAATGACATCACGTTTCATGGTTTTAATGACCGCCTCTTCGCGGTGGTAGGCCAACCCAGGAATGGACAGAAGATCCAGGTTGCCACTATCGATTGACTTTAAGAGTTCCGCGAGCGTGATCTCTGCTTCGCCAATTAGGACATAATCGGCGCCTTCCAGCAGGTATTGTTCGTAATGGTCGGTGGAGTCTGAACTCGATACGATTACTGTGGAGCCCAATTCCTTCGCGTATTTTATCATCTTAAAGGCCGCCTCACGCATGTTGGTTAG
>JACMKU010000028.1 GCA_014379965.1 Chitinophagaceae bacterium
AAATCTCACCCATCTTATCAATGCGATCCAAACCATTAAAATCGAGACAAAAATAAGCAACTCCAAAATAAACTCAGGAAGCATGCCTTCAAGTTGGACAACGCTTTCTGATTTTAGATATAATGCCCTTGGTCAATTGCAGAAGAAAAGATTAGGATCTTATCCGTTGGATTCTTTGGTTTACGATTATAATATTCGAGGATGGGTCCTTGGCATCAATCGTGACTATGTTAAGGATACCGCAAGTACTAGCAACTGGTTTGGTTTTGACTTGGGATATGACAGGGCTTCCTTCACTGTTAACGGAGCATCAAAAGCGTATACGACTGCGCAGTACACTGGAAACATAGGGGGCTTGCTTTGGAAAAGTACCGGTGATGACCGGCTGCGGAAGTATGATTTTGTTTATGATCCCGCGAATCGGTTGGTTAGCGCCGATTTCAACCAGTTGACTAATAACAATTTTAGTAAAACGGCTGGGATTGATTTTTCTGTAAGTGGGCTGAACTATGATGGGAATGGCAACATTCTAAATATGAACCAGCGTGGATGGAAGATTACCGGCAGTGAAACAATCGATAGCCTGCTGTACACGTATTCTTCAAATACCAACAAGTTGCTCAATGTAGTTGACCGACGGAATGATACAGCTACAAGGCTGGGCGATTTTCGTAGTTCGCCTGCTTACATGAGTTCCTTGAGCCAAAATAAATCCACGGGAGCTACTGACTACGCATACGATGGAAATGGGAATATGAATGTCGATTTGAACAAGGACATTAGTGGTATTCATTATAACCATCTTAATTTACCCGACAGTATTATTGTTGCAAATAAAGGGTACATAAAATATGTTTATGACGCAGCAGGAACGAAACTGAAAAAAGTGGTTTCCCAAGGTTCCAATACTTCTACGACTTTATACCTATTTGGAACCTATAGCAATGACACACTACAGTTTATTGGGACTGAAGAAGGCCGAGCCCGACCGAAAGACAGTTCCGCATTTGTTTTTGACTACTTTTTTAAGGACCACCTTGAGAATGTTCGGATGGTTCTGACAGAGGAAAGGGATACTTCTTTTTATCCCCCAGCAAGTATGGAAACTGCTCAATCGACAAGCGAAAGCTTATTTTACGGTAATCTGAATGAAACACGAACTTCAAATTTACCTCATGGGTATCCGAATGATCCTTACTCTAGTCCCAATGATTATGTTGCCTTAGTAAGTAATAATGGGTTAATTATCGGACCGAATATTACTCTGAAAGTTATGGCTGGCGATAGGTTTAATCTTCGCGTCAGTAGTTATTATCAACTGACAACATCCATGGATCCTCCTGAGGATCCTACAGCGGATTTACTAGATGCTATTAATAACAGTATTGGTACGATTACGGAAACTCATAACGGACCAAAACTATTTGACCTTCAAAGCAGCGGTATTTTGAGTCCTGGAATAGTCAGCTTTTTGACCAGCCAAAGTTATAATGCTACTAAGCCTAAAGCCTACGTAAATTGGATATTATTCGATGAGCAACTTAACTTTGTAGCTAATAGCAGTGGTTTTGAGCAGGTAGGTGACGAGGATGACTTGACCATCCATGCTTTCAATGATCTGCCTGTTTCTAAGAGTGGATATTTGTACATTTACGTAAGTAATACAACAAAAGATATTGACGTATTTTTTGATAATTTACAGGTCACACATATCAAAGGTGCTTTATTAGAGGAAACACATTACTATCCTTTTGGATTGGCAATGGCTGGAATTAGTTCAAAGGTGCTAAAGGGAAACTATCCTGAGAACAAAAAGAAATTTGTGGCACAGGACTTTGACGCAGATTTAGGATTGAATTTATATCAGTTTAAGTATAGAAACCATGATCCACAAATTGGAAGATTCGTTGAAATTGACCCTTTGGCTGATGATTATGAGCACAACGGTACATACAATTATGCAGAAAATAGGCCCATTGATGGCATTGATTTGGAAGGGCTTGAGTTTTGGCGAAAGGTCGGCAACGCGCTAGCTGATGTTTGGGAAAATGGTGTCAAACCGGGATTAGACTTTCTCAACGAGAATATTAATCCCCTTGTGCCTTTAGCGGAAGTGGTGACAGGAAAGAGCTATGCTAGTAACTTTACCGAAGAGAAATCGAGGTGGGAGTCTGGCCCACAGGCTGTCGCAACCTTTTTCCCACTTGCAAAGGGCGCAGGCACCGCTGCAAAGGCAGGAAAAGCTGTGGCTAAAGAAACTGCTGAAGCTGGAGAGAAAGCTGTAACCAAAGTACCTAACCCATATGGTAAAAGAGGGGGACCTGCCCATCAAAATAAAGTTGCGGAAGTCTCTGACGATTTGGGAAAGAAAGGATATGACAAGATAGAAACAGAAGTCCAAGTGAAGACACCTGGTGGTAAGAAAGAAACAAGATATGTCGATGTCCAAGGTACTAATACTACGACAGGCGAGGTACTTCAAGTTCAAGTTGGCAAGAAAAATAAGGATTGGACACCCGTCTCAAGGGAGAGACAAGCGTTAGATGACATTGAAAAAGCCACAAAGGCTCGACCATTGTTTGTACCTTATAATTAAGAATTGTTACTATGAGATCAAGGCAACTGAATTTTTTTATTATACCGGGGGATTTGAAGGAAATTTTCCTTTTCCTGGAGGAACAACAAGCTATCATCATTAGAAGAAATTCGCCATCCAAGGAGGATGCTTTTAAGCCCATTAGTGCTGATGAGTTAACACAAATGTTTCAAGTTCACCTGACTACACGGAATTTTCAAAATAAGGTTAGATTTAAGTATTTAGAGGCCAAAAATTATTATCATGTTGATAGCCTAATTAGCCCCGTGATTGAATTTAGTACGGGTGGGTTTTATGCTAACAGTGATAAGGTGCTTCATAAAGCGCGGCTTTATTTTGTATCAGCGTATTACCATGGCAGTCAATTAGTCCAAAAAGACGAGGAGTTTATCAAATGGGTGGATGGAACCTTTAAGAAATTTAAAAAGAGATTTTTAATCAAAGTACCTAAAATTGGCGATGAGTATGTTTCCACTAATTGTGTTAAATGGATTGAAGAAAATAACGCTAAGCTGGAACCCAGTGGACTAGAACCGGTCATAAGTTAGGCTGTCATATAATCTAGATTTGGTAGTGCTGTTGTGGTGATTTTAGTTAAGATCAGATTGTCATTAGATATTTAAATAGAAATTTTAATTGAGATTCTTAGAGCATTGAAACGTCTCTGTCGCCTTTCTTGTCAATAAGCACTGGTGACCGGAGTAGAACTCAATAATACAATGCCTATCTCCTTTTAAGTGAAGTGACCGCATCTTTACTTTGCATAGAATTAAGGTAGTCTAGTTAACGCTTAATATTGTAAGATTTGGAATTGTTAATTCATTCGTCTCTCGTATGCAAGGGAGGGCTGTTATGACCCACAAAAAATTATGGCGTTAGATATTGAAATTGATTTTGGCAATACTAAGACCGGAGAATCAATACCGCTTTACCTTAATGATCATTCCTTTATTATGAAGGTGGCTAATGATGATGAGAGCAGATTTCCCTTGCTAATAAGACTCTTGCACAATTATTTCGGCGAGGGTGAAGTTTATTTAATCGAATTAGATGATCTAAAATCTGAGATTGCGGAGATGGAAAAGCGCCTTTCTGATTCTGAGTTTGACAAAACACGAGAATTCCTTAGAAGTTTTTCCGAGCTTGTCCAAGGCGCAATTAATCAAAGGAAGACTATTAAAGCGACCGGAGACTGACCTAATGCTGCGGTTCCAATGCCAGCTTTCACGATTCTGACCCTGTTTTTTGGAAATTCGTCAACACTTCAGCGACCTCTTTCTTAACCGGATCTTCATAACGCCCAAAATACCCTTGGGTTACCTTTATTGAACTGTGTCCCATTTCATTTCCGATCAGTTCGATAGGCTTTCCGGAATTTCTAAGAATTGTTGCAAAGGAGTGTCTCGCAACGTAAGTCGTGACTTTAGCGGTTATGCCTAAATCCCTGCAAATTGCCTTCATGTGCTTATTGGTAAATTTTACAGCGTTATAAACGCGATAGTATTGATCTTTGACCGTGTCCTGTTTAGTCAAAATTGGAAATAGGTAATTACCTTCATATATACTTTTGTTTCCCCACTTCTTAATGATTCTTGCGATGTCAGGACTTAATGCGAATGAGATTTCGACAGGTTTATCCTTATTAGATCGCTCTGTCTTTGCCCTTTCGAACCGGATCATCTCTCCATCAATATTTTTGAATTTCAAGAGGGCAATGTCCTTCATGTTCATTCCATTCCCCATATAGGAAAACAACCAAAGATCTCTTGCTTTCTCCTCACTAGGATTTTTAGGAACATAATTGTATATCCGGCCTACATCACTAAGGGTTAATGCCTTTTTTAAATTCCGTCCAACAGGTATTTTGAAGTCGTTGTTTTTAGGTCCAAATGGATAAAGCTCTTTTGCAATTACCCTCTTGGCAATGGCCTCATTAAATACCACCCGAAAACGCCTTATGTACATCCCTATGGTTGCATTACTATTACCCTCCTGGATCATCCATTTCTCATACTTATTCCAAAAGCTAACATCAAGTTCCTCTAACCCAAGGGAACTTTTCTGGTGGTACTTTTGTAGGCTATTAAGGGAGCATTCAGTAAGAATCGCAGTGCTGATCTGGTCGTTTTCGCGGAGTCTTTTTGCCAATGTCTCCAGAAGAGCGAATATATCCTTACTATTTCCACTGGGTTCCTTAAATCGCCTCTCAAACATCACAAAGCTGAAGTTTGAGCCAAGGCTGTCAATTATTTGATCTGCTTTCGCTCGTTCTGCGATTAGGACCGTTTGAATCTTTTTGAACTGGGCCTTAGGATTGTCACTGAAGACACTTGCAAAGTCCTTTTCTAGCATATCATATTTACCTGGATACGGGTAGTATCGTCTTTTCCTATCAAAAGTCACCCGCAGCTTAACCGGGTAAAGGTTATTTTTCTTAAGCCTTCTGGTGTCGAGGAAGATTGTGGTAGTTGCTTGTTTCATTTGCACACAGTTTGCACACAAATATACGAGATAATGCCTATCATAAAAAATAATAAATCGATTGAAATCGATATCCAGAGCGGGTTTCAGAGGATAATCACAACAAACAACAACTACCAACAGATGACTGGAATCTGCCTTACAAGCAGAGGGTCGGCGGTTCGATCCCGTCAACTCCCACATAAAGATTGAAGGGTCTCAGTGGTTACTGAGACCCTATTTTTTTAATTTATATGCTCAGGCTGGTTCAGAGCATCCCGACTGACAGTCAAGTGTGGGTGGAATACGCTTTGGAACTTCTCGATAGACAACATTACGTAGATGTCTGTATAATCGCCCCAATCAAAGTGAACTTTCGAACACCATACTGGTCTTTCGGACTTTCCGACTTCCTGACTTCGCTTCGCTACGGCAGACAGGTCGGATTTCTCCCGCCTATCGTCTGCCGCCTCCTGCCTTCGCTTTGCTTCGGCAGGCAAGCCCGCCTCACACTGGGGGTTGCCATAGTTCTATCTTATTCCCCTCCAGATCCATTATCCATCCAAACTTCCCATACTCCTCATCCATCGGGTCCCCTACTATCTCTACTCCCTCGCTTTTTAGGATTTCTAAAAGGCCAAAAAGATCATCTACCCTCAGGTTTAACATCACCTGCTTCTCACTCGGCGCGAAGTAAATACTATCTTCCTTGAAAAAGGATAACACGTTGTACCCCGAGGTCGCCTTGCCCTCCGCGTCCGCGAACGGGAGGTCGATATAGACATTATTATTAAACCCTAATCCCAGGTGCTGCTGGTACCAGGCCGCCAGCTTTTGAGGGTCCTTTGCCTTGATGAAAACCCCGCCCAGACCGCTTATTCTTTTCATGTTCATTGTTTTACCTAATTTACGAAAGCTCGACGTAAAACTCGTTTTCAAGAATTATTATTTCTATTTTTGCAGGAGAATTTTTTCAGCAATGCCCAATACGAAAAATGAAGTTTCAACTGATCTAAGCGTCGATACCGACGTCCTCACCGCCAACGAAGAGACATGCCATCTCATCGTCTGGAACGATGAAGTCAACACCTTCGAATGGGTGATACAAACTCTCATCGAGGTCTGCGGCCATAGCCAGGAACAGGCCGAGCAAAGCTCCTACATCATCCACTACAAAGGCAAATACGCCGTGAAAGAAGGCGGCTACGAGGTCCTAAAACCCCTCTGCGATGCCATCACCGAACGCGGTATCGGCGCCACCGTCGAAGTGATCGCCGAATGATCCCATTTCCAACGCATGTCACTCTTCGCCCTCGATACTGAACTGGCCTTCCCTCCCGTTCACCTCGCGGAACCAGACGGACTCCTAGCCATGGGTGGCGACCTCACACCCGAGCGACTACTCCTCGCGTATCGCAAGGGCATCTTTCCCTGGTATGAAGGTGATCATATTCTCTGGTGGTGCCCCGACCCGAGATTCGTCCTATTTCCCCAAGACCTCAAACTCAACAAGACCGTACGCGCACTACTGAAAGAAGAAGCATTCGACTTCACCATCAACAAAGCCTTCACACAGGTCATCCGCCATTGCAAACAGATCACACGCCCCGGACAGGACGGCACCTGGATCACTGATGAAGTAGAGAGAGCCTTTATAAAGATGCATGAACTAGGACACGCACATAGTGCGGAAGTCTGGCAAAATGACCAACTCGTCGGTGGTGTATATGGCCTACGTATGGGAAAAATATTCTTCGGCGAAAGCATGTTCAGTCGCGAGAGCAATGCCTCACGGTATGCCTTTGTAAAGTATGTGCAGCATTTGCAGGAAGAAGGAGTTCGTCTCATCGATTGCCAGGTCTACACTCCCTACCTCGAGAGCATGGGTGCGACAATGATTCTTCGCGAAGACTTCATGCGATTATTAAGAGAATTGATTCCCGGATAAATACAGAGCGAGAAACAGAGCGAGAGCGAGGGCCGCTCGCTCTCGCTCTGTTTCTCGCTCTGTATTTTGTGCCTCCGCGCCTCTGCGTGAAACCTAGAATCGTGTCGACAGGTAGTGCGGCAGCATCGCCCTCCACGTGTTCCAGTCATGGGGCCACTCTGCTCCCCATAGATCCAACTCATAGGAGATCCCTTTATCATACAGCACACGAGCAAACCGTCCACTCGCCGCCGGGTCCTCAAAGTTGCCTCCACCAGATAAAATATGAATATGCCTGCTCTGCCGGATCTGTTCAAGGATATGATGATCCGTTAATTGAGGGATGTAGTGTATCGGGCTATTGAAGTAAACATTATCGTCGTAATGACCTTTCGTGTATTCGGTAAGATCATACACCCCGCTCATCGCGATCACACCATTGATGAGATCAGGACGCTTCAGGAATAGATTCATGCTATGCAAGGCTCCAAACGATGCACCACAGGTGATGATCGGCGTCTCGTTACTGCTATTGGTACGAATAAAGGGCACCACCTCGTTGTACACGTATTCATTCCACTGCTGATGTCGTATCGACTTGTGCCATGGATCCAAGTTGTTGTTCATCCAACTATCGTTATTGATACTATCGATCGAGAACACTCTCACCTTGCCGCCGTTAATAAATGGCGCGAGTGTATCCATCAACTGAAAGCGCTCGTACTCGAGATAGTCCGCCGCAGCAGTCGGTACTAATAATAATGCGAAGCCATAATCGCCATATGCCGCGATGGGCATTTCCTTGTTCAAGCTTGGGCTATGCCAGGAGGAAAGATGTCGTATCATTATGAAGATTTTGTTTTATTGATGGTTTAACGGTTTAAGAGTTTAACGGTTTAAAAGTTCTTGAATCTGAACATTCAATACGATAGCGCAAGTGCGAATTAGGAACTTTTAAACCCTTAAACCCTTAAACTTATTAAACTCGAATCACTTGACAATTGCTAAAAAGACAACCAATCTCTAGGGAAATTCCTCAAGTAATATTACTTTAGATTTTCAGTATTTTTACTAAGTAAGATTTCACACTCCGTTCACAAGCGATCCATCCAGGTCCTGCCGTTAAGCCACTATTTAATAAGCTGTTAGCTAGAGAACTTCCACCATCACTTTAAACCAAACATGACTCCTCCACCGCTTACCCCCATCCGCGTCCTCCTGGTTGACGACCATGAACTTGTCCTCGAGTCATGGAAACTTCTGCTCGACAATGATAAGCGTTTTACCGTAATAGCGCAATGCTCCAACGGCGAAGATGCCGTGGAACAGGCCAAACTTCTTACGCCCGATGTCATCCTTATGGACATCAATATGGAGCCCATCAACGGCTTCGAGGCCACCCAACGAATAGCCTCCGCCACTCCAACCATCAAGATCATCGGCGTCTCCGCCAACAACAATCCCCGCTACGCCACCAAGCTCCTCAAACTCGGAGGAAAAGGATTTGTAACCAAGACCTCGGCTTTCGAAGAACTAAAGACAGCGATTCAAAAAGTGCACCTGGGAGAGGATTATATCTGTCATGAACTGCGCGACAAACTCTCAGAAATGTAAAATCTAGAATGTAAAATTTAAAATGTAAAAGTGGAAGACTCCGAGTGTCGCATTTAACGGCGAAAGTAATGAGTGCCCCACTTTTACATTTTAGATTTTAGATTTTAGATTTTACATTACTCATGGACTTCTAGGCAAAAGCTGGTAATTTTGCACTCCATGGAATTGACGAAAAACTTCGAACACACCAAGGCCGAACAGCAATGGTATCAGCACTGGCTCGATAAAGGATATTTCAACAGCACACCGGATGATCGGGAGCCGTATACCATCGTGATCCCACCGCCGAACGTCACGGGCGTATTGCACATGGGTCACTGTCTCAACAACACCATCCAGGACATCCTTGTGAGACGCGCACGCATGATGGGCAAGAACGCCTGCTGGGTTCCCGGCACCGACCACGCCTCCATCGCTACCGAAGCCAAGGTGGTACAGATGCTTCGCGAACGCGGCATCACGAAATCATCATTGAGTCGCGAAGAGTTTCTCAAGTATGCCTGGGAATGGAAGGAAAAATATGGCGGCATCATCCTCCAACAATTGAAGAAGCTGGGCTGTAGTCTAGACTGGAGTCGCACCACTTTCACCATGGACCCCGACTATTACCAGTCGGTCATCAACGTCTTCATCGATCTCTACAATAAAGGATACATCTATCGCGGCAAGCGAATGATCAACTGGGATGTCCGGGCTAAGACCGCGTTGAGTGATGAGGAAGTAATTCGAAAAGAGACACACCAGAAGCTATACTTCTTAAAATATACTATCGACCAGGGAGACGGTCAGGCCGCTTCTTCTGATTTCATTACCATCGCTACCGTGCGGCCGGAAACCATCATGGGCGACACGGCTGTATGCGTGCACCCCCACGATGATCGCTATAAACACATGCATGGGAAGTTTGTGTTCGTTCCCTTAATCAATCGTCGCATTCCCGTCATCACCGATGAATATGTGACCATGGACTTTGGAACGGGCGCGTTGAAGGTCACACCCGCGCATGACATGAACGATTACCAGCTCGGTCAAAAACATAATCTCGAAGTGATTGACATCTTCAACGACGATGGTACGCTCAACGAATCCGCACAGGTATTCGTGGGTGATGATCGATTAGATGCGCGAAAGAAGATCGTGAAGGAACTCGAGGAAAAAGGCTACCTCGTCAAGACCGAAGATTATACCAGCGAAGTCGGGTATAGCGAAAGAACAGATGCGGTAGTCGAACCGCGACTCAGCCTCCAATGGTGGGTCGACATGAAGAAGATCGCCGGTCCTGCATTAGACGCGGTAGTCGATGATGAAATAAAATTCTATCCAGGCAAATTCAAGAATCTTTATAAACATTGGATGGAGAACATCCGCGACTGGTGCATCAGCAGGCAGTTGTGGTGGGGTCACCGGATTCCCGCCTGGTATGCACCCGATGGAAGATTCGTGGTGACGGCTACCAGGGAAGATGCATTCAAGCAATTGAACGCTGATACAAAAGCTGCACCCATCACCATCGATGATGTCACGCAGGACGAGGACTGTCTCGATACCTGGTTCTCCAGTTGGCTCTGGCCATTCGAAGTATTCAAGGGTTATAGCGATCCCGGAAACAAGGACGTAAACTATTATTACCCCACCAACACATTGGTGACGGCCCCAGAGATCATCTTCTTCTGGGTAGCGAGGATGATCATGGCGGGATATGAATTCAAAGGGCAGAAACCATTTAGCGAAGTCTACTTCACTGGCATCGTGCGCGACAAGACTGGTCGAAAGATGAGCAAGCAATTCGGTAACTCACCCGATCTGCTCGAGATGATCGAGAAGGACGGGGCCGATGCGGTTCGTTTCGGCATCATGATCTCCTCTCCCGCTGGTAATGATTTGATGTGGGACCAGGCGGGGAATGAGCAGGGGAAGTTTTTTATAAACAAAATGTGGAATGCGCTTCGATTAGTAGGGCTTTGGAAGGAAAGGCAAGGAATCGGTAATCGGGAATCGGGCATTGGGTCGCGCCCGCCGAAGCATGGCGACGGAGGGGAATCGGGAATTGGGAATCGGGAACTGGGCAGCGCACGTCGTAGTGAAGCCGAAGGAGTGGACAACGCACGCCGTAGCGAAACGAAGGAGGGAGACTTTGCGGTGAGGTGGTTTGAAAGTAGGTTGAATGAAGTAAGGGATGAGGTGGAGAAATCGTATCGCGATTTCAGGTTGAGCGAGGCGTTGAAGACGATATACTCTTTGATATGGGATGATTTCTGTAGCTGGTACCTGGAATGGGCGAAGCCAGGATTCGACCAGCCGATCGATCCTGCAGTGTACGAGAAGACGGTCGAGTTCTTCGAACAGTTACTCCAACTGCTACATCCATTCATGCCCTTCATCACCGAAGAGATATTCCATCAATTGAAGGACAGGACAGACGATATTACCATCAAGTCCTTCCCGCTCTATGACGCGGTTGATAAAACCATTCTCGAGAATGGCTCTTTGTTGAAGGAAACGATCACCGCCATCCGTGATGCGCGCAACAAGAATCAATTAAAGCCGAAGGACAGCATACACTTACACATACAAACTGATACACAGGAAAAGTACCAGGCCATTGAGGCCATCCTCGTGAAGCAGGTCAATGCGAGCGAGATAAGCTATACCAATGTTATCGTTCCCAACACGATCAACATCGTGGTCCAGAAGGATAAGTTCTATATCGAAACAACAACAGTGCTCGACACGGCCTCACAGAAAGAACAACTCATCAAAGACCTCGACTATCAGAAAGGCTTCCTCGCTTCCGTCGACAAGAAGCTAAGCAATGAACGCTTCGTGCAAAATGCGAAGGCGGAGGTTGTGGAAGTGGAGAAGAAGAAGAAGGCAGATGCTGAATCTAAGATCAAGTCGATTGAAGAGAGTTTAGCTGCACTCGCGAATGTTTAATTCGGTCGTTTAACGTTTAAGGGTTTAACGTTTAACGTTCTGGTTGTTGAGCTGGTTTTCACATAGAGATTACTAACCGCTTTCACTCGATTTCTATCTAGGGATTATACTAACAGGTAATATAAATTCGAATACAGTACCCCGCGCGAGCGTGACCGCATCATCATCAAGGAGTCTGCTTACCCGAAATCCGAATGTGAGCGGATGTTGATTCCACCAGCGCGTATCTAGAAATAATTCGGCACCCACGCTGCGTTGATCAACATATGGTTGTTTAGTTATCGTGTATGTCTTGGTAAAGTCGTAAAATACATTTCCTCTTACTCTCTGTAGAAAAACGATGTTGGCCACGCCGAAGTCGGGATAAATTATTGGGAAATGATAGTTGGCCGACAACTTCCACATTCTCGCAAAGTAGGCTTCGTTGTATCCGCGTGAATATGGAAATCGATTCGCAAAAAGCACATTCAACGTATCCGTCTCCTGGTAGGCTCCTGATAATTGTATGCTGTGCGATCGCAATGCCCCCGGCAAATAGATGTTGCCAGTAACCAATGGCTGCCAGCTCGTCAACTTAGTAATGGCATGGCGATAGTTCAATGAAACATTATAACCCAACCGCGGGTAGATATGCTGCACCGCGCGTTGGACCTGCTGACTCCAAAAGATGGAGTGTGCCAGGTAACTGAAGTTGATAGTTCTAAAAAGGTCCTCATTGACTCCTTTGTTAATGTCGTTGCGGAAGACATAACTGCTCGCCATGTTTAACTGGTTAAACATCTTACCAGAAATCCAGTTGAGCGGGATGCTCAGCCCTACCCTCGTATCCACCTGGTCCCATTCCTTTAGTCGGCTGCCGATCAAGCGTCGGTAATTAAATGTATACTGCGAACCAATTGAGAGATAGGGAAACCATCCACCATAGGTGAAATTGAAACCTGCTGCATGTGTGTTCTCATTCTGGTTATACAAGTAGTATAGCTCGGTCTCCGTTGTATTCAATATATTTTGCCCATATAGCGAGAAACTGAACTCCGGATCCTCGTAATACGGACGCCAGCTATGAAAGTTTATCAGACCCGTTGCCTTCGAGTATTTGCTCACGGGAAATTGTCGATCGGGTGTGATAGCGAGAATGTCCAGCACTGCGTCAGGCTGACTGACTTTGAACGAAGGCATCGTTGTTTCGACACTTGATTCTTTGATCGGTGTCCAGGCCATATCTTTCTCGTCTACCTGTTGCAACTGGTACCCCTCGGCAGTGAATGCCGACCAAGTAATTTTGCCATTGCCTGCGTTAACGAAATAATTACCGAGCGGGCCATTGGTGATCTTCCCTATTTTCCTGTCAGACAGACGCAACGCATATACATCATCGTTTCCTCCATAAGATGCAGTAAAGTACACCTTGCCTCCATCTATGCTGGGGTAGCCCATTACGTTGAACGATGGCACGGTAAGTCTTTCGAGGGCTCCTGTTGCGATGTCCGCCAAAGCGAGAGCGGATTTACCGTCGAGTAGGCGTACGACCGTCACGAGCGAATTGTCGTCGACGAACTTGGGATCGGTGAACAATTGTATGTCGGACGACTTGATCGCCATCGTGACTTCTCCCGACTGTGCGTTTAGAATCCGCAGTTCACTTTTGCCAGTGGTAGAAATGTGAATGGCGGCAATTCTTTCTCCCGATGGAGAAATGTCTGGTGTGAAGTATTTTTCTTTCTTACCAATAGTTCGTTGCTTGTTGGTTGCGATGTCCAAAACCTTGATCACACTGTAATCGCGCCAGCTCCATCGCGGATCCGTTTCATATGCGGCATAGACAAGCTTACCATTGCGATAAGAGAATTGCTCATCTGTAGAAATGTCTCTTACTCTCAACAACCGCTCCTCTCCTCCGCTCCTGATGTAAAAACCGGAACGCGTGTTGTAGCTAGTCTTAAGGTATATTAATGAATCTGCAGATATGCTATAGGGAAAGCGGTAATTGGTCACGCGCTGCTCATCCAAAGGTGTCAACGTCTTTCCTATACCATTCGAAGTAGATGAAGAATCCACCCGCTGTTTTTTGTAAAAATCAAATGCGTCTGTATAAAACGTTTTGTAATTAACGCCGGCATGTTTATTTATAGCGTGTTGAAACGGGTAGAACAATCCTTTATAAGACGCCGCGTCCTTCGTCACCTTCGCCCAGAAGTCGGCGCCATATTTCTCATACCCATAATTGACGAGCAGGTAGCCGAGACTATAGTGATCGGGTACGTAATCTTTTAACGAGCCATTGCGGAGTTTCATCCAGGAATACTTCTTTCCTGCCTGCCATAACGATGGAAATGCATTAAGAAATAGAGGAAGTCGGCCGCGTCCCTGTTGCGACAATGCCGTTTCGTTGTACACAGCATCCCCTTCGTAAAACCAATCCGGGATAGCGGCATTGACCGCGAGTGCGTAACCCTCCTGGCCAAAAAGCGTTCCCATGATACGGCTGATGCCAGTGCGGAAATTATTGAACTGCTGGACGTGCCGGTACTCGTGAATTGCCAGTTGATCGTTCCAGGGTATGGTTCCCTGGTCAAAGTTGTTCAACGCGGGATTGAGGAAGAATTCGCTGCGGAAAGGGCCAAGACTCACATAGCCATTAGGGATGACCGTCTGGTTCTGGAGCACGATGTTGATCTTCGAAAGCCTGTCACCCAGGGATACCGGCTTTTGCTTAGCCATATAATGCACTATCGAGGCCACTCGCTGCGCCTGTGTGTCCATGCCGGCGGGAAAGATGATTCGGGCGGTATCAGTATTCACCTGGTTCCATTTCACCGAAGGTGGGCTTCCGCCGAAGCGTTGGCCGTTGACTAAAAAAGAGAAAAGGAGAAAGCAGAAGCTGGTGAAAAGCCGCATCGTTCTAATTTCAACTAAGATACAAAAAGCAAACGTTTAACGTTTAAGGGTTTAACGTTTAACGTTTAACGTTCTTGGATTCCAAGTTCAAATTGGTTTTCGATCCATTTTACTCGGACAAAGACATGAAACATTATTATAATGCCTGGTCAATTATAAGAACGTTAAACGTTAAACCCTTAAACGTTAAACGTCCCTTCAGGACGCAACCATTTCAAGAAAATTTTCCATCTTGCATGCATAAAATCAACCCCCGTGAAGCGAATTTTTATTGGATTTTCTTTGTTGCTCTCCGCCGGACTGGTGAAGGCCCAAAAAGTCGACAGCATCTTCTTTAATCTTTATACAGATAGCCTCAAAAAAGGCACCCATAACTACATAAATGTCGACGGCAAGATGTCGGACGGCACATGGAGACCCCTAACGTCTAAGGACATTATTTTTACCTCATCATCATGCGAATTCAATGGGAATGAGTTGGTGGTGCCCGCCGATTTCAAGGGAGAAAAGATCACCGTTAAGGCAGTGTTAAAGTCGAACCCTTCAACTACGCTCGAAAGGACGATCTGGATCAAGGTGAAACCCGATCCCCTGACTCTCCCAACCAATGAAGAAATCCTCCGCGGCCGTAAGAATTCGAAAGGAAAGGGGTAGTTTCTTGGTTGATTAGTTGCTTGGTTGATTAGTTGCCTCGTGGCGCCATCCATTCTCGCGAAATTTTACTCTTATTCGTGAACCCTTTGCTTCTTTGCGAATCTTAGCGCCTTTGCGTGAAACCTATGCGTGAAATCTAAGCCGTTTTTTTAGCGTCTTCAAGAAATTTAGCCAACCCTATATCCGTCAACGGATGTTTAAGTAATCCTAGAATTGACTCAAGTGGACACGTACACACATCCGCCCCCGCCTCCGCACATTTTACAATATGTAGCGCACTACGAATGGATGCAGCAAGTATTTCCGTCTTGTATCCCTGGATAGAATAAATCTGTGCCATCTGAGCGATGAGCTCGACGCCGTCCCAACTGGAATCATCGATCCTGCCAATGAATGGAGAGACATAGGTTGCTCCTGCTTTCGCCGCGAGTATCGCCTGACCTGCTGAGAATACGAGTGTGCAATTAGTCTTGATGCCGTTGTCAGAAAAATATTTGAGCGCCTTGACGCCGTCCTTTATCATCGGAACCTTGACGATGATGTTGGGGTGAATCGCCGCCAGCTTCTTTCCTTCTTCTACGATGCCGTTGAAATCCGTCGCAATTACTTCGGCGCTGATGTCGCCATCCACCATTTCGCAAATGGCCTTGTAGTGGTTCATGACTGCCTCATTGCCTTTAATGCCTTCCTTTGCCATCAACGAAGGATTGGTTGTGACGCCATCGAGGATTCCGAGTTCGTTAGCTTCCTTAATCTGTGCGAGGTTAGCGGTATCGATAAAGAATTTCATTATTGGTTACTGTTTATGAATAAAGATAAATTTTCTGGGAGATAATCACCGTCATGGAAAGACGGGAGTGCATAAAGTTTACGAGGCCGAAAGAGGTAGAATTAATTAGAGCAACTGGAAGACCTGCGGAATTCATACTGAAGATTTAAGACGAGAGGCCAGATATCTTAAATAAAAAAAAAGGCAGGCTTATTACATCGCACCGCTCAACCACCTACTCTTGCTGCCTTCCGGCCCTGGGAGGGTTCAGCAGGAGCTGGTCGTGTAAGACCTGCCGGCTGCAAAGGTAGCGGTTTGCGCCTTTGATAAGTCAAAATTTTGAAAGTAATTATAACGGCGCGTTTAAGGGTTCAGAACGATGGAAACTGGCTGTTTAGCGGTTTAAA
>JACMKU010000029.1 GCA_014379965.1 Chitinophagaceae bacterium
GGAAGACCTGGAAAGATAGAAGTAGTACCCACCAAAGAAGCAAAAACCCAGCGGGATCTGTCACTGGCCTACTCCCCCGGCGTTGCCGAACCTTGCAAAGAAATAGCAGCACACAAAGAGAACGTATATAAATACACGGCGAAAGGCAATCTCGTCGCTGTCATCAGCAATGGTACGGCGGTACTGGGACTGGGGGACATCGGGCCGGAGGCAAGTAAGCCAGTAATGGAGGGAAAGGGCGTGCTTTTCAAAATCTTTGCTGACATCGACGTGTTCGACATCGAACTCGCAGAGAAAGATCCGGAGAAACTCGTGCAGATAGTAAAGGCTCTCGAACCCACGTTCGGTGGCATCAACCTGGAGGACATAAAGGCGCCGGAATGCTTTTATATAGAGAAGAGACTGAGGGAAGAACTCAACATCCCTGTGATGCACGATGATCAGCACGGCACAGCGATCATTAGCGCAGCCGCCTTACTAAATGCACTTGAAATCCAGAAGAAGAAGATCGATAAGGTTAAATACGTCGTCAATGGAGCTGGCGCAGCGGCAATGGCGTGCATGGAGTTGTACACTTCACTTGGAGCCAATCACGACAACTTCCTGGTATTCGACAGGAAGGGAGTTTTGCACAAGGGAAGAACAGACATGGACGAAGGCAAGCAGAAGTTTGCCAACGCGAAGGGAGAAATGACTCTCGAGCAGGCAATGAAAGATGCGGATGTCTTCATTGGTCTTAGTGCAGGTAACGTAGTCACGCCGGAGATGGTGAAGAGCATGGCGAAAAACCCGATCGTGTTTGCGATGGCGAATCCGGATCCCGAAATTGGGTGGGAAGATGCCACCAAGGCCAGGAAAGACATCATCATGGCCACAGGAAGAAGTGACTACCCTAACCAGGTCAACAATGTACTTGGCTTTCCATATATATTCCGTGGAGCATTAGACGTACGTGCCACGCAGATCAATGAGGCGATGAAACTGGCCGCCGTGAAATCATTGGCAGAACTGGCGAAGAAG
Organism: Chitinophagaceae bacterium; assembly: GCA_014379965.1. GTDB lineage: Bacteria > Bacteroidota > Bacteroidia > Chitinophagales > Chitinophagaceae > VBAT01. The sequence continues at coordinate 1,021 of JACMKU010000029.1, forward strand.
GCCGTTCCAGATATCGTGAACATGGCCTACAACGAGAAGAACATGATGTTTGGCCCGGATTACATAATACCGAAACCCGTGGATCCGCGACTTCTGTCAACAGTGGCCCCGGCTGTCGCCCGAGCTGCTATGGAAAGCGGCGTGGCACAGTTACCGATCAGTGACTGGGAGGCATACGCGCAGAATCTCGACACTCGCCTGGGACTGGACAACCAGGTGATGCGGGTGATCGGCAATAAGGCGAGGAAAGATCCCAAGAGGATCGTTTTCTCGGAGGCTGACAACCTGAAGATTCTTAAGACTGCCCAGATCATCTTTGACGAGGGAGTAGGCTACCCGATTCTCCTTGGAGATGAGGGCAAGATCAGGAACATCGCAATGACTAATGGCATCGATCTGGAAGGCCTACCGATATTCGATCCTCGTAGCGACGCTTCCGAGGAAAAGAGAGCACTGTACGCAGACGTATTCTTCAAAAAGAGACAACGGAAAGGTTTCAATGCATATGAAGCGAAGAAGATCATGAAAGATCGCAATCATTTTGGTTGTATGATGGTGGAGAACGGGGATGCAGATGCGATGATCTCGGGGCTTACCAAGAATTACGCAGATACGATACGCCCTGCACTGCATGTTATTGGGATGGAAGATGGGGTGAAGAAGATTGCAGGGATGTACCTGATGTTGACCAAAAAAGGCCCGCTATTCCTTGCCGACACGACAGTAAACTTCAATCCCACAGCGCAGGAACTGGCTGACATCACGTTGATGGTTGCGAAGGAGGTGAGGCATTTTAATATCGTACCCCGCATTGCAATGTTGAGCTATTCGAATTTTGGGAGCAGCGATTCCCGCGAGGCGCGCCTGGTGGCGGAAGCGAGGAAGATTGTGAAGGAAAAAATGCCCTCACTCATAGTAGATGGGGAAATGCAGGCCAATATCGCGTTCAATAAAGAGCTTCTCAAAGAAAACTATCCATTCTCTGAATTGATCGATAAGGAAGTCAATACCCTCATATTTCCAAACCTGGCCGCCGGTAATATCACCTATAACATCTTAAAGGAGCTGGGTGTGGCAGATGCTGTCGGACCTATTCTGCTTGGCCTTAAGAAACCGGTACACGTATTGCAACTGGGTAGCTCGGTTCGCAGCATTTTCAACATGGCCTTGATCGCCGTGCTGGATGCCCAGATCAAGTGCAAGAATGTATCGACGGAGGATATTGTAAACAAGTCGCCGTGGTGGAAGAGGTTTAAGAAGGTGAGTAAGGAAATTTAACACCGCTAGAGGGTGGGAGGTTTTGGAGGTTTATTGGTTTAATAGTTTAGTAGTTTAATTGTTCTTGGAAATTGAAATTTCTTTAAAAAGAAATCTTCGAATTAAGATAACCCTTAAACCGTTAAACTATTAAACTGCAAAGGTCTAAACCATCAAACTGCCAAGGTTTAAACCTTCATTCCCATTTTCATCGTATTTTACAGCCTAAATTTTTGAATGAAGTTTTTTCGTGACATAGGCCAGTACCTTTTGATGATCAAAGGCATGTTTTCCAAGCCCGAGAATGGCAGAATGTACTGGAAGGAATTCATGCATCAATGCGCCGAGATAGGTATCGGCTCTCTTGGCATTGTTACAATCATCTCTGTATTTATTGGCGCCGTGTCGACTATTCAGACTGCTTACCAGCTTGTCAGTCCGTTGATCCCTCCGTCGACCATCGCGCAGATCGTGCGCGATACTGTCATATTGGAGTTTGCCCCTACCCTCGTCTGTATCGTGTTGGCCGGAGTGGCTGGCAGCCGGATCGCGAGCGAACTTGGTAACATGCGTGTGAGTGAGCAGATCGATGCCCTTGAGATCATGGGAATAAACACAAAGGCCTATCTTATCATGCCAAAGATCATCGCTGCGCTGCTGATGATTCCCATGCTTGTCGTATTAGCAATGGCGCTCGGGATTTGGGGCGGTAGACTCGCAGGTACCGCAGCGAATATCCTGTCCGGTTCCATTTATGATAAGGGACTGCTCGAGGGGTTCAAACCATACAACGTCATCTTTGCGCTTATTAAATCATATGTCTTTGCCTTCATTATTGCCAGTACACCTGCATTCTATGGATATTACGTGCAGGGTGGATCGCTGGAGATTGGAAGGGCAAGCACGAAGGCAGTAGTCGTTTCCTGTATCCTGATACTGTTCTCCGACTATGTTTTGTCGGCGCTCTTGTTGTAATAGAAAAATGATCTGATCCATTGGGATCCCTCGAACTAATCTAGTCGAGTATAGTTTTGTAGAATTCCTTATGATCGAAGTAAAAAATATACAGAAAAGGTTTGGTGAAAAAGTCATCATCGAGGATGTAAGTGCCGAGATGAAGACGGGGCAATGCAATCTTATCATTGGCGCAAGCGGAAGTGGCAAGACGGTGATGATGAAATGCATGGTCGGGCTATTCGAACCGGATGCCGGCGAGATCCTGTATGATGGACAAGATTTTATCACGATGGAACAGGCGGCGAAGACGGAGATTAGGAAAGAGATTGGGATGCTCTTCCAGGGATCGGCGCTGTTTGATAGTTTAAATGTTGAACATAACATTCGGTTTCCTCTGGATATGTTTACCAAATGGTCGTATCGCAAGAAGATGGATCGGGTGAATGAGGTGCTTGCCCGCGTAAACCTGGTGGATGCAAACAAGAAATTCCCTGCAGAACTGAGTGGTGGTATGAAAAAGAGGGTGGCGCTTGCCCGCGCGATCGTGTTGAATCCTAAATACCTCTTCTGCGACGAGCCCAATTCGGGTTTGGACCCATTGACCTCTCTCGTTATTGATAAATTGATCAAAGAGATCACTATCGAATACAACATCACTACGATTGTCAACACCCACGACATGAACAGCGTGATGGAGATCGGCGACTTCATCGTGTATATGCACCAGGGTCATAAGGAGTGGGAAGGGAGCAACAAGGAAATTATCTTCAGCAAGAATCAGCTCCTCAATGAATTCATCTTCGCCTCGGAGTTCCTTAAAGACGCAAAGGAAATGCGCATGTTGGAGGAGACGGGGAAGATTCCGGATGACCAGAGTAAGGGGGTTTAGTTGCTGGATTCCTGGTTGATTGAGTTGACTGAGTTGATTGGGTCGACTCGGCTGATTAAGCCGCCGTAACCCGACCGCATTTCGCATCAATCCCTTACTTTTGCCCTCACTTTGCAACTATGGTTAACTTAAAGAAACCGACCAACAAGTGTTTCGGGTCTATAAGCTTAATCAACTGAATCAACTGAATCAACCCAATCAACCCAATCAACTAAGCCATGAGCGTTCTAGTAAATAAAAACTCAAAAATACTTGTCCAGGGTTTCACCGGCACTGAAGGGAGCTTCCATGCCGCCCAGATGATTGAATACGGAACCAATGTAGTAGGTGGTGTGACTCCCGGAAAAGGTGGCAACAAACACCTTGACAAACCCGTCTTCAATACGGTGGCCGATTGTGTAAAGGAGACAGGTGCGGATGTGAGTATCATCTTCGTGCCACCTGCGTTTGCCGCAGATGCAATCATGGAAGCTGCAGATGCGGGTGTCCGCCTGATCGTCTGCATTACCGAAGGAATCCCTGTTCTCGATATGGTTAAGGTGAAGAATTATCTTCTTGGAAAAGATACGAGACTGATTGGACCGAATTGCCCCGGAGTAATTACTGCCGATGAATGCAAAGTGGGAATCATGCCCGGCTTTGTGTTCAAGAAAGGAAGAATAGGTATCGTTTCAAAATCGGGAACACTTACTTATGAGGCGGCTGACCAGGTGGCAAAAGCCGGCCTTGGTATTTCGACGGCCGTTGGTATAGGTGGTGATCCCATTATAGGTACTCCAACAAAAGATGCTGTTGAATTATTGATGAATGATCCAGAGACAGATGCTATCGTCATGATTGGTGAGATCGGAGGAGGCATGGAGGCTGAAGCGGCGAAATGGATCAAAGAAAGTGGAAACAAGAAACCAGTCGTTGGATTCATTGCAGGACAAACAGCTCCTCCCGGCCGTCGAATGGGTCATGCCGGAGCCATTGTCGGCGGAGCCGATGATACAGCCGCCGCAAAGATGAAGATCATGGAAGAGTGTGGCATACACGTGGTGAAGAGCCCGGCGGATATTGGAAAACGGATGGCGGAGATAATCAAGAAATGAAAAATATAACTCGATAAAAAAAGACCCCTCTAAAAAGAGGGGTCTTTACCCTTAATGTATGTCTAGCGAAAGTTTCGAATATACCTGTTCAATTCTTCCTTGCTCGAGCTGAAGCTAAGTTCATCCTGAACCATGAAATAATTCTTCTTGTCCACTGTTGACTGGTATGCTTGTTTAGCCAATTCCAGTTTGTTTCCTTCGAAACCGAACAAGTGCACGAGTTGTTTAACTTGAAGCGATGTAAGATTGTTAGTTCTCACGATCTGGGTGGCAGATTTCAGTTTGTTAGTCTCCAACCATTCCTTATCGATCGATTGCAAAAGGATACTAAACTCCCTGTTGTCCATTGCTCTCTCGTAACCGTAGTTAGTATCATAGTCACCCATCCTACCATCACGATCAAAGTCATAGCTCTGGTCGTCATCCCAATCTTTGTCGCGGTCACGATCGAAATCACGGTTCTTACCCCAGTCGTTGTCGCGGTCGTTTCTACCACGATCATCCCTGTAGCTGCCACCGATCCTTCTTTCATCAATACGTGTTCTACCGAACCGGTCGATGCTCAGGCGAACGTGAGTCTTTGGTCTTACCATCAAGGACGTGTTGTATACCATTTCATATCTCTTTCCAAAGATGCTGAAGGAACCGCTGTTTTTCTGGCGGTATACTTTCACCTGGTGTACGCCTGCATCGAGCTGGCGGATCAGGAGAGAATTGTCGCCGGGTTCGAATCGACGTCCGTCGATCACTACCCGGATATCGGAATTGTCTACCGATAAGATCGTGAGCATGCTTTTAGGTTTCGCACCAGCTGCGAAGACCGCTATGCTCATGAAGAGAGAAGTTAAGAGTGTAAAAATTGTTTTCATACTGTTTGTTTTTTAAGTCGATTCAAAATTGAATTCGGATAGATATTTTCAAACGATATGCCATTATCGTTACAAACCTTTCAAGAAAAAGTTAAAGGACTTTATTACCGTTCAGTCAGACTCTACAACTTCGCTACAATCCAATGTTGACGAGGCTTCCAGCCAAAACAGTAGCATTTGTTAATAGCGCATGTGCCAGTTGATTGACCTTCATTTGAATGCTTACAGGATCTATTCTTGTTAATTTTTAATAAATACATGGAATGCGATTAAACCTTCATGAAGTATGAGTTTATCGAAATTAATTATTGAGCGAGTAGTATAAATATTCGTTTTAAGAATGAAATTTCGATTCCAGGAACGTTTAAACGTTAAACCTTAAACGTTAAACGGCTAAACACTCTCTCTCCTTTATGCAATACTTCCTAAAACTGCATCCTATGCTTGCGTCAATTTATTTAACTTGTACCCAAAATCTTATCAGTATGAATTTGCCAGTAGTCCGGGCTTGTGTTGTTAGCATGTTTCTCTTGCTCTTCTCCTTTTCAAACAGTCATGCCCAGTCAACAATAAAGACTTACGACAAGCAATGGAAGGTCGTAGCCGATTTTGTCAAGAAACAACTTCCCAAATCGGCCCTGGTCGAAGTAAAGAAGATATATGCACTTGCCAAGCAGGAAAACCAGGATGCACAGGTCATAAAGTCCCTGGTATACATGATCGACCTACAGGCGGAGAATAGGGACAATAATGATCTTCTTTCCATTGCAGACGTTGAAAAGGAACTCGCAGTCAGTAAACAACCCGCCACGTCCATTCTCAATAGCCTACTAGCCGACCTATACTGGAGGTACTATAATAATTACCGCTGGCAGATGTATAGCCGCACCCAGACGGTGCTTTTCAAGAAGGAAGACATTGCAACCTGGGGTACCGAAGACTTTCACAGGAAGATCAGTACCCTCTACCTGGCCTCTATCCAGGAGGAACGCTTGCTACAACAGACCCGACTTGAGCCGTTCAATGCCATCATCCTGAAAGGAAATGTTCGCCATCTTCGCCCGACCTTATACGACCTTCTCGCAGATCGTGCACTCGACTACTTCAAGAATGATGAAAGGGATCTGAGGAAACCAGCCTATGCCTTTCAAATCGACCAGCCTGAAGCCTTCGCTACGGCGGAAGAATTCTCGCGATACCGCTTTCCTACGAGGGACAGTTTCTCACTACAACATAAAGCACTGCTTGTTTACCAGAAATTGCTGGCATTTCATCTCTCCGATGCCAGGCCCGATGCGCTCCTGGATGCCGATATTCAACGAATATTGTTCGTCAGGTCGAAATCGGTGCACCCCGAGAGGGACAAACTCTATTTTTCTGCACTCGAGCGAATAGCAAATAAATATGGCAATCTACCGGCTGCGTCACAGGCGTGGTTCTTCATGGCCAGTTACCATGAAGAAAAGGCCAACAGCTACTCTCCTTTCGGTGACACTACCCATCGGTTTGCCCGCCTGAAGGCGCGTGATATTCTGGAGCGTATATTGGCACAGAAAGATTCTTCGGAAGGAAAGACGAATAGTTATAACCTCCTAAGTCAAATAAAAAAACAGCAGCTTCAATTTAACGTCGAAAAGGTCAACCTTCCACAGCAACCTTTCAGGGCGCTGGTGAGCTATCGCAATTTTACACAGGTTTATTTTCGCCTTGTCAAGCAGGATGATAAGATCAAGAAAGAA
>JACMKU010000030.1 GCA_014379965.1 Chitinophagaceae bacterium
GTTTCCATGTTTCCTGGATGTGTTGAGTAATCTACGTGCAAGTGCTACACTACTTTATTTTCATTGCCTGTCTAAAATTGTACTATGGCAAAGCTTGTTATCAATAATGATTTAATTCATTTTTCATTCAATGGTCAGCCACACATTGGCAACATCACCCGCCTTATCCTGGAGAATGACGTAATCTACAATGTACACTATTGGGAGGCTGATAGGAATGACCAGGAGGAATGCCAACTCGGTTATGTGATCGACAAAAAGTCGGGCAACGCATTCTGGGAGAGTCGGCGCCCCGGAATCACTTCGGATCTCATCCACATTATCGGAAAAGAAATAGAGAAACTACCGCATTTATTTGCTGCGTGCTGAGGACGTTTATCGTTCTTAAGGATGACGCTCCCTTCGCTAAAGAATTTTTCAAATTAAACTACCATTGGAACTGAGGCGACGCCTCGTCTCCTTTCGGAATTATCGAACTGAAGAACGTTAAGCCCTTAAACGTTAAACGCCGCATCAGTCACTAAGTGTTTACTCCTACTTGGTCCGAAGTTTGTAGAATCCCACTCACATAGTTGATTAATAAGTATTGGAGTAATGAAATTAAATGAATTCAATGCGCTGGATACCGCTTTGAAAGCTCAGATTACATGGGAAGAGGGCATCCTCGAAAGTCACCATACAAACGGCGACCATCATTTTGTTTTATACAAGCTAAGTGATTTCTTTGTAGAAATACTGTTTAGTGGTTCGACGTATGAGATCGTACAGGTGAAGAGTTTTCTTTAGGTGGGATTTGTTGTGATTCGCGTTTAGCGTTTAAAGTTTAACGGTCTTATGGTCGATTATTCTCCAGGTATGATTTATTGAAGTAGACGTCCGACCTTATCCAAAAGAATAACGATGAACTTTGCTTTTGCCATCCTGGTCTTCGCTGGAATTCTTCAGCAGCAGCTATTCGTCAATGGAAAATTACGGGTACACCGGCATGAAGGTCGCCATTGTGTTTTCTCCATACTGGTGAAGGAAGACGACAAAGTTCTCGCTGCTACGACTGTAGATTCAACCGGCAGGTTTCAATTGCGCTTCTCCCCCTCCGCAGATAAAGACTTCGATTTCTATTATATCGATTCACATCATGCCTCAGATACAATTTTCCTCAAATCATATCCATCATTGGCCGGCGATTCCCTCGATGTCACTCTCTATACGTTCAAAGGAGTGATGCGCGTGGATGAAAACGACAAGGTAACTTGTCCAAAATGCCGTAAATCGAACGAGGTCAGCAAGCTCGAGTTGTTGCCCGGCTATTATTACTGTGCGAAAGACAAAATCAAATTTTAACTTTCCCCTGCCCCCCGGCTGTCCCCGAAAGCCGAAGCCTTAGACCCTCTTTTACTGCACTTTGGTATCCCGGGATATTGGAGTAATTTCACGTCTCCCCGGATAACCCCGGATCAAAATTCTAAATATGAAAATCACCATCCTTTCCGTCCTTGTGGTCGCCCTTTTTGCCAGCACCGGCTGCCTCAGTGATTCAAAGTCAGTAGAACGACCACAACCGGTTCAACCGGCTCAGCCAGTTGCTACGAGCAACACTTCCTTTTCAACCGATACGAATTCCGCCATTGTCCCAACCACTGTTAGCGCGCCCTCTATCGGGAGTGCACCTTCGAAGATTGCAGTTAACCCTGCACATGGTCAGCCAGGTCACCGTTGCGAATTTCCAGTAGGAGCTCCTCTGGACGGGGCACAACCCAAGCAAGCAACCGGAACTGCAAATACTCCAGCTCCATCGGCAACTACAGTGACACCTGTGCCTATCGTTACGCCGCCAGTGGCTGCACCACAGCAAGTCGCTGCCGGCATGAACCCAGCGCACGGTCAGCCCGGCCACCGTTGCGACATAGCCGTCGGAGCTCCATTGAATGGTAAGCCGACTCAGTAGAATATTATTTAGTTAGCGTCAATCATTAGGCCGTTGGCTAGTGGCTAGTAGGGAGTGGCTAGTGGGACTCTAGGTCGGGGCGGTCTTTGCCGAGTGGCGAACAGGTAATGGCGAGTGGGGGAACCCTAAGAAATTTGTCACCTCAATACCCACCTACCATTCCAGTAGTGAATGTCTCGTCTTGAAGCCCCACTAGCCACCCCCTACTAGCCACTAGCCAACGGCCTAATGATTGAGGCGACCTAAAGCTCCACTAAACTTCTGAAACTTCTATACATTTACACGGTTAACTCACTTACCATGAATTTGATCAAGAAGACTATCCTTGTAATATCGTTTATTGCATTATCAATCCCTTCAATGGCCTGGTGGGGAATCAATGGTCATCGTATTGTTGGCGAGATCGCTGATGGCTATCTTAATTCTAAAGCGCGCAAAGCCTTGAAAGAATTACTTGGTGACGAGTCCATAGCGATGGCATCCAACTGGGGTGATTTCATCAAGTCTGATTCTTTATACGATTACGTCTACAGTTGGCATTATATCAACTTAAAGGGGGGGATGAGTTTTTCGGAATTACAATCGAAACTGCAGACTGACACTGTAGCTAACCTATATAATAAAGTAAATTTTCTAATCAGCGAATTGAAGTCAAATAAATCGCTTACAACCCAACAGAGGACGATGTATCTCAAACTCCTGATCCATTTCGTAGGTGATCTACATCAACCACTGCACGTGGGTGGACGTCCCGAGGACCAGGGGGGTAACCGGGTAAAGGTGCTATGGTTCAACGAACCCACTAATATCCATTCGGTATGGGATGATAAGCTAGTAGAGTTTCAAAAACTTAGCTACACCGAATATGCTAAAGCGATTAACCACGCGAATAAGCAAATGCGTAAATCCTGGCAGCAACAACCCCGGATGGAATGGTATTGGGAATCGTACCAGATATCACAAACCATCTACGCCAGCATCAAGCAGCCCGATCAAAAACTTAGTTACGGATATAACTATGATTATATCGCCACCGTCAATCAACAACTACTTAAGGGCGGCGTCCGCCTGGCTGGGGTACTCAATGACATATTTGGCTAGTCTCGGGTTTAAGAGTTTAATGGTTTAAGAGTTGTGATATTCGAAGAGGTGAAACGATCTTGCACAGTTGAGGTTTACGGGTCATACCTCAGCATCTAATTGGCACTTACCTAATCAAAATAGCTTAGAGACGCACCTAGAATGAAGCCTTAAACTATTAAACCCTTAAACCGTTAAACACTCCTTCTCATCGGTTAGTTACCCACTATAACCCTGCTCGAGGCCGGTTGGCATAATAATTTATATAAAGTGGGGTAGAAAACGCCGGTTACGGTATTTTAAAACATTAATTAAATTAGTTATGCAAGTAAAAAATTGGATGCTGGCAACAGCTGTAGTCGCTGTGCTGGCCTCTTGTGGTGAAGCTGGTAGTAAAAATGACGATTCTGACACTACACTAGCTGGAACCACGAATTCAACCAGTACAGAAACCCAGACCACGAAAAGAACTGTGGTCGTACCTGAGGCAACGCGTACCTCTTTTGCAGCAAAATATCCCCAGGCTGCAGACGTAAGCTGGTCCTATCATTATGATACGGATAACATGCCAATCGACTGGGAACTTGCTGGTTGGCCAACTCTTGACACATCATATTATGTAGCTACTTTCGACCAGGGATCTGACGATTATTGGGTGTGGTATGATGACAATGGCGACTGGTTTGCCACTGTAACTGAAGTGAGTGATCATGCTTCACTTCCAGCTGCAGTTAACAAAACAGTTAAATCACAGTTTGCCGGATACACAATTGTATCTATCGACAAGGAAAATGACAAGAATCGTACAGCTTACGAAATCCAAATGGAGAATGGTGAAGACAAGATGAAGGCTCTAATCGCGGAGAATGGACAAGTGCTTAAGAAAAAAGGGAAAGTAGATGGAGAAAAAGTAAAGGAAAAGAGTAACGTGAAGGATACCGCTAAATAATTCGAAGAGATTTAATAAGAGAGGGTCTTCCTGTATTGGGGAGACCCTTTTTTATTTTAGTCCGGAAGACCGAAAGTCCGAAAGACCATTTTTTATAAGCATCATGGCGTATCTAATCATACCGGGTAATTGTGCTTCCAGAGTTGTCTTTCGGACTTCTGGTCTTTCGGACTTCCGGTCTCTATCGGACTTCCGGACTTCCGGACTCCCCGACTGAGTTAGCCACATTTTTTTCACACAATGCCGTGCATACTTCTAACAGGGCTAAAAGCAGCATAATATTGTAGCTTATTAAAGAGCAAAACTTCCAGCTATGAGTAGAATTCATACCCTTCTTTCCGGGTTCGGTGCGGCCCTGATGTTGCTGACGACTACAGTCTCAGCACAGAATAGTTTGCAACCGAAATTCTCCGTACCTGCAGTCTATGCAGGGATCGAAGTCGGCTCGAAGGGCGTAAAAATGAGCTTGCTGGAACTAGCCGCAGACGCGAAGACGACCGGCAGTTTCACCATCGTCAAAGACACGACAGTAAATACAGACTTCATCTCCTTCACGCCATCCACCTTCCAGGCGACGCTGAGCGGTCTTAGCGGGCTCTATCATGCAGCACTGACGAACTATAATATTCCCTCCGACCGTGTGTTTACCGTTGTCAGCAGTGGAGTGAAGATGCAGGCAGAGAAAGAAGACAAGACAAAATGGATCCACAACCTTGTTGACTCCTTCAGATTGAAAATAAAAGAGCCCAGCCGCAAAGTAGAAGTCGTGGATGTATTGCAGGAAGCCAGGCTTTCACACCTCGGCATCGTCCCTTTTAACAAGCGGTTCTCTACTTTCCTCATTGATATCGGTAGTGGTAATACCAAAGGAGGATATTTTCCCATTGATGAGAATACCAGCAATTTTAAACTGTTTCAATTGAATTGGGGCACCAAGAGTACTGCGAATGCCACGGAGAAAAGACTTGACGAATTCGACAAGACGCTTGCAAACTACAATAAGCAACTATACCGAGTTCTACTCGGCGCAGAAAATGGGGAGTTGATCTATGCAGTAAACTCGAGCGGCGCATACAACCTAAATGATTATATCGCGTTTAGCGGGGGCATAGTTTGGGCAACGGCTACTTTGCTGCAGCCAGAACAAATTGGAAATTCCGTAGTCAACGTGACGTTCGAAGATGTTATGCAATTTAGCGACCAACTCTTTGCTGATTACGCTTCCCTATCAGACACAGCAATCGTTCGCCGACTGAAGGATAAATCCCTCGATAAGGCTGCAATTGCTAAGGAAGTTAAACGAGTACATAGCGTGTTCGACCAGCGCTCCCTGATGGCAGGAACGGGTCTCCTGCTAAAAATTATGCGTCAGTTTAAGTCAGTCTATGAATCCAAAGGATTCTTCCTCGTTAAGAATGGACAGGTGGGCTGGGTGTCAGCGTATGTGGATCAGGCGGCTGGGAAATGAAAAATGTAGAGTATGGAATTTAAAATGTAAAATCTAGAATGTAAAATTTAAAAGGTGACCTTCAAAAACAAGGAAATGTTTTTGTTTTTTGAGATGTCGCAGATAGGACTTAAGTACAAATAAAAAGTGGAACCTCAAATTACTTGAAGTTCCACTTTTACATTTTAGATTTTATATTTCACATTTTACATTCCCGTTAGGCCTACGCGCGTTGCGCAAAAGACCTTCCATATCGCTTGCCAGCTCCTGGTCTGCGGCCACTGTTAGCCGGCGCACCAGCTGCCTTTGCAGGCTGCGGAGTATTATGCATCAGAGGCACATCATACGGATGATCCTTAATTACTGGGATCATCTTGCCTATCAGCCTTTCAATATCTTTCAAATACATCTTTTCTTCGTAATCGCAGAACGATATTGCTACGCCGCTAGCTCCTGCCCTACCTGTACGCCCGATACGGTGCACATAAGATTCAGGGATGTTAGGTAGATCGTAGTTCAATACGTGTGTCAGGTCATCGATATCGATTCCACGAGCAGCGATGTCCGTAGCCACGAGTATTCTTGTCTTCCTGGTCTTAAAATTGTGCAATGCCGCCTGCCGGGCGTTCTGCGATTTGTTGCCATGGATAGCCTCGGCGCGTAAGCCCGACCTATTCAGATCCTTGGCTATTTTATCAGCACCATGTTTGGTCCTGGTAAAAACGAGCGCCGTTTCGATCGTTGTATCGCTGAGTACATGGATAAGCAATGAACGCTTACTCATCTTATCGACATAATACAATGATTGTTGAATCAGGTCCACTGTGCTTGAAGGAGGAGTTACCTCTACCTTCACTGGATCGTTGAGCAGGATGTTTGCAAGCTGTTTGATCTCGGGAGGCATAGTCGCGGAGAAGAACAAGGTCTGCTTCTTTACTGGAAGCTTAGCGATGATCCTCTTTACATCCTGTACAAATCCCATGTCGAGCATGCGATCCGCCTCATCAAGTACAAAATATTTGATATCCTGCAGGGAGATATGACGTTGGTTCATCAGGTCTAACAGGCGACCGGGAGTAGCTACGAGTATATCCACTCCACGCCGCAATGTGCTAACCTGATTGTATTGAGATACGCCACCGTAAATCACAAGGTGTTTCAGGTCGACATATTTTCCATAAGCCTTAAAGCTCTCCTCGATCTGGATAGCCAATTCTCTTGTAGGAGTCAGGATGAGCGCTTTGATGTTGCGACGATCCGTAGGAGGCGCGGCCTGCCTTGTTTCATGCATCAATTGAAGGATTGGAATGGCGAATGCCGCCGTTTTTCCAGTACCTGTTTGCGCGCAACCGAGTAGGTCTCTATGTTGCAGAATGACGGGAATAGCTTGTTCTTGGATAGGGGTAGGCTTAGTGTAGCCTTCGTTGCTCAGAGCCTTTAATATAGGCTCGATGAGCGTTAAATTGTTAAATGACACTTGTAGAAAAAAATTTGATTATTAAATGTGGTAAGGCTATCAACTAAGAGATGATACTTTACCTGCCTTACGTTAAGCCATCACGGCATTTGGATAGTACGAGACCCTACAAACTGAGTGAGAGATAACATATAAGAACCGTAAAGATAGGCAAAATATCGGATTATCCTACCCTTTCTTTCATCCTATGGGCCTCACTGGCACTATTGATACAGGATCGTACAGCTATGTGGCTGAAGGAGAACCGAGGTCAAAGCACCTACATCCTTTGTTAATTTGTTGTCCCTGATAAACGAATTCCAGGCCTTGCCCCCCAAGGCCAGTTCCATCGTCTCAGAAGAGCCATTAAACAGTACCATAATCCTCCCCCACTTCCCTTTCGGCACATCGCCACGTAACCCATAGGCAACGACACCAGGAGGCAAATTCTCCATGAACCTGATATTATTTGCGATCGCTGTTGAAGACGTCAATCTGAACAACGGTTGCTCCTTCCGCATTTGTATCAATGCTCTCACGTAATCATATACATCTTTATTCTTCGTCTTCAATTCCCAGTCAATGGCATTGATGCTATCACTCGAATTGTAGGAATTCTCGACTCCTTTCTTGCTTCGCAAAAATTCTGTCCCGGCATGCAGAAAGGAAATTCCCTGTGAAGTGAGTACTATCGATAACGCCAGCTTATGCATGTCTCGCCGCTGTGCGTCCGTAGCTTCTGCTGCAGAAATTTTAAGTTTATCCCACAACACATGGTTATCGTGGCACTCCGCATAACTCACCGTATGGTGAGGCTGCTCGGCATATGGCGCTTTGGAATAATTGACCTTTCCATAGTCTACTTGCGGATGGCGGCACGATGCCACTATTCCGAATTTGATACTCTCCTCCATCCCCGGCTTATTGCTTACGAACCCACGATCATGGTGATCAAACACGCTTCCTTTGATTCCGTCGCGAAGGTCATCGCTGAATACCGCTATCCTATCGAGATTCATCGCATTTGCCTTCAATGCTCTCACCGAATCCGGCAATGGTGAGGCACCGGCCGTCCATCCCTCCCCATAAAGGAGTATGTCTGGACGCAAGCGGTGAAGTTCACGGGAAATTTCATTCATGGTTGCTATGTCATGTACACCCATGAGGTCGAAACGGAAACCATCGACATGAAATTCTTCCACCCAGTACTTCACTGATTCAATCATGAACTTCCTCATCATCGCACGTTCACTAGCCGTCTCGTTATTACAAGCAGTAGCATTCGAGAATCGGCCATCGGGAGTCTGCCGGTAATAATATCCCGGTACCAACTGGTTGAAGTATGAATTCTCGGTGAGCATGGTGTGATTGTAAACGACATCCATTACCACGCGAAGTCCATTTTCATGAAACGTCTTGACAAGTTGTTTGAACTCAAGTATGCGCACAGCGCCATCGGCTGGATTAGTTGAGTAGGAACCTTCAGGTGTATTATAGTTCAAGGGATCGTATCCCCAGTTGTATTGTGGCTTATCAAGACGTGTCTCGTCTATCGAATAGAAATCGTACGACGGAAGTAAATGCACGTGGGTTACCCCTAGCTCTTTGAGGTGATCCAGTCCTGTCGAAAGGCCCTGCGCGTTCGTTGTGCCCTTTTCTGCAAGGCCAATAAATTTCCCTTTGTTAGTAATACCCGATTGTGCACTTATACTCGCGTCACGCACATGCAGTTCATAGATGATCGCGTCGGTGACCGCGCCGAACGAAGGGCTCCGGTCTCTATCCCAGCCGGCGGGATTGGTTTTCTTAAGATCGATGATCATTGCCCTCTTTCCATTTACTCCGACCGCCTTTGCATA
The DNA here is from genome assembly GCA_014379965.1 of Chitinophagaceae bacterium. Taxonomy (GTDB): domain Bacteria; phylum Bacteroidota; class Bacteroidia; order Chitinophagales; family Chitinophagaceae; genus VBAT01. The sequence continues at coordinate 8,737 of JACMKU010000030.1, forward strand.
CGGATCCGGCACCGCATCCAGCCATCGACCTCCGATGTGCACACGGAATGCATAAAACTTCCCTTTATGATCACCTCTCAATTCAGCCGTCCATGTACCCTGCGAACTTTTTTTCATCTGTACAATTTGCGAGGCAGAATCACCCAGACCTTTTCGATAAATAAGGAGTTGGGCATTATCAGCGGGAGGCGACCATATCCTGAATGAAGATCGGGCCATTGAATAAGTGAGACCGAGATCCGTTCCCTTGTATGCCGGGTAAGAGTTATAGTCTACCTGTTGTGTCTTTGACGAAAAGAATGATATGAGATACGCAGCGAGCATAATGATTTTCTTCATCCAAATTAGTTGTGTTTAAAGATAATTTGAAACTCACCGTATGTGCAAGTACTGTGTCCAGATTTTTAATAAAATTCTTTCGCGTACAACCTGATTCCTGTAAATTGTTCCTTTTTAGCTCACACTAACAGCTTACACATATGGGAGAATTTCAGGTCAAGAAGCAACCAAAGAAATACGACGCCGTGATCGTTGGCTCTGGTGCGGGAGGCGGTATGGCGGCGTATATTCTCGCCAATGCGGGACTGAAGGTTTGCCTGCTTGAGGCCGGTTTCATGTATGATCCGCAGAAGAACATTACTCAAATGAAGAATCCCTGGGAGTCGCCGAGGCGAGGTGCAAGCACTACGATGCGTCCATTCGGTGATTTCGATGCTTGCTATGGAGGATGGAGTCTCGATGGCGAGCCCTTTACAAAAGTGAAAGGAACTGAATGGGATTGGTGGAGGGCAAGAATGCTCGGAGGTCGCACCAATCACTGGGGAAGGATCTCACTTCGATTCGGTCCAAAAGACTTCAAAAGAAAAAGCATTGATGGTCTCGGAGATGATTGGCCAATAGGATACGAAGATGTGAAGCCATATTACGATAGGGTTGATAAACTAATCGGTGTGTTTGGAACAAATGAAGGTTTGGAAAACGATCCCGACGGATTCTTCCTACGTCCGCCGAAGCCGAGGTTGCATGAACTATTCATAAAGAACGCAGCCACGCAGGCGGGTGTAAAAGTGATTCCCTCTCGACTCTCCATTCTTACAGAAAAGTTGCCAGGGAATGACGACCGGCAAGCCTGTATTTTCTGTGGGCAATGCAACAGAAACTGTAGCTATTACAAAGCCGATTTCTCATCACCGAATGTTTTGATCAAGCCGGCGCTGAAGACTGGCAACGTTGACATCGTTGCGAATGCCATGGCAAGGGAAGTACTAACCAATAAGGAAGGCCTTGCAACTGGCGTATCGTATATCTCAAAAGAAGATATGACGGAATACCAGGTAGAAGGTAAGGTTGTGATCCTCGCCGCCAGTGCCTGCGAATCAGCGAGACTTTTATTGAACTCCAAGTCACAACGACATCCGAATGGCCTCGCCAACGACAGCAATGTGGTTGGAAAATATCTTCATGACTCAACTGGCGCTGCTATGGGTGGTATTTTGCCACAACTCTTCGATCGTAAGCGTTATAACGAGGACGGCGTGGGCGGCATGCACGTGTATTCGCCATGGTGGCTCGACAACAAGAAACTTGATTTTCCTCGTGGGTACCACATTGAATACTGGGGCGGAATGGGACAGCCTTCCTACGGATTTAGCTGGGGAATTGAAAACCTCAATGGTAAATACGTGGTGAAAGGAAAAGAGAAGGAACCCGGAGGTTATGGTGCATCATTAAAGGAAGACTATCGCCACTTCTATGGTTGCGGTGTTGGGATGGCGGGACGTGGAGAGGCGATTCCTATTGAATCAAACTACTGTGAGATCGACCCGGGTACGGTAGATAAATTCGGGATACCTGTCCTTCGTTTCAATGTGAAATGGACGGATCACGAGATCCTGCAGGCGAAGCATATGAAGGAGACGTTCAAGGAAGTGATGCATAACATGGGCGCGGTGATCACCTGGGGAGGAAACGATGATGCGTCGAACAGCTACGGCTTGTCAAAACCGGGGGAGATCATTCATGAGGCAGGGACAGTAAGAATGGGTAACGATGCAAAAAAATCCGCGCTTAATAAATGGAGCCAGGCACATGATTGTAAGAACCTGTTTTGCGTGGATGGCGGCCAGTTTGTGTCGCAGGCGGATAAGAACATTACGTGGACGATCCTTGCGCTGAGCATGAGGGCATCCGAATATATCATCGATGAACTAAAGAAACAAAACATCTGATTTTTGATGCCGGATCTTAGTCAATTATTTATTCTCATCTGAAAACAAGAAATATGGACAGGAGAAAATCATTAAAACTTATCGCGACGGGCGCAATCGCTACAGGAGCCGCGGTAGTTGGATGCAACACCGAAGATAAGAAGAAGACAGCGGATGCCGCGGAGCCTACTTTCAACCTGGATCGCAATCCTGACGAAGTTGCCTATGAGAAGTCGATAATAGCAAAGGGCAAATTCTTCACCGAGCATGAAATGGCGACGATCACCATACTAGCAGACATCATCATTCCAAAAGATGACGTAAGCGGAAGCGCCTCGGAGGCGAAGGTTCCAGAGTTCATCGATTTTATTGTGCGAGATATGCCTGCCCACCAGGTTCCCATGCGTGGCGGCCTACGCTGGCTCGATATGCATTCCCTAAATCGCTTTGAGAAAACATTCGCGGACTGCGACTCCGGCCAACGGATACAGATCGTTGACGAGATAGCCTATCCCGAGATTGAATACAAGGATGAAAAGGGAAACACAATTAAGAAAGGAAAGGTGAAAACTGGAATGCAACCGGGTGTGACTTTCTTCACCCTGATGCGCAATCTGACAGCAACGGGATTTTACACCTCGGCTATTGGCGTTAAGGATGTGGGGTATGCAGGCAACCAGGCCAATAAATGGAATGGAGTGCCTGATGACGTGTTAAAACAATACAATGTAGCCTACACAGAGAAAGAATTGAATGAGTGCGTGAAAGTATAGTGAACGTTAGGCGGGCAATAAATCGCTTAACGTTTTGCTCAGTCAATCTTTGATGTTACTCTAACTATGCAAATTTGTATACTGATGCGGGATTCACAAAGCGTGCGTTCGCATCAGAGAATACCAAATACGTCGATTTCAACACATGATGTAAAAAAAAGGTCCCACTGAGGGACCTATCCATTCGCAATTAGTTTAGGCTCAATTATACAAACTCCTCCTTCGCCGTCTTGCTATAATCATCGATTAGTTTGCGCTGCAACTCAAAGGGCACCGCCTCATACGCGAGGAAATGCATTTTGAACTTCGCCCGACCCTGCGTGATTGAACGAAGAGAGGAAGAGTAGCCATTCATCTCCGCCAATGGCACACGCGCTATTACCTTTTGGAAGTGCCCTTCGCTGTCAATCCCTTCGACGATAGCTCTCCTGCTTTGCAAGTCGCCCATGACAGCTCCTGTTAAATCGTCAGGGCATAAGACTTCGACATGATAGATCGGCTCGAGAATCTGGGGATCTGCCTGCTGGAATGCCTGGCGGAATGCCTGTAATCCCGCAATCTTAAATGAGATATCGTTGGAGTCCACTGGATGCATCTTGCCATCATAAACCAACACCCGGATGTCGCGTGCGTACGATCCCGTTAGAGGACCATTGTGCATTTTCTCCATTACCCCTTTCAATACTGAAGGAAGGAACCTTGTGTCGATAGCACCTCCTACAATGCAGTTATAAAATACAAGCTTGCCACCCCAGTCGAGTTCGTGAACTTCCCGTCCTCTTACGTTGAGATCTTTAGGCTCAGCCATTCCTTCCTGCCAGGGCTCGATGCGCATGTACACCTCGCCAAATTGGCCCGCACCACCACTCTGCTTCTTATGTCGATAACTGCTGTCCGCCGTCTTGCGGATCGTCTCGCGATAGGCGATTTTAGGTTTAACGAATTTTACGTCGAGCTTATGGCTATGTTCGATCTTCCACTTCGCAACTGCAAGATGCATATCCCCCTGGCAATGTATTAAAGTCTGCTTAAGTTCCGGTGAAACCTCCACTAGTAAAGTGGGGTCTTCCTCGCGCAACTGATGAAGTGCCTGCGAGAGCTTTTCTTCTTCTCCCTTTTTTATAGTCTCGATGGCCAGAGTCATATTCGGTGGCGGGAATTCTATGGGATTCAATTCATAGTTCCTTCCCCTTGCATGCAGTGTATTGTTGACATGCGTGTTCTTCAATTTCAGCGTAGCACCTATGTCGCCGGCAACGAGTTCGTTAACATTAGATCGTTTATTTCCCTCTACTAAAAATAACTGGCTTATTTTCTCGGTGACTCCCGTGGTCTCGTTCTCCAATTCCATTCCGCTCCTTACCGTACCCGAGTAAACTTTAAAGAATGATAGTTCGCCCACATGCGGTTCAGAAATCGTTTTGTATATGAAAATGCATACGGGTCCATTTGCATCGCACTCTAGTTTGTCTCCACGCCGAGTAACCTGCGGAGGCATTTCATTTGCGCTGGGGCATACATTATCAATGAAACCCATCAACCTTCCGCTTCCCATATTTCTCTCGGCCGATATGCAGAATAAAGGAAAAAGGTCGTGGTTTATCATCGCTTTTTTGAGACCCATCTTCATCTCATCTTCGTCGAGCTCACCTTTATCGAAATATTTTTCCATCAGCGATTCATCATTACTTGCTATGGCCTCGATTAGTTCCTTGTGCAACTCGTCGGCGCGTTTCTGCTGATCTTCCGGTATAGGATGCTTCTCGGGTTTTCCACCACTGTCCTTGAACTTGTACATCGTCATTCGCAATACATCGATGATCTCATGAAAGCCAGAGCCCACTTGCACAGGGTATTGCACTACTACTACCTTGCTGCCAAAGTGTGATTTTGCTTCGCGAACTGTTTTGTCGAAGTCAGCATTGTCATCATCGAGTTTTGTCACGGCGAAGATCATTGGTGTCCTGAACTTGTCGGTATATTCCCAAATGATATCGGTACCCACCTCCACTCCCATTACGGCGTTGATGAGCATTACTCCAGTGTCGGCTACTCGCAGTGCCGAGATGACCTCGCCAACGAAGTCGTCATAGCCGGGAGTATCGATAACGTTTATCTTATAGCCTCGCCATTTTGTGTGGAGGAGCTTGCTAAAAATGGAATTACCACGTTCCTGCTCCAGTTCGTGATAATCTCCGGTAGTATTCCTATCGGCAATTGTGCCCCTGCGGTTGATGAGGCCTGCCTCGTAGAGCATGCACTCCGCTAAGGTGGTCTTACCCGAGCCAGCATGGCCCAGCAAGACAATGTTTTTTACATGTGATGTATCAAATTCCGGCATGGCAAGAAGTTTTTAGAGTGAGCAATAGTATGTTCGAATCTAAATGGGTACCCGGACACCCGGTCATGCGCCAAGCGGCACATAAGGAACAGTGTAAGGAAGCGAAGGATAGTTCTAGTTACTCGTTCGGCTTAGGAATCGATTGAATTCCTCTCTAAGATCCCGGAGTGTGTTGTCGAGGCTCTGGTATTGGTTGAAAAGGCTTTCATGATCAGCTACAGTTTCTTCATTGAGGCCATTTTGTTCGCGCATCTCATAGCCGATCTTACGGTCATGTGTCTTGATCGCTTGTTTTAAATCGTGAATGTTGATGAGCTGGATGTGAAACTGATTGTGGAGATGTTCTACTTCTTGTAACTGATCCTTGGAGAGAGAGTGGTTGGCGGCGAGCTGGAGTTTTGTTTTGTCCTGTGTAAACTCTTCGCGGTATTGCCGAAGAGTTTGCCGCCAGGCTTCGCACTCTGCGGTGAGTTGTGAAGTTTCTACCTGAACCATGGGATTAAAATTTAAAGATGAAGCAATATTGTTTTCCTCTTTTTTTCCCTGGGTACGTAGGATGGTCTATGTAATTTAAAAACATTTTTTCGTAAAAACCAGTGGTATTTTTGCACACGCGGGGATGGTTAGAAACGTGTGGACAGGAAGTGGCTAGTGGGGTTCTTTAACTTGGCGATTGGCTATTGCTTATTGCCCATTGACCATTGCCCATTGACCATTGCCCATTGACCATTGACTATTGACTATTGACTATTGACTAAACTTTACGAGACAAAAAAGACCCGCAACAGCGGGCCTATTTTTATAATTGAATGTACTATTGATCTTTATCGATGTTTCCTTACAGTGGTCCGGGTCGCCTTTGCTCTTCCATTATTGCCTCTTACTGTAGTTTTAGTTCGAGTGGCCTGGTTACCCCGGGGGCCTGTAACCGTTGTGCGTGTACGAGAAACGCGGTATCCGCTTACTGCTGCCTGATGCCTGGTTCTTACCGTCACTGAAGAGACCCTGAAAGGAGCATATACAGTATGAGCTCGCAATACCCTGTGCGACCTTGTCACCACGAAATGCCTGTGATGATGATGGTGAAAAGGGCGATATGCGGTCCAGGATAAAGGTCTCCATGGCTTCCACCATCCCGGGTAATGTTGCCACCTCCAGGGAGACATCCACGGCCTGTAAGCACGTCCATAGACTACTTTCACCGATGGCCACAACCACACATTCACGACTAATCTTGGCGATTGGAAATGACTTCCGGCATCAGGACCATGGGCGCGCTGTTCATTCTTATCCTGGTCATATAGGTAGGCCCCATCATCGTTATTTCCGTCGGGCTCGACAATGGTCTTTTCACCGTAGATTTCCTCGTCCCCAACAATTTGAACGACCGCGGTCGTGTCCCCGGTTCTTTCCAATTCGATGACTGCTACATCCTGGTTTTCCGAGGCGGAGATTACAGCCTGTAGGGCAAAGGCATGCACGTCTCCCCTGGAATGATCGATCACCCGGATGTAGTCCGTTTCGCCGTCACCATTCAGATCAAGATTATTTACATGATTGTCAGCTTCATTTAGCATTTTCTCGAAAGCCTCTGGTGTTGAGGCCTTTTGAAAAAGGGCGAGGGCCCCGTGCAGGCTGAAATGATCTCCCGGGAGGCCGGTGGAATCCAATCCTGCCTGGTTCTGGGCAGAGACTGCAAGGCCAAGTGAGCAGCCAAGCAGCGTAAGTAATAGTTTGGTTGATTTCATAAAAGGTTTCAATTTGGATTGAGACGTCGAAAGCAGCAAAAGGTTTAATGCAAAGAGTGAGTGGTCAGCGGTCAGCGGTGAATCGTGAGTAGTGAGTGGTGAGTGGAGCGTGAAACCCCTAGTGGTTTTCCCCATTTGAAGAGCTTTGACATTTATGGTTGTCATTCACTACTCACCATTGACTACTCACCACTGATCACTGACAACTCACCTACCTGCTGTATATTGCACCTCCCGAATGATTTCACAAAACACCATACAACAGATCCTCGGTCGTATCGATATCATCGATGTGGTAGGAAGCTTCGTAAAACTGAAGAAACGCGGCACCAACTTCCTCGGACTCTGCCCTTTTCATAATGAGAAGACGCCTTCCTTTACGGTGTCTCCAGCAAAAGAGATTTACAAATGTTTCGGTTGTGGTAAAAGCGGCAATACCATCAGCTTTGTCATGGAGCATGAGAAACACAGTTATGTCGACGCCCTTAAATGGCTGGCCAATCGTTACAACATTGAGGTAGAAGAGACTTTTCAATCGGATGAGCAGCGTCAGCAACAACAGTCGGCAGATAGCCTTTACATCATAAATAGTTTCGCACAGGAGTTTTTTTCCCGGATGCTATTCAATTCCGAGGAAGGCCAGGATGTTGGATTGAGCTATCTGAAAGAAAGGGGATTTCGCGAAGAGATAATTACGAAATTTCAACTCGGATACTCTCCTGAACAACGGGATGCTTTCACGAAAGAGGCACTTGCCAAACAATATAGCCCTGAGCTGCTCATAAAGACGGGACTTGTGGCCAACAGGAATGATCAGTTGATGGACAACTATCGTGGTCGCATCATTTTTCCGGTCCACAATACAAGTGGAAAGATCGTTGGCTTCGGAGCCCGTATTCTTAAAAAAAATGACAAGGCTCCAAAATATATAAATACACCGGAGAACGAGATTTACATTAAAAGCCGCATTCTTTACGGCTCCTATTTCGCCCGACAGGCAATTGATAAGGCGGATGAATGCCTCCTTGTCGAAGGGTACACTGATGTAGTATCACTTCACCAGGCTGGCATTGAAAACGTAGTCGCGTCGGGAGGCACCTCTCTTACCATCGATCAATTGCGACTGGTAAAGAAGTACACGAACAACCTCACGATCATTTATGACGGCGATGCGGCCGGTGTGAAGGCTGCCTTGCGCGGGCTCGACCTCGCACTAGAGGAAGGCCTGAATGTAAAATTGGTTTTGATCCCGGATAATGAAGATCCCGATAGTTATGTCAACAAACTCGGTGCCGCTGCATTTATACGGTTTGTACAAAAGAACCGGCAGGACTTTATTCTTTTCCAATTACAGGTGGCGCTAAAGGATGCCGGCGACGATTCAGTAAGGAAGGCGGAGGTGGTTAACCGGATGGCGGAGACCATTTCGAAGATCAATAAGGCGGAAGACTTCACGAAGCAGCAGGACTATATCAAGCAATGCTCGCAAGTATTGAAGATCGATGAGGGCGGAATGCATGCGCTGGTAAATAAATTCATCAGAGACCGCATCGTCACGCAGGAAAGGAAATTACCATTCAGTGAACCCGGGCAACAGGATGAGCAGGTAGGTTCGGCCGATACGGGCAACTATGACGATGCAACTTTCAACCTACTTTTCAAAGATGAGCTTCAGGAGAAAGAGATTGCCAGGATACTACTCGAACACGGTACTCGTAACTGGGACGCAAGTAAGCTGATTGCCGAACACATTTTCGAAGAGATGGTCGATGAAAGTCTTGTCGACAACCAGGAGGTAGTGAAACTCGTACACACTTTCAAAGACGCACTACATACAGGCTATGTACCAGATAAGAACTATTTCATTTATCACGCAGACCCACAGTTGAGTGCGCTCGCGGTTTCATTGTTGAACTTTCCCTATGAGGAAAGTGATCATTGGCGCCGGAAATTCAGCCAGAATACAGGCTACCAGAAACATCTGTTTACCCAGAGTTATGAAGATTTCATAAAGACGGTGGCTCCCGAAAACGAGAACGCATTGATGCGTTTTCTGAAGATTGACGAAGATCGAACCAATGAAGAAGTGGTTTCAGCTATCAGTTATCTTAAGCTTCGGAAGGTGAAACGCATGCTATTGGAAAACCAATTGGATCTCGAGAAGCCACATACGGTAGCAGAGTTCGAGATGCTCCACAGGACCCACGAACACCTCAAGCACATGGAGATGGAGTTGACACGAAAAACGGGAACGGTGATTTTGAAATGAGACGTTTAACGTTTAAGGGTTTAAGGTTTAACGTTCTTAAGGTCGAAGATCCAGACCATTTCGAATCTTATTTACATTCACACCTACCAGTCTCACTCACTATTCACCCTTCCTCCTCCTGCCGCTGACCACTCACGCGATCGCCATCAACATATCACTATAAGACACCTCGATGAGATCATTCTGTTGAATTCCAAATTCCTTTAAGTAGTGTTCACATTGGTCTTTCAACTGCTCACGGCTTAGGTCGGCGCGGATGTTACCTGCTTCAATTTCGACAAACGATCCGAGTGCTGTCACGATATCGATATGGAACTTCACATTGACGATGTAGTAAATCTCGCGACGCTTCTTCACTACGACCTTGATGCCGTTCGATTTTTCCAGGACTTCCTTTAACCCGGCGGCGTCAGGGATCTTTATTAGTTGAAATTGCGAGTCTTTTGGTCCCGCAGTATTCCGTCGTTCATAAAAGATCAGGTTGTTTTCGATTAATCCCTCCCGCAATTTTAATCGACCGTTTGAAGTATGGAAATAGGTATCGGTCTGCTCGTCGGTCCCCACGAATTCCGCGTTATGCGAAATGAGGTAATCCCTGATGACATCGGGTTGCTGGCATTTCGCCTTGATTTCTATATTTAGGAACGGCATCGGTTTTAGTTGAGTAGCGAAGCTACAGTAAGGCCATAAAAAAAGGTTTGCTGCGGAGCAACAAACCTTCAATACATTTTCAACAGTAACTCGTTAACCTGCTACGGCTGTAGCCTGTCTTTTGCGTGCAACGGGTAGAACGGTCTCGCCCTTGACAAAACGCATGGCACTCCAGACGTGGTCGAGCTCAACCCTCTGAATGCTCTCATAACCCTCGCAAGTAAGCCTGTTCCAGCTGCAATCCCTATTAAGATCCGTAGCGATCTTGGAAGTGAGCTTTGGATAGGCAACCCAGAATTTTGAACCGTTCTTCAGCGAGGGCATCACATCTCTCAGGATGCCATTAAGCTGGTTCTCATTCACTGCGAAGACCAATGCAAAATCAATTTTCCGGCTTTTAAGGAGCGGAGTCATGTTTTTAGCAAAAGACAACTTACTGAACTGTTTCTCGATGGAAGAAGGCAAACCTTGAATTAAGAGATTCTTTTCGTCTGCCAGTTCTAATTTTTCGAACACTGTTTGTGACATACTTTGAAAGAATTTTAGGGGTTTCCCGACAAGTATTCCCCTGTTCGCTGGGAGAAAATTGAAGGAGTTCTCATTAGCAGGGAGTGCAAAGGTAGGTTAAAATGCTTGTTATTTAAAGGATTAACACGAAAAAACCCGTTCAGCAGAGGGCCGAACGGGTTTTTTTAATGGAAATCAAGTTTTTATTTGCCTACTGGCTTATAATTCTTCATTGCTTCAGGCAGATATTTCTTTAATTGTGCGATACGGTTACCTTCTGAGGGGTGCGTGCTCAGAAATTCCGGTGGTTTAGAGCCATTGCTCGCAGCTTGCATCCTTGTCCACAAATTAATGGCTTCCTGAGGGTTATAACCGGCCCCGGCCATCCAGATCATACCAAAACGATCTGATTCCAACTCTTGTTTCCTCGAGAATGGAAGTAACACTCCCACCTGGGAACCAATACCATAAGCGGCCATAAATACGTTCTGAGTCGCTGCAGGCTGGTTGGAAAGTGCAACACCTAATGCCGAACCTAATCCCTGCTGGATCATTCCCTGGCTTACCCTTTCATTACCATGGAACAACACAGCGTGCGCTATTTCATGGCCCATAACTGCAGCTAGTGCCGCTTCATTCTGGGTAATGGGTAGAAGACCGGTATATACAACGATTTTACCGCCAGGCATACACCATGCATTGGCTGCAGGGTCTTCGACAAGGTTGTACTCCCATTTGTATCCCTCCAGGTCGCTGGTACGACCAAGCGTCTTCAGATATTCTTCAACTGATCTTGTCACACGCTGACCTACCCGTTTCACCATCTCGGCGTCACGATTTACAGAGCTACTTACCACCTTATTTGTAGAAAGGAATTGCTGGTATTGCTGCGAGGCCATTGACTGCAATTCTTGTTCAGACACGAGCCTGGCCTGGTTACGACCCGTAATGGGATTCTTAGCGCAGGCGATAAGGAAAGCCGTAGAAATGAATACGGCCATAATTCTTCTAATCATTTTATTGGGTTTTAATGATTAAGAAAAAACAATCATCGTACCAAGAAATGCCGTTTTCAGTCCGCGGTCGAGTTTGAAGTTAAGAGTTATGGGTCGTCATTGGGAGCGAAGCGAAGCAAAATGGGTTACTGGTTCTTAAGGTCAATGCTTCGTTATCAAATGACCTGCTATGAATTTCGAGATGGGAGATTTGTGAATAACTGTAAATACTTCCTGCTGCAGCACTAGATTGAACTGTTCTGCCTCCGGCGTTGTTTCCTACGATCCCTATGCTTGAGGATCGGAACCTTGCTCTCAGCCCCACGTAATAGACGTGTGATGTTTTTTTGGTGGGTGAGTACCACCATTAATGCAACGGCAATTGCGAATACTCGGTAGATGTGATTCTCGACATTGAAAATTACCAGTATGAATACTGGGAAGGCTATGCTAGCCATTATTGAACTTAATGAGACGAACCTTGTCAGGTACAGGACAACAAGAAAGACTCCTGCGCAACTCAGTGCAGTCCAAGGAGAAATACCCACAACCAGACCAAATAATGTAGCCACTCCCTTACCGCCCCTAAAATCAGCCCAGATGGGAAAAATATGTCCCACCACAGCCGCCAGGCCGAGACCGATCTGAAAATTTGAAAATTGGGTATCGTTGTCCAGGTATTGTGGAAAAAGAAGAGCTAGTTTCACCGCCGCCATACCTTTCACCATATCGGTGATCATTACAAGTGTCCCCCATTTGGGACCTAATACGCGATAAGTATTCGTGGCGCCTGCATTTCCGCTGCCATACTCACGTATGTCAATACCGAAAAAGGAGCGGCTGACCCACACGGAAGTTGGAATACTACCAATAAGATACGCGAGAACTATCATCAATAGTTCATTCATAGAACACTTGGGTTGAGTTGGAAAGCAAAACTACAAAAAAAGACCGTTGAGGTAACATTAAATTAATCTCAAAATCACAAATTCTTAATAGGAAAGCTTTAGACACAACCAGTTATCTCTGACCACTCTTTGTATTAAATGTAAAGAATACGCATCCAGAATGTGGAAAACATCATACTCATCTTCAGGGAGGAGTCCGCTAAGGAGGAGTATACCTCCGGGTGATAATTGTCGGCCTAGAGCAGCACTATTGTCGATGATGACGTTCTTGTTAATATTTGCCAGGATGATATCGAACTTACCCAGTCGATCTATCGATTCTGCCTTCAGCAATTCTATCTTCGAACACGAATTTCTCTCGATATTCTCCTTCGCATTTAAGATGCTCCATTCATCGTGATCGATCGCCACCACTTGATCAGCACCTAGCTTCTCCGCGAGTATTGCAAGAATACCTGTACCTGTACCGAAGTCTAACACCGACTTTTTCTCGAATGCAATTTCTCGCATTTGCTGAACCATCATGTATGTCGTTGCATGATGCCCGGTTCCGAAACTCATCTTGGGTGTGACAACAATTTCGAACTCAACTTTTTCATTCGGATAATGAAAGTCGGCACGAATTCCAACAAAATCATCGACAACCACAGGTTGGAAATTCGATTCCCATAACTCGTTCCAGTTGACATCTCCGATTTGATTTGTTGTAAAACGAGAATTGACTTCTGTTGCAATCCGATTGGCAATCGTCACATCGAAATTCTTAGTAGGAATGTATGCCTTTAATTCATCTTCGCTTTCTTCAAAACCTTCATATCCTTCCTCACTTAAATTCGCAACGAGAATTGAAGACTGTTCCGAGGAAATGTTGTTGAATGTTATTTCGGTGTAGTTACTCATCTTAACGCTAAAGAAAAAACCCCGGATCAGTTCCGGGGCTTGTCCCGGACTCGATCCGGGGTTTGTCCCGGACTCGATCCGGGGTTTAATATTATTGATTTGACTCTTCAGGTCTTGGCCTCTGCCCTTCCGGCTTCGGAATGAGTATCTTTCTCGATAATTTAAATTTACCTGTCTTAGGATCAGTGCCGATCAGCTTCACCTTGAACCTGTCTCCTTCCTTCACGATACCTTCGAGGGTTTCAAGACGCTTATGGCTGATCTCGCTGATGTGTACGAGTCCCTGCTTTCCAGGAAGGAACTCAACGAACGCGCCGAAGGGCATGATCGTCTTCACCACCGCTTCATATACATCACCAACATTTGGAACGGCAACAATACTCTTTATCCAGGCCTCAGCTTTCTGAACACCTTCCTTATTAGTACCAAATACGCTCACCTCTCCCCTGCCATTTACTTCTTCAATATTGATAGTAGTGCCTGTCTCACGCTGCATTTCCTGTATCACCTTTCCGCCTGGCCCTATCACAGCACCAATGAATTCCTTCTCGATGGAAAGCTTGATCATTCGTGGTGCATGCGGCTTTACGTCCTCACGTGCCTGCCCGATTGTCTCGTACATGGCATCGAGGATATGGAGACGTCCACGCTTTGCCTGGGCAAGCGCCTGTCGCATCACATCCATGCTAAGTCCATCAACCTTTATATCCATTTGTACGCCGCAGATCCCATCACGTGTACCAGTTACCTTGAAGTCCATGTCACCGAGATGATCTTCATCGCCGAGGATGTCTGTAAGGATTGCGAACTGACCTTCTTTACTGATAAGTCCCATCGCGACTCCCGATACGTGCTTTGGTATAGCTACCCCTGCATCCATAAGTGCGAGTGAACCTGCACACACAGTCGCCATCGAAGATGAACCGTTTGATTCGAGAATATCACTTACGATACGCACCGTGTATGGGAAATCTTCCCCAGGCATCATCTGCCTAAGTGAACGCATGGCAAGATTACCATGACCGACTTCGCGACGGCCAGGGCCCCGCATCATCTTTACTTCACCTGTAGAGAATGGAGGAAAGTTATAGTGCAAAATGAATTTTGAATAATCGGATACCGCTGCGCTTTCGATTAGTAATGAATCTAGCGGCGTACCAAGCGTTACTGTCGTTAGTGATTGTGTTTCTCCACGAGTAAACAACGCGGCTCCGTGCGGAGAAGGCAGTGCGTCTACTTCCATACTCAATGGTCGCACTTCGTCCAACTTTCGTCCATCGAGCCGGACTTTATCATTCAGGATCATATCCCTCACCACATAATACTGAAGGTCGCCATAGTACACCTTCGCCCATTTCTTTATTTCGTCACTCAGGCTTAAACCTTCCGCGATGTTGTATTCAACCTTAAGATGTTCGATAAGCTCAACGAAGATGGCATTGAATTTATCTGAGCGGTCATGCTTGCTATGTGAGCCCTTCGCAACGGCATCTACTTTACTTTTCGCAAATGCATCGACTTTCCCACGCAATTCTTCACTGTGTGAAGGCTTGGAATACTCTCTCTTTCCTTTCACACCCTTTAGATCACGGAGTTCCTGTTGCGCTTTCACCTGTGCACGAATAGCCTCGTGACCAACTTCGATAGCTTTGATAAGATCATCTTCCGAACATTCCTTTGCTTCACCTTCCACCATCATGATGTTCTTATCGGTAGCGGCCACCATGAATTCAAAGTCTGCATTGGCAAGTTCGCTACGCAATGGATTCACTACAAATTGACCATCGATTCTTGCCACCCTGACTTCAGAAATAATCTCCTGGATCGGAATATCCGATACGGCGAGTGCTGCCGAAGCGGCAAGGCAGGCTAATGCGTCGGGAAGTACCTCGGCATCGCTCGAAACCAAAGTAACGAGCACCTGTACTTCACAGAAATAATCGTCAGGAAACAATGGACGAAGTGCGCGGTCGATGAGCCTCGATGTGAGGATTTCATAATCATTTAATCGGGCTTCTCTCTTGAAGAAGGACCCGGGGATGCGTCCTGCAGATGCGAATTTTTCCTGATAATCTACCGTTAGTGGGAAAAAGCTTTGGCCTTCCTTTGCTTCCCTGTTAGCTACTACGGTTGCGAGTATAACGCAATTGCCCTGGCGTACGGTAACTGAGCCATCGGCCTGGCGGGCAAGTCGGCCAGTCTCAATGATGACCTCGTGGCCATCACGTATGTTGAATTTCGATTGCAACGGTTGTGTAAGCATAAGATGATTTCTAATTTGAAGTTTGAAGTTCAGAGGTTAAACGTTCAAACTGTGAGGGATTATTTTTAAAACCGAAGTACCTGGGCAATTCCCAGGTGAAAACATATCGTTCAATGCCCTGTCTTAATTTCCGTCTGCGTGGGTAGGAAGGTCTGGAAACACATATTCCCAACATCCTTGGAATGATATTGGGAATTTATTTTGTAAGGCCCGCAATCTATCGTCGATCGGATCAGGTCGTAAAAATGATTCCCAACATCCCGCTGCGCGGAAGCAGGAGCCCTTTATTTTCTGAGACCTAATTTTTCGATCAACTGGCGATATCCTGTAAGGTTGTGCTTTTGGAGATAGTTAAGCAAACGCTTACGCTTACCTACCAATTGCATCAGGCCGCGATGGGTGGAGAAATCTTTCTTGTTCTGCTGAAGGTGACCACTGATCTGTGAGATACGCTCTGTCAATTGAGCGATCTGACCTTCAATGGAACCCGTATTGGTGGCTTTTCCGCCAAATTCCTTGAAAATTGTTGCTGTTTTTTCTTTAGTTAAAGGCATCTTTGATTTTTTTAATCCATCCGGATAAATGTTCCTGTAATTATTTGTGGCGGCAAAGGTAAGGCAATGCAACCGAACGGCAAAAGTCGTAGCCCCCTAATTTTTGGTCGAAAAATAAACTAAACAGGCTGACTCTCTTACTTTTGTACTCATGGAACTCTCACAAGACACCAAAAATATTCTAGGCTTGCGGCTCCCTACTGATCCTCGTTGGGTCAACCTGGCGGAGAGATCGCTCGAGGAGGTCCTGACGGACCACGCTTACTGTGAACAGAAGGCGGCTACTTCATGCATTACCCTCATCCAGCGATACAGCGACATGGACAAGCTGGTAACAGAGCTTTCTCCCATCGTGACTGAAGAATGGGGTCACTTCCGGCAGGTGCTGGCGGAACTGCACAAGCGCGGCTTTCGGCTAGGTAAACAGCGGAAGGATGAATATGTCAATAAGCTAATTGACTTCCAGGCAAGGGGCGGCCACTGGGAAATACGCTTCCTGGATCACCTGCTGACCATGGCACTCATCGAGGCACGGAGTTGCGAACGCTTTAAAAGATTGAGTGAAGGATTGGAGGACGATTACATGAGGCAGTTCTATCGTCGCTTCATGGAGAGCGAGGCCGGACACTATACCCTATTCATTGAACTGGCCGAAACATATGTCGATAAGAAGATCGTAAGAGACCGTTGGAAAGAATGGTTAGAATATGAAGCCGGTGTAATGGAAAACCTGGAAGTGCGGGGAGATAGAATTCACTAGGGAATGTAAAATCTAAAATATAAAATGTAAAATGTAAAAGTTGATGGTCGCTTTAACTAGCGACCTACAGAGGCGTCACCTTTTACATTTTAGATTTTACATTTTCGAGACGCCGCTTCCTATTTTAGAAGCAAACACCTCAGGTTTGTATCCAATCTTTTCATTGTATGCTCTGGTTAGTTTTTCGGTGAAGTCATGGAACTGCGACGTCTTCACCAGCGCTATTGCGCAGCCTCCGAACCCCGCACCCGTCATCCTCGCGCCGATGCATCCGTCATATGTGTCTGCGAATTCAACGATGGCGTCGAGTTCTTTCCCGCTCACTTCATAATCCTCTTTCA